>JBILLV010000506.1:0-5006 GCA_044375895.1 Polyangiales bacterium | reverse complement strand
GGGCGATGCCCGACGGGAGCGAGCTGCGTGGGAGCGCCGACCTCGTGCTGGTGACGTCCGATGGGGTCGCCGTGATCGACCACAAGAGCCACCACGGCGAGGGGTGCGACGCGCGGGCGGCCGCGCACTGGGGGCAGTTGAGCGCCTACGCGGAGGCGCTGGGCGAGGCCCTCGGGCGGCGGGTGCTGGGGTGCTTCGTCCACCTTCCGCTGGCGGGGCGGATGGTGCAGATTGGCGCCGCGCACGCGGCGAACGAGCGGGAGGAAGGGACGGCGATGACCACGGAGTACCACGCAAAATACTGGGCGCAGTGCCTGCAACAGCAGCGGGCGCAGGACGACGTGTCGGGCCTCTCGCGCTCGATCGCCAACGCGCGGGTCGACCTCAACCCCCACCAGATTGACGCCGCCCTCTTCGCGCTGCGCTCGCCGCTCTCGAAGGGGGTGCTCCTCGCCGACGAGGTGGGCCTCGGCAAGACCATCGAGGCGGGCATCGTCCTCTCGCAGAAGTGGGCCGAGCGGCGCCGGCGCATCCTGCTCATCACCCCCGCGACGCTGCGCAAGCAGTGGCAGAACGAGCTCGCGAGCAAGTTCTTCATCGACTCGGTGATCGTGGAGACGAAGACCGTCAACGACGCGAAGAAGCGCGGCGACCGTGACCCCCTCCGGCGCGACGACGCCATCGTGATCGTGTCGTACGAGTTCGCCTACGCCCGCGCCGCGGAGATCGGCGCCCTCCACTGGGACCTCGTGGTGTGCGACGAGGCCCACCGCCTCCGCAGCGTCTACAAGGGGACCAAGAAGGCCGTCGCCATCGCGAAGGCCATCCAGTCGCCCCGCAAGCTCCTGCTCACCGCCACGCCGCTGCAGAACAACCTCCTCGAACTCTACGGCCTCGTGAGCATCCTCGACGAGCAGGTGTTCGGCCCGCAGGACTCCTTCACCGCCCAGTACGTCAAGAGCGACGACGAGGCCGAGCGCAACGGGGCCCTCCGCGACCGCCTCGCGGCCGTGTGCCACCGCACCCTGCGGCGCCAGGTGCTGGAGTACATCCGCTTCACGAAGCGCGAGGCCCTCACGCTCCACTTCACCCCCTCGGAGGCCGAGCAGGCCCTCTACGACAAGGTGAGCGAGTACCTCCAGCGCGAGGTGCTCGTCGCCCTCCCGACGCGGCAGCGCAAGCTCATCACCATGGTGCTCCGCAAGCTGCTGGCGTCGTCGTCGCGGGCCATCGAGGCGACGCTGGGGCGCTTCGTGGCGCGGCTTCAGGCGATGCGGCCCGACGCGGTGGACGACGCCGCGACGGAGGCCCTCGCGGACTACGAGCACCTCCCCGAGACCGCGGAGGAGTGGGGCGACAGCGACGAGGGGGAGGGGACGAAGAGCGCCTTCGGTGGCGCCGACGACGACGTCCCCAAGGAGCTGAAGGAGCTCAAGGGGTACATCACGCTCGCGGCCTCCATCGCCGAAGACCAGAAGACCACCAGCCTCCACAAGGGGCTCGCGGGGGCCTTCGAGAAGGTCGCGAAGCTCGGCGCGAAGCGCAAGGCCGTGATCTTCACGGAGTCGGTGAAGACCCAGGAGTACCTCGTCGAGTGGCTCTCGGCCCACGGCTACGACAAGAAGATCGTGGTGATGAACGGCACCAACACCGACGCCACCTCGAAGCGCATCTACGAGGCCTGGAAGAAGAAGAACGCCGCGCGCTGGCGGGACGTCTCCTCGGGCTCGCGCACCGCCGACATGAAGGCTGCGATCGTCGAAGCCTTCGCGGGCGACGAGGTCGAGCTCCTCATCGCGACCGAGAGCGCGGCGGAGGGCGTCAACCTCCAGTTCTGCTCCATCGTCGTCAACTACGACCTCCCCTGGAACCCCCAGCGCGTCGAGCAGCGCATCGGCCGCTGCCACCGCTACGGGCAGCTCCACGACGTCACCGTGGTCAACTTCGTCAACGAGAAGAACGAGGCCGACCAGCGCGTCTATCAGCTCCTCGATCAGAAGTTCAAGCTCTTCGAGGGCGTCTTCGGGGCCTCGGACGACATCCTCGGCACCATCGAGAGCGGCATCGACGTCGAGCGCCTGATCGCCGAGCTCTACGAGCGCTGCCGCACGCGCGAGGAGATCGTCGCCGGCTTCGACGCGCTGCAGGCCCGGGTCGACGACCAGATCCGCGCGGCCATGGCCGACACCCGGCAGAAGGTGCTCGACCACCTCGACGAGGAGGTTCACGAGAAGCTCAAGGTGCACCGCGACCGGGCCAAGGAGACCCTCGCCGAGCGCGAGCGCTGGCTCCTCGACCTGTGCCGCCATGAGCTCGGCGCCGCCGCCACCTTTCACCCGCAAGAGCCCCGCTTCCAGCTCAACGAAGGCGACGGCACCGTGCGCCGCTTCTCCCTCCGCTGGCCCGTCGCCGACGAGAACGGCGAGGAGTTTCTCCGCTCCGAACACCCCTTCGCGAAGGCCATCGTGGACGGCGCCCTCGCGCGGCCGACGCCCACCGCCCACCTCACGCTCGCGTGGGACGCGCGCGCCTCCGCCCTCGCACCCTACCGCCAGCGTTCGGGCTGGCTCCGCGTCGAGCGCTTCGCCACCGAGTCGCTGGAGCGCACGGAGTCCACCCTCCTCCTCGCCGCCGTCACCGACGACGGCGCCGCCCTCTCCGACGACGTCGCGCGACGGCTCCTCTCGCTCCCCGTCGCGAGGCGCGAGCCCGCGAGCGGCGACGGCGGCGCGGGCCTCGCCGCGGAGATCGAGCGGCTCCGTGCGGCGCAGCGCGAGCTCACCGCGTCGCGCGAGCGCCAGTACCTCAACGAGGAGGAGCTCAAGCTCGACACGCGCATCGAGGACATCCGACTCGGGCTGGAGGCGGAGATCAAGGCCCTCGACAAGGACGTGACCGCGCTCCGCAAGGCCAGCAAGGCCGCCAAGACGCTGGCGGAGAAGGTCGACGCGCAGAAGAAGATCCGCGCCGTGGAAGACCGCCGCGACGAGAAGCAGCGCAAGCTCTACGACGAGCTCAAGCGCTACCGCGGCGAGCACGACGCGTACATCAAGACGCTGGAGGCGCAGGCGAGCGCGCGCACCGAGGCGCGCGACGAGGTGTTCACGGTGCGCTGGACGGTGGCGTAGGGGGGGCGGACGAGGTGTAGGGGTGTTGTCCCTGCCCCCCGTCGTCGCGTAGAACGTCACCATGAGTACCGCCCGGAAGCAGAAGCAGGGGTTTCACCAACCCGACGCCGCCACCAACGTCGTCGTCACGGTGGCCTTCGAGCACGAGGGTGTGACCTACAGCCTCCACCCGCGCACCGCCCTCCGCGTGCGTGAGGCCTTCCCCGGGGTCGCGTCGGCGCCGACCGTGTACGTGGGGTACGCCACGAAGGGCGACTTCGCGCAGGTGCACGGCCCGCTCTGGCCGCAGGTGCTCGCGCTGCTCACCGGCGTGAGCCTCGACCGCCTGCGTCAGCTCGGGCCCGTCCTCCTCTGGAGCCCGCAGACCGACGAGATCACCGAGGTCCGCTGACGTGTCGCGGATGCAGAACCTCTACACTGGCGGCGCCGGTCAAGCCGCCGTGATGTCGGAGTTCCTGTTCCGCGGGTACAACGTCGCGGTGCCGGAGGTCGACCGCGGCGACGACCTCTTCGTGGTGCAGGATGCCGATGGCAGCCTCTCGCGGATCCAGGTGAAGTCCGCCGTTGGCAAGCGCCGCAGGCTCGCCCCGACCTACGCCGCGCAGGTGGTCGTCCCCCTGCGCCAGCTGAGCCTGAAGCACACCCCCGACGTCACCTACGTGTTCATCCTGCGGGTCGACCAGCGCTGGCGCGACTTCGTCGTCGTACCGCGCGGCGACCTCTGGGCGCTCCACATGACGAAAGGTGTCGGGACGGCGACGAAGGCCGGCGGGCTTGTCCTCACCCTCGTCGTCGACGCGAAGACGGTGACCTGCTCCGGCGTGGACTTCAGCGCGTGGCGCGACGACTTCTCCCGCTGGCCCGCGATCCGGCACTGACCTGCAGCGTGCGTGGGAGTGGGTGCCCCAGTACCTGCGCCGGGGATACGACTGCGCCCACGTTGCCCGTGGCGTCGGCTGTATTGCCCCCGCGTCTCTTCCTCGCGTAGAACCTCATCATGCTCGTTCGAGACCCGATCTGCGCCGCGCAGACGGAGCTCGGACTCGTGGGGCGAGACGCGCTCTTCGCCACCCTCCTCGACGTGTCCGACGATGCGCTGCAGCGCGCGAGGAATGGGGACGGCGAAGCGCGCGATACAGTCGTGCGCGCGGCGTCGCTGGTGCTGGGGATCGAACCCCATGAGTTGATCTTCGACGGGCCGGAGGGCCGCGCCACCACCGCGCTCCTGAAGACCGTGGTCGACCCGCTCCATGCGGCTGCCTTCGACGAAGCCGCTCACCAGGGGCTCCAGCACGACCTGGGGCGCTTCGTGCGACGCCTGCGTCGCAAGGCGTGGCTTCGCGAGGCGCTCGGCGACGCGGCGCCATCGCTCCCGCCTGCGCTCGCCGTGCTCGCCCGTCCGACGCCGCCGAGGGCCGTCGCGCCCAACGGCGCCGACGCGCTGGCCGTCGCGGTTCGCGATGCGCTCGAGCTCGGCGACGCACCCATTGCGAGCGTCGTGGGGCTCGTGCGCGATCGGCTCCAGATCGAGCTCCATGGGTCCCGAACGCTCTGGTCGCAGGTCGAAGGCGCCTCGTACGCCTGCGGCGATGCGCGCGGCATCCTCGTCGGACTGCACGGCCACCAGCACGTCTGCGGCATGCGAATGACGCTCGCGCACGAGCTCTGCCATGTGCTCTTCGACGGCGCCTTCATGGGGGCGCGCCACAACGGCATGCTGGCCTTCAGCCCCAGCGGCGAACGGGCCTCCCCGCACCGGCGCGGGGTGCGCAGGAACAACCCCGCGACGACGTTTCGCCTGCGCGAGCAGCGCGCGGGTTCCTTCGCGGCGTACCTCCTCGCGCCGCCCGACGGGGTCCGCGCGCACCTCCGAGACCC
>JBILLV010000537.1:0-4462 GCA_044375895.1 Polyangiales bacterium | reverse complement strand
GCCGCGGTCGCGGGCGACGGTGGACGCGGTGGCGGAGCACTTCGGGCTGTCGCGTACCGCGGCGCTCAACGTCGTCGCCAACGTGTTCGGGTGGAACCGCGACCAGCGGCTCGACGTGTCCTCGTGCTTCGAAGACGCGCCTCCCTTGCGGCAGGACGCGTGGGCGGACGACCGCCTCGCGGCGATCGGGGGACGCGACGACGACCTCCGGCGACTCGCCGACCGCGCCGTGAAGGCGCATCGGCTCTCGCCCGCCGAGCACATCGTCTATGTCGATGAGTGAGGCCGGCGCCCCGCCCCTACGCCCGCGACTACGCCCGTCCTTCTTCTCCGCGCAGTAGATCTGCACCTGCGGCACGAGGCTTTCCTCCGCCGCCGCGCCGCCGAGACAATCCACCTGGCGCTGGTCGCCGGCCACGCCGCCCTCCCTTGCGAACGCTCAGCGGGCCTTCCAGTAGCCGGGGCGGCGCCGTCCGTTCGCGACGGCCACCACCAGGATGCGCGTCGACTCCTCACGGTAGAGGACGAGGTGGGGAAACCGCAGCACCGGGATCCGTCGGGTGCCATGGAGGTGGAGAGGCCATCGCCTCGGAGCCTCCACGATCCGCCCGAGCGCGGCTTCGAGCTCCTCCGCGAAGCGCACCGCGACCCGCGGGTCGCGCTCGGCGTAGCGGGCCGCCGCCGCCTCGGCCTCCGCGAGCGCCTCGGGTGAAACTCAAGGGGTCTCACGGCGCCCACCCGCGGCCGCCGCAATCCGCCAGCGCGCCTCGGACCACGGCACCGTCGTCACGGCCCCGGCGTCGACCTCGGCGAGCCGTCGCGCGGTCTCGTCGGCCCATAGCCTCTCGATGTCCGCGTCGCCCTCGCGTGGCCCTTCGAGGCTCTCCAGGAGTTCGGCGGCGACGGCCGCCCGCGCCTCGGCGGGCAGACGGAGCGCGGCGGCCAGCACGGCGGAGAGGTCGCTCATGGGCGGAGAGTGTACCCGAGCGCACACCGCGGAGCGAGGACGGGGAGCGTGGGCGCCGCGACGTTCCCCCTTCCCGCGCGGTCACCCCCTGCGGTACGACTCCGCCCACGGTGGCGTAGCGTGCGGACGACGATCCAGAACCCGATCCTCAACTCGCCCTTCCTCGAACCCGCGCGGCACTTCCGCATCAACGACGACGGCATCACCGACAAGACCCTCCCCGGTCGTCGCCCGAGCTCGTTCCTCATCCCGATCCCGCCGCCGCGGAAGAAGAAGGGGGCCGCCGTCGCGACGCTCCCCGGCCTCGACCTCGGGCTCCGCGAGGAGCGCCAGGAGGCCAAACACATCAACACCCTCCGCGACCGTGTCCGCGTCTGGCGCGACAGCGGGTATCGCTCCACGCTCCCCATCTCGCCCCGCACGCGCATGCTGCTGGAGCATTGGTTCAGCCCCCAGCGCGACCCCCAGCGGCGGCTCTTCTTCGCGCAGCGCGAGGCCATCGAGACGCTGATCTTCCTCCACGCGGTCGCGCAGCGCGGCGGCTCCTCCGAGCGCGCCCTCCTCGCGGGCATTCTCGACGACAGCAAGCGCTTCAACGACGGGCTCCTGCGCCTCGCCGTCCGTATGGCCACCGGCACCGGCAAGACCGCTGTCATGGCCCTGGTCATCGCGTGGATGACCCTCAACCACGCCGCCGCCACCGACGCCGAACGCAAGCACTTCGCCCGCAACTTCCTCGTCGTCGCGCCTGGCATCACCATCCGCGACCGGCTCCAGGTGCTCCGCCCCGAGTCCCCTGACAACCTCTACCAGCGCTTCGACCTCGTCCCCGAAGAGCTCATGGGCGAGCTCCGCGACGCGCGCGTCGAGATCGTCAACTACCACGGCCTTCGCACCCGCACGCACACGGAGGTCTCCAAGGCCGCGAAGACCCTCCTCCTGGACGACGGCGTCGAGTCTCCCTTCGAAGAGTCGCTGGCCCAGATGGTGGCCCGCGTGAGCCGATCCTTCGACGACAAGGGCGGCGTCGTCGTGCTCAACGACGAGGCCCACCACTGCTACCGCCCGCCGCCCCCCGAGCAGAAGGACGCCACCGAGGGCCTCACCGCCGACGACAAGCGCGACGCGAAGCGCGACAACGAGAAGGCCGGGCTGTGGTTCCGCGGGCTGCGGGCCTTCGCCGAGCACCGCACGGTGACCGCGATCTACGACTTCTCCGCGACGCCGCAGTACCTCCGCGGATCGGGACACGCGGAGGGGACGCTCTTCCCCTGGGTGGTCTCCGACTTCCCCCTCGTCGAGGCCATTGAGGCCGGCATCGTGAAGGTGCCCGCCGTCCCCGTCGACGATGACCGTGTGTCGAGCGACACCCCCGACGACCGGGCGCTCTGGGAGGTGACGCGCGAGTGGTGGAAGTCCAACGCCCTCTACGAGGCTGGGACCGGGCGGCCTCAGCTCCCCCCGGAGGTCGAGTTCGCGCTGGAGCGTCTCGTCGGGGTGTACAGCACCGCCTTCGAGGCGTGGCGCACGGCCGCCGCGAAGGCCGATGGCTTCATCGCGCCGCCAGTGTTCATCGTGGTGTGCCAGACCACGAAGCACTCCAAGCTGCTCTACGACTTCCTCGCGGGGTATCGACGCGCCGACGGCGTCTGGATGCCCGGCAAGTTCCCCGTCTTCTCCAACGTCGACGAACGCGGGGCGGCCCTCGCTCGGCCCAACGCCATCCTCGTCGACTCCGAGCAGCTCGAGTCGGGGGAGGCCCTCTCCAAGGACTTCCTCGACGCCGCGAAGGGCGAGATCGACGCCTTCACCCGCGAGTACCGCCGCCGCCACGGGGCCGCCGCCGCAGAGAAGATCACCGAGGCCGACCTCCTCCGCGAGGTGCTCAACACCGTCGGCCGCAAGGGGAGGCTCGGCGAGCAGGTGCGCTGCGTGGTGTCCGTCTCCATGCTCACCGAGGGCTGGGACGCCAACACCGTCACCCACGTCTTCGGCCTCCGCGCGTTCAGCTCGCAGCTCCTCTGCGAGCAGGTGGTGGGCCGCGGGCTTCGTCGCATGGATTTCACCCTCGACTCCGAAGACCACTACCGCCCCGAGAAGGTGGACGTGTACGGGGTGCCGTTCCAGTTTGTCCCCTGCGCGCCCATCGGGGCCGAACGCAAGGCGCCCACGGAGTGGTACGACGTGAAGAACGACCCCGCCCGCGTCGCCGCGAACCCCGCGCTCCGCGTCACCTTCCCCCGCGTCGCCGGGTATCGCCACCGCATGCCCGACGAGCGCCTCGGCGCCCGCTTCACCGAGGAGTCGCGCCTCGTCCTCACCACCCAGGACTTCGCCAGTCAGACGGAGGTCGCCACGCTCATGGGCGACGGGCGCATCCACGAGCTCGAACGCCTCCGCGCGCTGCGCGAGCAGACGGTGGTGTACACGGTCGCCGACGCGCTCCTCCAGCGGTACTTCGTGGTCGAGCGCGACGCCGACGACGAGGCCGGTGACCCCATCAAGAAGGTGTGGCTCTTCCCGCAGCTCGTCGACATCGTGCGCCGCTGGGTCGCCGTCTGCGTCCGCCCGCACATGAAGGATGGCACCTGCCTCGGCATGCTCACCGTCGGTGGATACGCCCGGCGCGCCGCCGAGCGCGTCTACCACGCCATCGTCACCGCGCACGGCGACACGCACGGCCCCACGGAGGTGCTCCCCCTCCTCGCGTCGCCCGAGCGCGGGAGCACCGACGCCGTCGACTTCGTCACCACCCGTCCCCGCTACAGCACCGACCCCGCGAAGTGCGCCGTCACCCACGTCGTCGCTGACACCGAAGCCTGGGAGCAGAAGGCCGCCCAGGCCATCGAGGGCATGGACGAAGTCCGCGCCTACGTGAAGAACGACCACCTCGGGCTCACGATCCCCTACGTCGTCGACGGCGTGGAGCGGCGCTACCTCCCCGACTTCGTCGTGAAGTTCGACGACGGCGGCGGCCTCGACGACCTGCTGCACGTGCTCGTCGAGGTCACCGGGCAGAAGCGCCCCGACAAGGTGGTGAAGGTCGCCACCGCGCGCGACGTCTGGGTGCCCGCCGTCAACCACACGAAGCGCTTCGGGCGCTGGGCCTTCGTCGAGGTGCGCGACGTCGCCAACACCGCGTCGGAGATTCGCGAGGGGCTCCACCAGGGGGAGGCTCGCGCCCAGGAGAACCTCCTCGCCGACATCGACCGCGTCGCGAAGGGAGGTCGGGTGGACAAGGCCCTCGATCGGCTCTTCCTCTTCGTCGACGATCGCCTCCTCGCCGGGCGCTTCGCGGACGTCGACGCGCTGCTCGCGCGCGCGGACCCCGCCGCGCTCCACGGGTCGCTCCAGGTGGGGATGTTGACCATCACCGCGGCGGCGCGTGACGAACTCTCGCAGCGGGCGGACTTCGTGCGCCGCGTGCGGGCCAGCCTCGCCTTGGAGATCACCGACCGCGCCGCGCTCGAAGAGACGCTCATGGGGTTGGACTGA
>JBILLV010000348.1:0-9480 GCA_044375895.1 Polyangiales bacterium | reverse complement strand
CGCTCCATCCCGAGGAGCTGGTTGAGCCGGAAGGCCGCGATCTCGCCGCGCCAGTGGTCTTCATGGAGCCGCTCGGAGGGCTTGAACGAGCCGTCGATGGCCCCCGGGAAGTCGACCCGGATGTTCACCGATGTGTTGCCGTAGTTGCGGAGGCGACCGCCGACGGGGCCGTTGCGCAGCGCCGTCAGGATCTCCTCCTCGGAGACCGCGCCGAAGCGCCGCCCCTCCGCCCGTCCGGCCCGATAGGGGTTGTCGGGCACGGTGCCGGGCGGCGCCACCACGGGGCGAGCGTCGTGCTCCGCCGGGGGCACGAGCGGGGCCACGAGGGCGCCGTTGGACGCGATGGGCGGCGTCGGGGCGAACACCATGTCCGCGACCACGGGTGGCGTCGCGGGGAGCGCTGGCGGGGGCGTCGAGGGCGCCGGCGGAGGGGTCGTCGCGGCCACGGCGGTCGGGGGCGTCGTCACGGCCGCCGCGGGGGGCGTCTGGGAGCGACGACGGCTGGCGGTGGTCGCGGCGGTGTCGGCGCCCCGGTGGCGCTGGCGGTGACGTCGCCGCGTCTGTCCGGCGCCGAGCGCACCCGACAGCAGAGCGAAGACCAGCACCGACCATCCGAGGGTTCGCGCACGCATGGAACGAAGATCCGGTGGGGAGTGTATGCCCACCCCCGACGCGGTGGGAAGTAGCACGGACGGAATCCCCGCGGCACCCGCCACCGGCGCGCAGGGAAGTCGCGCGGTGCGTTGTTCTGGTGCATCCTCCCGCGCGGTGTCATCCAGACCGCCTGGCCCCCTCGATGATGCGCTCCGCGCTGAGCTCCTCCGCCTCCGCGATGAGGTGGAGCTCGCCTGTCCGCCGTACCGCGCGAGCCGACGCGCCGTGGCCGTCCCCGCGCACCTCCCGCTCGCGCTGCGCTGGTATTGGGACCTCTACGGGTACAGCGCCCTGTCGCAAGGGTACGCGCCGCCCGACGACCCCGACACCCGCGCGACGGCCCTCGGCACGCTCGCCGAGTGGTGTCAGCGCGACCAGCGCTACGAAGAGCTCCGGGCGCGCGTGGAGGCCGACCACGAGGTGATCGCCTTCGACGACGACGAGCTGGTGCTCATGTCGCGCGCCCGCGGCCGCATGGAGGACGACCCCCCGCTCGTGGTGCTGCGGGCCCCCACCGGCGCGGCCGAGGCGCCCGACCTGGAGCCCTACGCCGTCAGCGCGATGCGCTACCTCGTGGCGGGCGTGCTCAAGGGGCTGTGGTCGGAGCTCGCGCGGGTGCTCCTCACCGCGAAGCCGCCCATCGAGCTGGAGCAGCCCTTCCCCCGCGTCGCGATGCACGTCGGGCGCGCCGAGGTGGCGGGCGTGCCGGTGTGGGTGGCCGAGCGGCTCGTGCGCGACCGCGTGGGCTTCGCGGTGTACTGCAGGACGCACGAGGTCGAGGCGCTCGACGCGTGGCTCATCGAGCGCGGCCTCGGCGACGAGATGCTGGTGTGAGCGTCAGCGCCGCGGGCGGGTGAAGCCCGCGTCGCCGACGAAGAGGTGGAGCGTCGGGCTCATCCACGCGTGCGACTCGCGGCGGGCCCGCACCACCTCGAGCACCGCGGCGAAGAGCGGGTCGTCGTCGCGATCGCGCAGGAGTTCGAAGAGCCGCCCCTCGATGAGCGAGACCGCGGAGGGGTCCACCGTGTGGAGGATCCCGTCGGTGAGGACGAGGATCGAGTCGCGCTCACGCCCCGCCGCGCGCAGGAGGCCTGACGCCGTGAGCGGGAGCCACGGGGGGCCGTGGGCGGCGGTCGCGGCGAAGCGCAAATGCTCGCCCCCGAGCGCGCGGAGCGCCCGCCACTCGGGCGACTGGCGACGCACGTACGGCGTCGTGTCGAACGCGCGGTTGAAGCCGTACTGGAGGTGAAGCTCAGGGTCGGAGGGGAAGCGCTCGATGCCGCGCCGGAGGAAGGTGCCCGCCTGCTCGATGTCGTCGCGGGTGGCCGTCACCGTGCGCAGCGTGAGCGACTGCGCGCCCCACGCGTACGAGCGCCGGAAGGCCGGGTCGAGCGCGATCATGGTGTCGGTGTACCGGGCCACGTAGCGAGCGGGCAGGTGCGCGACGAGCGTCTCGCCGTAGTAGAGCGTCGCGTTGACCCAGAGCACGTCGGTCATCCACTCGGTGTGGCCGAGCGAGATGATGCGGGCGACGACGGGCGTGGGGATGTTGGCGTCGTCGAGCGTGCGGCGGGCGGCGTCGTAGCGGCGGTTGAGCCGACCCCGCAGCGCGTAGGCCCCCGCCGACGAGCCGACGACCAGCGCCAGCGCCGCGAACGTGGAGGCGAGGGAGGAGGCCCGCGCGCTCACTCCGTCTCGTTGGTGATGGTGAGGCGGTTGCCGTTGCCCGAGAACACCCGGTACGTGGAGAGCACCGAGTCGCCGTCGAGGTTGCCGTAGGCCTCCGCGATGTACCAGATGTCCTGGTTGGGCGAGCCCGCCCAGCCTGCTTCGCCCGGGGGCGCCGTGGTGGGGACGCCCGTGATGACGGCGTAGCGGTAGCGCACGCCGCCGCTGGGGCGGAAGCCGAGCTGCTGCCACTCGATCGGCGCGCTGGTGAGGAAGTCCGCGGTGGTGGGGCCCGGCGCCGTCGCGGGCCACGACGAGCCGACGCCGAGCGTGGTGGGGGGCGCCCCGCTCGTGCGACCGGCCGCGCAGTACTGGGCGAACTCGGCGCGGTAGGCGTCCTCCCGCGAGGCGATGGTGAGCAGCATCGCGCGGGCCTCCTGCGAGCGGCTCCGGCGGATGTACACGCCGTACCCCGTGTAGGCCACGGCCGCGAGGATGCCCATGATGACCACGACGATCATGAGCTCGACGAGCGTCATGCCCGGGGAGGCGCGGAAGGAGCTGCGTCGAGCGAGGGACATCGTTGACCTCCAGCGGACGGTGGGGTGACGGTGAGCGTCGAGGGTGCCAGATGCGCGGCGAATGGAGAAGGGGGCCGTCACGCGTCGCCGCCCTCCTCGGGCTCGCCCTGCGCCATCCCGAGCTTTTGCAGGCGGTAGCGGAGCGAGCGGAACGACAGCCCGAGCACCTTGGCGGCCTGCGTCCGGACACCGTTGGCCCGCTCCAGCGCCTGGCGGATGAGGCTCCGCTCGATGCGCTCCAGCGTGGCCTCCATGTCGATGCCGTCGGCCGGGAGCACGAGCGGCTCGCTGCTGGCGGCGCGGCCGGGCTCGCCGACGAGCTCGGGGGGCAGGTCTTCGACGTGGATGACGGTCTGCGCGAGGGTGACGGCGCGCTCGACGGCGTTCTCGAGCTCGCGCACGTTGCCGGGCCAGGCGTAGCGGAGCATCACGCGCATCGCCTCGGGCGAGAAGGACAGGTTGGGCTTGCCCTGCTCGTCGGTGAAGCGGAGGCGAAAGTGCTCGACGAGGGTCTCGAGGTCTTCGCGGCGCTCGGCGAGCGACGGCAGGTGGATGCGCAGCACGTTGAGGCGGTAGTAGAGGTCCTCGCGGAAGCCCTTCTCCTTCACCATCGCCGCGAGGTCGCGGTTGGTGGCGGCGACGATGCGCACGTCGACGGGCAGCTCCTGGAGGCCGCCGACGCTGCGCACCTTGCGCTCCTGGAGCGCGCGCAGGAGCTTCACCTGGAGCTGCAGCGGCAGCTCGCCCACCTCATCGAGGAACAGCGTCCCCCCGTCGGCGCGGCGGAACACCCCCTCGTGGCGCGCGTGGGCGCCCGTGAAGGCCCCCTTCTCGTGGCCGAAGAGCTCGGACTCCATGAGGTTCTCGGGGATGGCGCCGCAGTTGATGACGAGGAAGGGCTTGTCCTTGCGGTCGCTCCAGCGGTGGATGGCGCGGGCGAAGAGCTCCTTGCCGGTGCCCGTCTGCCCCGTGATGAGCGCGCTCGCCCGCGACGGTGCGATGCGTCGGGCGAGCTCCATCGCCGACTGAAACGCCGGGCTCCGACCGATGAGCGAGCCGCCGTCGGGGTCGGGCTGCACCGCCTTCGCGATCATCCGCAGCGTCTGGTTGGCGCGGAGGATCTCGCGCTTCTCGAGCGCCTTCTCGACCCACGCGCGCGCCGTCGCGACGCTGAGCGGCTTCTCCAGGTAGCCGAAGGCCCCGAGGCTCATCGCCTCCACCGCCGTCTCCACCGAGCCGTGCGCGGTGACCACGAGCACCTGCGTGTGCGCGGAGACGTTCTGCGCGGCGGTGAGCACGTCGAGGCCGGTGCCGTCGGCCATCATCAGGTCGGTGACGACGAGGTCGTAGGGCGCCGGCGACGCGCGGAGGATCTCGGTCGCCTCCTCCACCCCCGACGCGAGCGCCACCTCGTGCCCCGCGCGGCGCAGGAGCACATCCATCATCTGGCGGAGCGAGGCCTCGTCGTCGACCACGAGGATGCGTGCGGAGGAGCCCATGTCAGTACCGCGAGTGTACCGAACGTGCGCTGGCTTCCGTAACGGACAAAATCTGTCACCCCGCGGCGACGGCGCGTCAGTGACGTCGCGCGACGGCGATGAGAAAGCCCCCGAAAGTCGCGGCGGGCGAGTCGAGGAGGGCGTGCTCGGCGGCCTGCAGGGCGGGGCCGAGGATGGGGAGTGACACGAAGCGGGCCGTGGGGGTGAGCACGCGGACGCCGCGGAAGCCCTCCAGCCGCACGGTGGGCGGGAGGATCTGCTTGATGCGCTCGGGCGAGTCGAAGCGGGTGTACACCGCCGCCTCGGTGGTGTTCTGCGAGATGGCGCGGGCCGGGCCGAAGCGCTTCGCGAGGTACCGGATGCTCCAGGGGTTGTAGAACTCCGCGAGCACCACGCCACCGGGCCGCGTCACGCGCGCCATCTCCGCGAGGGCCTTCTCGATCTCGGGCACGTGAGCGAGCACCTTGAACGAGTACGTCACGTCGAAGCTGTCGTCGGCGAAGGGGAGCGCCGTCGCGAGGCCCTGCATCACGTCGAGGCCGCGGGCCTTCGCCTGCTGGAGCATCCCCGCGGACAGGTCGATCCCGACGGCGCGCTCGGCCACGCGGGCGATGCGCTCGAGGATGAGCCCGGTGCCGCAGCCCACCTCCAGCGCCTTGCCCCCGCGGGCGTACTGCTCGGCGACGCGCACCTCGAGGTCGTCGATGAGCGCGTGGTACCCGCGGCCCCGCTCGCGCTCGTACCAGTGGCTGAACTCATCGTAGTACTGCCGCGTCGCGTCTTCCTTCATGGCGGCGGTGCCACTACCACAGGCCCCGCGGCGTCGTCACCCTTCGTGTCAGGTGTGTCCTGCCAGCGAATGCGCGCCGCCCAGGCGATGGCGCGGCGCTCGACGGTGACGTGCAGCAGCCACGCGAGCGCGAAGCTCAGCGACATCGCGCACACCACGATCACCGCGACGCCGCCCACCGAGCGCTCCAGCCACGGTCGACGGAGCATGCCGCGGCTGATGGCGCCGGCCACCGTGTGGACGAGGTACACGCTGTACGAGAGGCGCCCGAGCCACTGCCACACGCGCCCCGAGAGCAGCGTCGCGAGCGCGTCGCGGCGCCCCACGAGGTACACCACCGCGGCCACCGCGGCGCCGACGGCGGGCTCGATGCGGTCGAACTGAAAGGACGCGATGGAGGCCCCGAGGAGCCCCGCGAGGAGCGCCCCGCGGGGCAGGTGCCCGGCCAGCGCGTACCAGGTGCACACCCCCATCGCGAAGAGGTACCAGTGCGTGATGACCCACGCCGTGCGGGCGCGCCAGAGGAGGGCGGCGTCGAGCGACCACGCGCCGGTGACGAACACCACCCACGCGGTGAGCACGCGCGGCGCGACGGTGGCGGCGGCGCGCGCGTGGCGGTCGAGCGCGGCCAGCATCACGGCGAAGGTGAGGTAGAGCTGCACCTCGATGCAGAGCGTCCAGTACACGGCCTGGACGGCGCGCACCTGGAGAATCTCCTGGAGGTAGAGCACATTGGCGAGGATGTCGGTCGCGCTCGGCGCGGTGCGGTCGCCGCCCCAGAGGAGCTTGCGGCGCCACGCGTGCCCCGCGGCGAACACGATGGAGGCCCAGTAGGGCGGGTCGAGGCGCACCTGACGGCGGAGGGCGAAGAGGGCCGCGCCGCGCGGGGTGACGGGGCGGTCGCCGATGGCGTACGCGATCACGAAGCCCGAGAGCACGAAGAAGGTCTGGACGCCGAGCCACCCGTGCCCGAGAGCCCCCACGACGAGCTCGGGGAGGCCGTCGCGCAGGGCCGGGAGCGAGAGGCCTCCCGTGCAGAAATGGTAGAGCATCACCGACACCGCCGCGAGTCCGCGGAGCGCGTCGATGAAGGCGAGGCGAGGGCGGGCGGTGGGCTTCGCTGCGGGGGAGGTCACCGGGCGCGGGACGGCGCTCAGCGCGCGCGGAGCTTCACGGTCTGGCCGACAAAATCGAGCATCCCGCGGAGGGTGTCGTAGTCGGGGTGCTTCATGCGAATCCAGGCGTTGGCCATGTAGCCCGCGGCGACCGGCTGCGTGGGCGTGCCCGGCGTGGGCAGGTGCCAGTCGATGAGCCACTCGCCGTAGCGCTGGCGGAGCGCGTCGACGCCGTCGTAGTGGGAGACGTGGCCGTCGCGGTCGGGGCGGAGCGCGACCACGCCCGCGGCGTAGCGGCGCGAGAGGCGCTGCGAGGTGCGGCCGTAGACCACCGCCATGGCCCACTCGCGGTAGATGTCGATCTCGTTGCCGGTGGCGTAGAGGTCCCACGCGCGCACGCCCGGCGGACGGCACCCGATCTCGCTGAACTTCAGCCCCTTCGGCCCGAAGAACCACTCCATGTGCGTCGCCGACGTGCCGATGCCGAGGGCCGCGATCACCTTGCGCCCGAGCTGCTTGATCTCCTCGTAGCCCGGCGCCGAGTCGAGGCGGTTGGTGGCGATGAACTGCGGCGAGATCCAGCGGGTGCGCATGGCCTCTAGGACGCCGGGGTAGTAGTGCGAGGCGAAGTCGTGGGCCACCTCGCCGTCGATGGTGAGCGTGTCGTAGAAGCCCTCGTGCCCCTCGATGAACTCCTCCACCGCCACCGAGGCGCCGCGCCCGACGCCCGACGCGTCGAGGGCCCGCTGGAGCTCGGCGTCGTCGTGGACCTTCGACGTGCCCGAGGCCCCGGCGGCGTCGCGCGGCTTGACGATGAGGGGGTAGCCCACGCGGTTGGCAAACTCGCGGATCTCCTCCCTGCTGTCGCTCCCGATGGACTGGGCGCAGGGGATGCCGGCCTTGCGCAGGGCCTCCTTCATCGAGGGCTTGTCGCGGCAGAGGAAGGTGGTGTGGACGCTGGTGCCGGGGATGCCGCAGCGCTCGCGGACGGCGGCGGCGGCGGTGACGTGGGCCTCGACGACGGCCTCCAGGCGGTCGACGGTGACGTGGCGCTGCACACGACGGACGGCGGCCTCGAGCTGGTTGGCGTCGGTGACGTTGCCGATCTGTTCGTAGTGGGTGAGCCACTGGCGGAGGTCGTCGTCGAGGGCCTCCTTCGGGCGCTCGCCGATGCCGGTGACGCGGGCGCCGACGGCGTGCAGGGCGCGCGCGAACTCGCGCTGGTTGGCGGGGAAGCAGGGCTCGATGAGCACGATGTCGACGGGCATGGCGCGGATCGTAGTCCAGGGGGCCGCGCGGGCGCGTCAGGAAAGTGCGCGGGGCCGCCGCCTCCCCGAATCGGCCGGTTCAGGCGCCGGATGCCTGACCACCCTCAGGAGCCCGCCTCCGACACCCGCCCGAGCGTGAGCACACCGTCGGCCGTGAGGCGCCAGAAGCAGCGCGCCGCGCGGTGGTAGCCGTCGGGGACGAAGTCGGGGACACAGAGCGTGCGCTCGCCGGTGGTGACATCCCACGCGGTGAGTCCGCGGCCCGCTTCGAACGCATAGAGCCGCTCGTCGAAGGCCAGACCGCGCGCCGGCCCGATGATCGAGCGCACCCGCTCGCCGGTCTCGACATCGAAGAGATCAACGCCCGGCAGGCAGTCGCTCTCGTGCGACACGTCGACACCCCAGCGCGCGAGGGTGCGGTCGTCGATCCAGCAGAGCGGGAGGTCCCACTCTTCGCCGTAGGCCGCGAGGCCGCGGACGCTCGCGCCGTCCTCGGTCTCCCACACGTTCTCCTCAGCCCAGCGCGTGAGCGAGAACACGCGCGGCACGCCGATCGGGTGCCACACCCAGCCATCGCTCACGCAGCGGGTGCCGTCGGGCGAGACGTGCAGACCGCCGTAGAAGTAGTCGAGGTTGCGCGGGTCTCGGGGCGCGCCTTGGACGTACTCCGGGAGCGTCCGCTCGGTGAGCAGAGCGCCCATGCGGGGGTCGGAGAGGTCGAGGCGGTTCCAGTCGGTCGCGTGGGCGAGGAGGAGGCGTCCGTGGTGGCGCACGAAGGCGATGGGGAAGCGGCTGACCTCCGCGCAGTAGTCGCCCCGCAGGAGGGCCATGGTGACGGCGCCCGTGGCGAGGTCGACGACGCAGCCGCGCAGGCCGTGGTGCTCGACGATCGCGACGAGCTCCCCGCCCGGCGCGACGTGGAGGTCGAGCGCCGCCCCCTCGCCCACCGTGTCCGCAGGGAGCGTGACCACGGGTGTGACGGAGCTACTCACGGCGTCGAGGACGACCACGCGGCGCTCACGGTCGAAGGCGACCCAGCGCAGGCCGTCGTCCAGCGGGGCGATCGCGCGGAGGTCGACGGTGAGCGGGAGCGTGCGTTGCTCCAGCGTGAAGCGGAGGCCGTCGTCGCGCGACGCACACTCGGGTGAGCCCACGTCCGACTCGCGCGCGCTCCCGAGGCCCGTGACGCAGCGCGCACACACCCAGCGCCACGGGACGGCCGTGAAATCCGGAATCGCCGCGCAGCCTGGGCACACCCGCGCATACGCCACCCCGCGGCCGGAGAAGCGTCGGTGGTACGGCGGCGTCGGGTGCCCGTCGATCAGGTGGACGCAGGCCCGTTCGAGGTCGCGCGCGTCGAGGTGCTCGCACTGCACCGCGCGAGGGTCGTCGGCGCGGGCGCGGGCGCGGCGGCGCACCTCCATCAGCAGCGGGCCGAGCGCGGGGTCGTCCTCGCAGACGAGGCTCTCGTCGCCCGTCGACAGGAGGAGCGCGCGGTGCGGGAGGTACGCTTCGAACTTCCGCTCGACCGCGTGGCGCACGATCGCGGGTTCGCGCTCGGCCCAGGCTTCGATGCGCTGGTCGGCGATGGCGCGCTCGGCCTCGATGACCGCGGGCGACTTCCACAGCTTGCGGAAGCGCTCACCCACCGCGGGGTCGTCGTGGCGCATCGCGAGGACGTAGACAGTCACCGCCGGCCAGGTGAATCCGTCCTCGTCGAAGCGGCACCAGGGGTCGTTGGTGAGGTCGCGGTAGGGGTCGCCCTCACGCGACGAGAAGACGATCGCCATCGCTCGACACCTCTCTAAAGGCAATGCCCATCAGTTAGCACGTCGGGCGTTGCTTCGAGTTCCCAGGGTTGGGGGGGGGGGCAGCCGGGGGGCGGATAGGTTGGCGCGCCAATAG
>JBILLV010000347.1:0-9565 GCA_044375895.1 Polyangiales bacterium | reverse complement strand
AAGAAGAACCTCCACGGTGTGTGACGCGTGAGCCCGGCCTTGCGGGCGATCCGATCGTAGCCCAGGGTGAGCGCTCGGCGAACCCTGGGACGTTGGGGACGGTGACCAACACGTTGCAAGGGCTGAGTGAAATACCCTATCGCGCGGAGCCGCGGCATCGCGGAAACTCCCCTTGCGACCCACCATGGCCTGCGACCACGCGCGACGAAGCATCATCCTCGAAGCCGCCGAGCGGCTCTTTCGCCAGCACGGGCCGGCGAAGACCACGGTCGCCGACATCGCCCGCGAGGCGTCCATCGGCATCGGGTCGGTGTACCTGGAGTTCCCCTCGAAGGACGCGGTGGTGGAGGCGCTCTCCACGGCGCGCCACGCGCGGGTGCTCGGCGCGATGCGCAGCGCCGCGGAGGCGCCGGGCGGGACGTGCGTGCAGCGCTTCCGCGCGATGTTCGACGCGCGGGCGAGGGAGTTTGTCGCGATGGCCGCGGAGGGCGACCACGGGGCGGAGATGGTCCACTGCGCGGCGGCGGGCGTGAAGAGCGCCCACCAGCGCTACCTCGCCGAGGAGCGCCAGCTCGTCGCCACGCTGCTGGCGCAGGGCGTCGCCGCGGGGGAGCTCGCCATCGCCGACGTCGACGCCACCGCCGCCGTGGTGCTCCTCGCGTACGCCAGCTTCGCGCCGCCGTGGCTCTTCCAGCGCTGCGCCGCGCGGGCCGACGACGAGCTCCGCGCGATGCACGCGCTGGTGCTGCGCGGCCTCGAAGCGCGCGGGCGGTAGCGTGTACACTCCGCTCCCCGCATGAACACGCTCCCCTTCCAGCGCGTCGGCGACCCGAGCGGGCGCCAGTGCCTCGTCCTCCACGGCATCCTCGGCACCAAGACCAACTGGCGCACCGTGATGCGCGCCGTCGCCGAGCGCACCCCGGGCTGGGGCTTCGTGCTCCCCGACCTGCGCAACCACGGCGACGCGCCGCCGCTCGCACCTCCCCACACGCTCGACGCCGCCGCGGACGACCTCGACGCGCTCGGCGCCTTCGACGCCATCGTCGGGCACAGCTACGGGGGCAAGGTGGCGCTCGCCTGGGCCGCCCGCACGCCCGCCACCCCGCGCCTGGTGGTGACGGTCGACTCCAACCCCGGCGCCCGCCCCGACCGCCGCGGCGCCGAAGGAACCATGCGCGTCGTCGACACCCTCGCGGCCATGGGCGGCCCCTACGCCTCGCGCGACGCCTTCACCCAGGAGCTCATCGCCAAGGGCTTCGCCCGCGACCTCGCCGCCTGGGTCGCGATGAACGTCGTCGCCCGTGACGGTCAGTGGCGCCTCCGCACGGACGTGACGGCCATCCGCGCGATGCTCGACGACTACTTCGCCCGCGACCTCTGGGCCGTCGTCGAAGCGCCGCCGACGCCCGCGCGTGTGCTCGCGATCGTGGGCGGCGCCTCCACCTCCCTCGACGCCGCCGACCGCGAACGCCTCGCCCGCGCCGCGGCCCACCACGACCGCGTGAACGTCGCGGTGGTGGCGGGCGCGGGGCACTGGGTCCACGTCGACGCGCCGGAGCAGACGGTGACGCTGCTCGCGGACGCGCTGCGTTCGGTCTAGCGGCGGCGCTTCGGCGGCACAGCGAGCGGCTTGCGCGCGAGGAAGAGGTGGTTGAAGCCGCGGAGGAAGAAGTTGTCGCGCTCGGCGGCGAGGTGGTAGTTGCCCTTCTCCAGGTCTTTGTTGTGGCGCACCACGGCCACAGCATCGATGGGCTCGAAGAAGAGCGTGAAGAGCGAGAAGAGCCCGAAGCCCACCGGCGCGAAGCCCCGCTTCTTCTCGAAGTAGTCGCACACGTACAGCGCGAACACCCCGCCCGGCCGCAGCACCCGGTTGGCCTCCTCGAACACCTTGCGCATCTCCTGGTAGAAGCGCGGGTCGAAGGCCGACACCTTGCCGATGCACGCCGGGTCGTCGGAGTAGTCGATGTGATCCGAGTACGGCGGGTCGACGAAGTAGAGGTCGGCCGCCCCCGCGTCGAGAGGGAGCTTGCGCGCGTCGGCCCGCTCGATGTCCGCCCGGTGCGGCGCGAGGTCGAAGCCGCGGGCCTCGCGCTTCAGGTCGCGCGCGACGTCGAGCGTCGTCCCCGAGCCGCACATCGGGTCGACCACCAGATCGCCCTCGCGGGTGTAGCGCTGGAGCACGTTCCAGATGATGTACGAAGGCGTGGCGCCGACGTAGTTGCGGTCGCCCTGCATACCCTCGCCGTAGTGCTGCGAGGGGTACTCCCACAGCGTGGAGGTCTGGATGCGCAGCGGGGGCTTCTCGAAGCGCTGACGTCGCGGCGGCCCGGACGGCGGGAGACGGCTCACTCGCGCCTCCCATGGTCGGCCGCCAGCGCGTGGGCCTTGCGCCCGCCGCGCGGGATCTCGTCGCGGCAGGCGTCGTGGCCCACCAGCGCGTCGCAGAGCGAGAGGGCCCGGTCGACCAGGCCCCGCGTGCCGTCGCGGAGGGCCTCGCTGCGCGCGACGTAGCCGACGTTGTTCTCCATGTCCTCCGCGCTCCACCCGCGCGAGTGGCCCACGAAGGGAAACTGCGGGAAGGCGCACCCGAGCTCGCCGAAGAAGGTGAGCATCTGACCCACCACGGCTTGGATGTTGTCCTGGCCGCCCGTGACGATGAAGCCCGCCACCTTGTTTTGCATCAGCACCTTGTCCGACAGGGTGATCTGGTTCTGGATGCAGTTCATCCGCTCGGCCATCTTGAAGTAGAGCGAGCTCGCCGCGCCCCAGCGAATGGGCGTCGCGACGAGGATCACGTCGGCCCACGCCACGACGCCCTCGTACACCCGGTCCATCTGGTCGTTCGGGTCCATCTGCGTGATGGAGCACGGCCAGGTGCAGGCCCGCGCGCTCTTCGAATAGTAGCCCTCGCACGCGCGGAAGCTGAGGTCGCGCACCTTGATGAGCCGCGTCTCCGCGCCCTTCGCCGCCGCGTGGGCGAGGGCCACCTCCAGCAGCATCTCCGACGTGCTGGGCCGAGGGTTGTTCGAATCGAGGTTGGTCGTCGAGAGGCCGAGCACCCGCCGCGGCGCGTCCACCGCCGGGCCGCCTGGCTCACCGCGCCGACGGATCTGCACCAGCGGGTGCGGCTCGTGGGGCTTCTTCCCCCGCGCCGTCGCGCTCGCGAGGTCGACCCACAGGCGGCCGCCCTCGATCTTCGTGGTGTACGACGGCACGCGATCCTCTTCGTAGCCGGGCTCGCCGAGGCCCGTGACGTGGTGAAACTTCCACACGTGCCACGGGCAGGTGACGTACCCGTGGTCGTCCATGCGGCCCTGTCCCAGCGGACCGCCGACGTGGTTGCACACCCCCGAGATGACGCCGAAGCGCCCGTCGGCGTACGACACGGCGAGCCGGGTTCGACCGACCTTCACCTCCTGCAGCGGCGTTTGGGCGAGCGCGTCCGCCGCGCCCAGGTCGTGCCACTCCGACTTCGTCTCGTCGCTCATCTGCGTGGTTCTCCAGCTCCTTCGGGCGCACCGTACCCCACGAGGCGCCGCCGGGAGAAGTGTCCCGAAACGCGCCCCGCGCGCCCCGCGGACGGGTCGTTGTGGTCGCCGTCCCGGTCGTGCGACAGTCCCCACCCGACGCGCCCCACCGCGCGCCCCGCCCTGAGTGCTTCCGATGATCGCCCTGCGCACCCGATGTCTCGCTCCGCTCTTCGTCCTCGCCCTCGCGGGCTGCCCCACCCGCGGCTCGGTCCTGCCGCCGCGGGGCGACGGCGGGGACTTCCCCAGCGGCGACGGGGGAGAGGCGCCCGATGCGCCGCCGCTCGGCCCTCCGTGCACTCCGCCGCGGGTGGCCCCGCGCACCGACCCGTGCCCGACGCGCGGTGACTGCGGCCTGCCCTCGCAGGCGCGGGTGAGCATCACCGGCGCGCGCGGCGTGACCCGTGACTTCCAGGTGCGCGTGGTGCTCCCCGCGGCGATCCGCACCGCCACGGGCGTGAGCTGCGACCGCCTGTCGTTCCGCACGTCGAACAACCAGTGGGTGCCTCACTTCGTCACCAACTGCGCGATGGGCGAGGTGTGGATCCGCGTGCCGGAGATTCGCCCCGAGGGCACGGTCGTCGCGGTCAACTACGGCGGCGGCACCTCCGTCCCCGGCGCGCAGAGCTACGACGAGGTGTTCGATCGCGTCCCCGCGACGGCGCCCGGCCTCATCGGCGCGTGGACCTTCGACGAGGGCACCGGCACCCGCACGTGTCCGGCCGCGGGGGCGGTGGCCTTCGACGCGTACATCCACGACAACCCCTACACGCGCGGCTTCGCGGAGGTGCGTCGCCGACCGGAGCTCTGGAGCCGCGAGGCGCCCCCGTCGCTCCTCTCGCCCGCCAACCCCTCCGCGCGCTTCTCCCGCGGGCAGTTCTCGCTCAACTTCGAGCGCTCCGACACCTTCCCCGACCCGCAGCGGCCCGCGATGACGCGCGTCGATCGCCTGGTCAACTGGCGGAGCGACACCAACATCCCGTTCCGCAGCGCCACCGATCAGCTCACGGTGGGCCTGTGGGTCTACACCGAGACGCCGGCCAACGAGTTCGAAGACAACTTCCAGACGGTCATCTGTTACGGCATGCCCGCGCGTCCGCGGCCGCCGTTCCCGGGCGCCGTGCTCGACGGCATCTCCATCTTCAACCCCTGGGCGCTGTTCTTCCGCTCCGACGACGCGAACAACTCCTTCCTCCAGGGCAACTCCTGCGTCTTCCCCTGCATCAACATCGACCAGTACGCCCACATCACGACGAAGCGCCCCTTCACCCGCGAGGCCTTCACGCGCCGCTGGCACTTCACCGCGATGACGCTCGACACCACCACGCGCCCCCACGCCACGCGTCGTAGCTACTTCGACGGCGAGTCGTACGAGTTTCCGCGCGACCTCAACCTCTTCCCCGAAGACACCTACTGCCCGGGGCCGCCCGACGCGCGCGTGTGCCGCTACCCCCCAGACACGTCCATCTACTACTACGACGCGCCGATCGTCCTGGGCGCCGACCTCAACGCCGGCGAGGCGCGCCTCAACCTCGAAGGCAAGATCGACGACCTCTTCATCCTCGGCCGCGCGGTGTCGCCCGCCGAGATGCAGTGCTTCCGCGAGCGCCGCCGCTACAGCCCCGACCCGATCACCGCCACCGTCATGCCCTGAGGCTCCGACGCCTCACGGTGTCGCCCCGGGTCGACGCACCTTTCACGCATTTGCCACGCGAAATTGTGCGCGGCGTGGTGTTACCGTACCGGGGACTGAAGGCCCGCGCGGATGGCGGGCCGCAGGTCGAGATGGCACCCAGCAGCCTTCGGAGGTACCCACCAGTGCGTAGGAGAAAACTGTTTCTCGCCGCCTCGCTCGCGATCGCGGGCGCGACGGCGACATCGGGGGCGTGGGCGCAGACGCGCACGCTCCAGGACTACCGTTACTTCCGCGCGCTCTCGATCGACCTGCAGGGTCGCATCCCGACGCGGGCCGAGGTGGCGGCCTTCGAACGGCCGGACTTCAGCGTCGAGCAGTGGATCGACCAGAAGCTCGCGACCCCGGCCTACGCCGAGCGCATGCGCTCGGTGTACATGGACCTGCTGCGCCTCGAGGTGTCGGCGGCGGTCAATTTCAACCCCGCGTCGATCGTGATGCGGCGGCAGACGATCACGGGCCCCAACGGCCAGCCGCTGCACGTCTACTACCGGTCGGGCCAGCGCCGCACACGCGCGGAGACGGACGGCGATTTCTGCCTCACGCTCGCGGAGACCGGCGTGGTGAGCGACACGACGGGGCGCCTGGTGGGGACGCCCCACGCGGTGTCGCAGGCGGCGCTCGACGCGGCGACCGTGCTGGTCAAGCCCTGGTGGCTCTACCGCGACTACCGGGCGGCGAGCCCGAGCGATCGCTTCGACGCGGCGGCGTGGGCGACGCGCTTCCCCAACTTCGTGCCGACCGGCAACCTGGTGATGGAGCCGGACAACCGCACGCCGACGCAGAGCATCCGGGTGTGCCGGGAAGAGGCGGGCACGGCGAGCACGGGGACGATCTATTTCGCCAACCGCGCGCGTCCGCGCACGCCGCCCTTCGGCCGCATCATCAACATCCCGGCCGAGACGACGTACGCCCGCACCAACGCGGGGATGCGGGTGGAGTGTTCGGCCAACGTGGCCTTCCAGTCGACGGCGGACTGCGGGTGTGGCGTCGGCCTCGAGCGCTGCATGCCGGGCAACAACAGCGGCAACAACCCGGCGGCCTTCACCTTCCCCACGCGGACGCCGCTCGGCACCGATCAGCCGCTCGACGCCGCCACGCAGTCTCAGGACGACTGGAACCTCTTCTGGTGGTCGCAGGAGACGCAGCGCTTCATCGAGCGCGTCTTCCTCGACAACCGGGACTTCCGCGACGTGCTGACGGCGCGCGACACGTACGTCAACGGCCCGCTGGCCAACTTCTACCGCAACTACGCCGCCGCCTCGTGCTGTAGCGGCCCCGCGATGAACCTCGGGTACGTCCGCCCCGAGCCGCTCACCGACCCGGACAACATCCCCGCGTCGCTGCTCCCGCACGACACCGAGACGTGGTCGCGCGTCGCCGACCGCGGCCCCAACGCGGCGGGCATCCTCACGATGCCGTCCTTCCTGGTGAAGTACGGCTCGCGCCGGGCCCGCGCCCACGTGCTCTACAACGCCTTCCTCTGCCGGGAGTTCGCGGCCGAGAACGTCGAGCTCTTGCCCTCGACCGAGGTCAACCTGATGCGCCGCCCCGGCTGCGCGTCGTGCCACACCACCCTGGAGCCCCTCTCCGCGTACTTCACCCGCATCCAGGAGAACGACTGGACCTGGCTGCCGCCGTCGCGCTTCCCGACGCTCAACCCGATGTGCGCGGGCACCACGGTCGCGGCCATGAACAGCAACTGCCGCACCTTCTACGACCCGTCGTTCTCGACGACGACGCAGGGCATGCTTCGCAGCGCGTACGGCTCGACCGCCAACGCCGACGCGGGCCCCATCGGCGCCGGCCGGGCCATCACCCAGCACGCCGCCTTCGGCGCCTGCGCGGTGGAGAACATCACCTCGTCGCTGCTCGGCCGCTCGCTGGGCCCCGACGACGAGGCCTACAAGCGCACGCTCACGCAGACCTTCGTCGCGGGCTCGTACCGCACGCGCGCCCTCGTCCGCGCGGTGCTCCTCTCCGACGCGTACCGCAACGCCAACAACCTCTCGTCCGCCGCCTGGCGCGAAGGAGCCGCGCGATGATCCGCCACGCGATCGTACTCACGGCGCTCGTCGCCGCCGCCTCGCTCGGGGCCGTCGGCTGCGACGACGCGCCGACCGCTGCCACGCGTCCGGGTCAGCCCACGCCGCCTCCTCCGCCGCCGCCTCCTCCGCCGCCTCCGCCTCCCCCCCCGGCGCCTCCGCCTCCGGGCATGGAGACGCCGCCGCCGGTGCGGGGGACGCCCGTCTCGATGATCCCCGGGCACGAATCGCTCCCGCAGGACACGACCCGCAAGGAGGGGCCTCGGATCATGCCGGCGGAGACGTACATCCGCTCGTACCTCCAGCTCTTCGGTGGCCTCGCGCCGATCGCGGTGCAGGCGCGCGCTCGGGGCGCTGATGGCACCGCCCTCTTCGACTCGTGGAACGACTACCTCGCGTCGCTCGGCCTGCCGGACTACCGCTTCGACCTGCCGCGCAACGACCAGACCAACGCGCTCATGATGGCCACCTTCGAGCGGCTCTCGGTGGTGCTCTGCGACCGCGCGGTGGAGCGCGACCTCCGCGGCACGCTACCGCTGGCCGAGCGGGTGGTGTTCGGGTTCGAGGGGACGCCCTCGGGCCTCGACATGGCGGGCTTCCAGACGCGCTTCGACGTGCTGCACCGGACCTTCCTCGGGTACCCGGCGCGGCTCGCCACCACCGATCGCATCGCGCGCTTCTACACCCTGTACCAGCAGACGGTCGCGCGTCACGCCGCCACGGGCGCCGCGCCTTCGCGCCTCACGCCCGAGCAGGCGGGGTGGGCCACGGTCTGTTACGGCCTGGCCCGTCACCCCGAATTCCATGCGTACTGAGAGGAAGAAAGACGCGGCCATGAACGACACGTCTCGCAGAACGTTCCTCAAGGTGCTCGGCGCGGGCGCCGCGGCGGGCGCCTCGACGCAGTTTCCGATGGAGGCGCTCGCCGACCCGCCCGTGGGCACCGACGAGTTCTTCATCTTCATCCACGCGGCAGGCGCGTGGGACATCACGGTGGGCCTCGACCCTCGGCCCGAGGCCCGCGGCATCATCGAGCCGTCCCACGACGACGTGCTCGACGTCGCCGGGCTGTCTCAGTGGCGTCCGACGATCCTCGAGGGCGACACCAACACCTTCATCCCGGTGCGTCCGTCGGGCTCCAACATCTCGTTCGGCCCCGCCATCGGCATGCTCGCCGATCACTTCGACCGGCTGACCGTGGTGCGCGGCGTCGCGACCAACACCGTGAGCCACCCCGACGGGACGGTGTTCGCCGCCACGGGGCGTCACCTGGCGGGCGGCCGCTCGCCCGAGTCGAGCATCGACACGCTCATCGCCAACGAGTTCGGCCGCGAGACGCTCTTCCCGGCCATCTCGATGAACTTCCCGTCGTGGTACGTCGGCGCGAACCTCGACCGCCGCGCGATGCCCCTCCGCACCGGGAGCATCGAGACCGTCGGCCGCTCGCTCAACCGCTCGGAACTCTACACCTACGCCGCCGACCGGGCGCAGGTGACCACGCTGCTCTCGCAGGAGGCGCGTGACCTCGCGGCGCGGCAGCAGTTCCCCGAGGTGTTCCAGGGGATGGGGCTCCACTACGACGCCCTCCACCGCATGCTCCAGGGGAACCTCCGCGCCAACTTCGACGGCGCGATGCTCACCGCGATGTACCCCGACCTCGTGCCCACCGCCGTGGGGGAGCGCTACCGCTTCTTCCAGACGGGCGCCATCAACGCCGCCTTCGCGGTGGAGGCGATGAAGCGCAACATCATGCGCTCGCTGTCCTTCTCGGTCGGCAGCTTCGACACGCACAGCACCAACTACCGCAACCAGGCCCTGCTCCAGCAGGACCTCTTCAACCTCCTCGCGCGCCTCATTCGCACGCTGGAGGCCCCCGCATCGCGGCACCCCACCCTCGCGGGCGAGCGCCTCATCGACCACACGCACATCGTGGTGGTGAGCGAGTTCTGCCGCACGCCGCAGATCAACATCAACGGCGGCCGCGACCACTACCCCTGCGGCGCGACGCTCATCATCTCGCCGCGCTTCCGCAGCAACTACGTCATCGGGAGCGCCGACGCCAACCAGATGCTCCCCGAGGCGACGCGGATGTTCGGCGACGGCCGCCGCGCCATCGCCCCGCCCGACATCCTCGCGACCTTCCTCAGCGCCTTCGGCGTCAACCCCCGCCGTTACATGCGCGACGGCGAGGTGGTCCCCGAGATGCTCCGCCCCGTCTGATCGCCCCCGCTCACTCCTCCACCAGCACCGTCCGCGCGTCCGTCGTCACCCGGCGGACGCAGCGCGACCCATGTCGCTCC
>JBILLV010000345.1:0-9614 GCA_044375895.1 Polyangiales bacterium | reverse complement strand
GCCGCCCGGTGAGCCACGACATCACCGGGCCGCAGAAGAGGTCCATCGCCTGGGGGATGAGCCGGGTGAAGGGGTGGGCGTTCATCGGGGCGGCGACGGCGAGGCGGAGGCGGAAGGCGAGGCCGAGCGCGACGATGAGCGCGAGGGCCGCCGCCACCTGCCACGGGTCGCGCCGGAGCTGCCGCGCGGTGAAGGCCAGGATGAACCCCAGCGCCGCGAGGAAGCCGAGCGTCGGGTCGTGGTCGAAGAGCCGCGCGGTGTCGCGGCGCGTCCAGGTGCGCTCGTGGCCGACGGGGGCCGACGCGACGGGGACGGGCGAGCGGGCCGACGGCCGCGGGGAGGCGGCGCCCGGCAGCCCGTTGCGCTCGCCGCGGAAGCGCCAGTGGAGGCGCTGCGAGCGCTCGCCGATGCGGGCGAGGAGCGCGTCGCGCAGGGGATCCGGGAAGCGCGGGGACACCTCGACGGCGAAGCGCCCCGCGTGGAGGACGAAGTTGCGCTCGCGGGCGTCGACGTAGAGGTCGAGCGCGTGGACGCCGGGCGCCGCGGGGCAGGCGTAGCGCGCGGTGAGATGCGTGGTGGTGAGGTCGGCGCCGTCGTAGCGACACCCGCCCGGGAGCGCGTCGCCGCGGCCGAGCAGGGACTCGAGGGCGGCCTCCTGGCCGGGGATGAGCTCGACGACGCCGGGCACCCCCGCGGCCCGCGGCGGGGCCGCGGGGGGCGCGGCGGGGCGCGCGCGCAGGATCGCCGCCGCGAGGAGGACGAGCGCCAGGGCGACGGCGAGGAGGACCCAGCGGCGCCCGGTCAAGAGAACGGTCAATGCAGGGCGCATGCGCTGGAGGGAGAAGGTACACGGCGCGGCGGTGACGGCGAAGGCGGATGTCGGCGCTCCTCCCGAAGGCCTCGGCGCGTAACCGTTGACGCGCGCACCCCGGCGGGGGGTATGGTCTCGCAGCCACCATGTCGTCCGACGTCCCCCCTCCTGCTCCCCCCGACGGGCTCGCGCGGCACTACTTCGACAGCGGCCGCGTGTGCTGCGAGACCACCTACAAAGACGGCGTCAAGAGCGGCCCCGGGCGGATGTTCTACACGACGGGCGTGCTCTACGCGACCGAGACCTACGAGGCCGACGCGCTCCACGGGCCCACCACCACGTACTACCCCACAGGCGTGCTCCAGGCCGAGCTGCACTACGCGGGCGGCGTGCTCGAGGGGACAGCGAAGGAGTACTATGACGACGGCCGCCTCGAGTCGGTCACCGAGTACCGCGCGGGCAAGCGCCACGGCCGCTGCGTCGTCTACGACCGGGCGGGCAGCGTCGAGCGCGAGGAGCAGTGGGACGACGGCGCCCTCGTCAGCCCCGCGCCGACGGTTTGACCCTCAGCGGCAGATGCCCATGACACACCCCGTCGACGTCGCGGGGCACGCGCGGCCGCACCCGCCGCAGTGCTGGATGTCGACCTGGGTGTTCACGCAGGTGGAGCCGACGCCCATCCCGGGCGCCGCCGGGCACGCCATCTGACCGGGCATGCACATCTCACAGAGCCCGCTCATGCAGACCTGACCCGCCGCGCACGCCCGACCGCACCCGCCGCAGTGGGCCGGGTCGAAGCGCGTGTTGACGCAGCGCCCCCCGCAGCTGACCTCCGCGCCGCTGCACGCCGCCGCGCCGCCGCAGCGCCCCGCCACGCACGCCTGACCGGGGGGGCAGGCCATGTCGCACATCCCGCAGTGGCTCGCGCTGCTCTGCACGTCGACGCACGCGCCGCCGCACAGGGTGAGCCCCCCGGTGCAGTCGCTCATCGACCGGCACACGCCCGCGACGCACGCCTGCCCCGCGGCGCAGCACGCCGTCCCGCAGGAGGTGAAGCCCGCCACGCAGCCGGCGGCGCACGCGCCCCCGCCGCACGCCTGGCCCGTCGCGCAGCGCATCCCGCAGCCGCCGCAGTGGCTCGGGTCGCGGGCGGTGTCGACGCACAGGCCGCCAGGGCACGACGTGAAGCCCGGCATGCACCCGGCGCCCCCGCCCGTGCAGGCCCCGGCCGTGCACATCTGTCCCCCGACGCAGCGCGCCCCGCAGGCGCCGCAGTTGTTCCCGTCGGTCTGGAGGTTGACGCACACGCCGCCGCAGACCATCTGGCCGCTCGGGCAGGCGCTCGACACGCACACGCCCGCGACGCAGGATCGCCCCGCGGGGCAGGCGTTGTCGCAGCCGCCGCAGTGGCGCGCGTCGCTCTGCGGGTCGGCGCACACGCCGCCGCAGGTGATCCGCGGCGCGGCGCAGGTCACGCCCGCGTCGGCGTCGGCCGCGCAGGCGCCCCCGGCGCACACCTGCCCCGCGGGGCACGCGCGGTCGCAGCCGCCGCAGTGGCGCGCGTCGCGGGCGGTGTCGACGCACAGGCCCGCGCACATCAACATGCCGGGGGTGCACACCCCGCCGGCGTCGCCCGTCATCGCCCGACAGGCCCCCGCCGCGCACGACACCCCGGCCGGGCAGCGGTTGCCGCAGGCGCCGCAGTGGTTCGCGTCGCTGGCGGTGTCGACGCAGACGTCGCCGCAGGCCACGCGCCCCGGCGGGCACGCCATCGCGTCGGCGCCCGCGTCCATCGCCGCCGCGCACACGCCCCCCGCGCAAGCCTGCCCCACGGGGCACACGCGGAAGCACCCCCCGCAGTGGGCCGAGCTCGCGCGCGTGTCGACGCACATCATCCCGCAGGCGACCGTGGGGGCCGTGCAGGTAACGGTCATGCCCATGCCCATCATGCACATGCCCGCCATGCAGACCTCGCCGGCGGCGCACGCGCGCCCGCACGACCCGCAGTTGCTCGGGTCGGCCTGCGTGTCGATGCAGAAGGCGCCGCAGCGATCACGACCCGCCGGGCACATGAGCTCCACGTCCATGGCCATGACATCGGGCGGAGGCGGCATCACCACGTCGGGCGGCGGCACCACGTCGGGCGGCGGAGAGGCCATGTCGTCGGGAGGCATCACCACGTCGGGAAGGGTGACGTCAGGCGGCGGGGAGGCCATGTCGTCGGGAGGCATCACCACATCGGGAAGGGTGACGTCAGGCGGCGGGGAGGCCATGTCGGGGGGAGGCGGCGCCGTGTCCCCCATGGGTCCGTCGTCGATGGCCGCCCCCTCACCGCCGCGCACATCGACGACGTTGGTGCGGGGGCGCTCAGCCTCCCCGCAGGCCGCGAGGAGAGAGAGGAGGAGGGCGAAGCTCAACGGACGCGGCATGGGCGGTAGTCTACCGTGGTCAGCGCCACCCTTGACCACACGGCCGTGAGGGTATGAGCTCTCGCTCGAACGGTTTCCTGGTGAGCTCCCCTCCCCCCCTCGACGCGGTCTTCCCGCGCGGCGCCGACCTCGGCGGCGCGTGGCGCGTGGCCTCCGTGGAGATCGACCCGCGGCGGGTGAAGGTCTGTGTTGTCGAGGGAGGGACGGGCGACACGGTGGTCTTCGCCCTCGAAGGCCGCGCGGAGACCTCCCGCCCGGGGCCCTTCGACGTGGGCGCGCAGCGGGTGTCCTACCAGGTCACCGCGCTCCCCTTCGATCGCTTCCGCGCGGCGGGAATGGCCCTCGGTGCGCGCCTCCGCGCCGCGAGCGACGACCCCGCGGCCCTCGTCGAGCGCTGGATCTCCGGCCCCACCGCCCGTCGTCTGCCCGTCGTGCGCGACGGAGACGTCCCACCCGAAGTGCCCGGCGACGCGCGCGGCCCGGTGCGCTCCCTCCCCGCCACCCCGTGGGCCGAGCGGCTCCGCGAGCGGCTCGTCGATCGCCCCCGCGCGGTGGTGACGCTGCGCGACGTGCTCGCCCCCGAGGAGCTCCCGCCGTGGCCCTGCGCGCTGCCGTGGACGCGCTTCGAGGTGAACCACCGCACCTTCGGCCCGTGCTGCTCGGACTACCAGACCCGACCCGCCCCCTACCGCGCCGGCCAGGGCCTCAGCGAGCTCTGGAACGCCAGCGCCCTCCGCGCCTTCCGCCGCGCGCTGACGGGCGCCGCCCCCTACGCCCCCTGCCGCGCGTCGTGCCCCACGCTCATGGGCCGCGCGGAAGACCCCGGGGCGGTGCGGGTGTTCGGCGGCGACGAGGCCTTCGTCGCCCGCGAGGTCGCGATGCTCACCGAGCTCTTCGAGGGCCGCGAGGTGATGCAGGCCGGGCCGTTGAAGGTGAGCTTCACCACCACGACGTACTGCAACTACGACTGCCTGATGTGCTCCTACGGCGAGGTGGGGACGCTCGCCGACGAACTCCCCGCGGCCTTCTACGACGACCTCATGACCCTCGCGCCGGGGATGCGGTTGATCGAGGCCCTCGGGGGCGAGCCGCTGGCGTCGCCGGTGTTCCGGGAGTTTCTGGCGGGCTTTGATTTCGAGCGGTTCCCGTCGCTGCGGGTGGCGCTGATCACCAACGGGTCGTACCTGACGCCGAAGGAGCTCTTGCGCTACCGGCGGGTGCCCCTCGACAACCTCACCATCAGCCTCAACGCGGCGTCGCCCGAGACGTACCTCTCGGTCAACCGCGGGCTCCCGTGGCCCCGTTTGCGCGAGCACCTCGACGCCCTGCACCGCCTCCGCCGCGAGGGCGAGCTGCGCTGCTCGGTCACCTACAGCCTGGTGATCCTCCGGGAGAACCTCCACGAGCTGCGCGCCTTCGCCGAGCTCGCCCGGCGCGACGGCGTGCGCTACCGCTTCCTCCTCCCCCACAACGACCGCAACGGCCAGAGCATCATGGCGTCGCGCGACGCGATGGCGACCGCGCGGGAGGCCCTCGACGCGCTCGTCGCCGAGGAGCGGGCGCGCGGCGACACGCAGCAGGTGGCGCTGCTGGTGGGCGAGGCCGGCGTGCTGGCCGACCGGCTCGCCAAGGGGATCGTGCGGCTGATGCCCGACGGCGCCGTCGCCGGCCGCGGGTGAGCTACGCCTCGCGGCGCACGCGGAGCTGCACGAGCCCCTGCCCCGCACCGGCGCGCTTGTCGTGGTGCTCGGCGAAGACGGCGCTCCGGTCGTTGGACTCGCCCGGCGGCAGCGGGTGGACGAAGTCCGGGAGCATCGCCTCGAGGTCGGCCTTGAAGGGGCGGATCTCCGCGTCGCCGTAGGTCTCGACGTAGATGCGGCGCACGCCCATGCAGTAGGGGTCGAAGCTGCACTCGCGGCACCGCTCGGGCTTCACGAACTGGTCGCCGTAGTCCGCGCTCCGGTAGATGTTGCGGAGGTTGTGCGCGTAGAAGCGCATGTCGCCGTCGAGCATGCAGGGGGGGTAGCCGCCCTGGCCGATCATGCCGCCGAAGCCGACGCCGGTGTCGAGGCAGTAGTCGAGCGCCTCGCGCATGAAGGGCTTGATCTCGTCGAAGCGCGGCAACACCCAGGTGTACACGAGGTCGCTGATGGGCTGGGCCACGCCGAAGCAGATGCTCAGGTGCCCGTTGCCCTCGGGGTACTGCTCGCGGAGGAAGCGCACCGTTGACGGGAGCTCCTGGTAGTTGGAGCGCGTGACCACGTGGGCCACCTGCGTGAGCACCCCGAGCTCGCGGAAGTTGTGGAGCGAGCGCACCGTCTTCCAGAAGGCCCCCGGCAGCCGGGTGATCTTGTCCGAGTGCTCGGGGTCGATGCTGTGCAGCGAGCAGGTGACCTTGTTGAGCCCCGCGTCGACCAGGGACTTCGCGTAGTCCATCTCCGCGGTCTTCACCCCGTTGGTCTGCACCTCGATGGTCTCGAAGCCGAGCTCCTTCGCGCGGGCGATGAAGCGCGGGAGCGCCGGGTGGAGCGTGGGCTCGCCGCCCGACAGCACGAGGTGGGTGAGGTTGCGCGCCGCGATGCGCTCGATCTCCGCGAGGATGTCGGCCTCGTAGAAGTCGGGCACGGTGCGGTCGACGAAGCAGAAGGCGCACGACATGTTGCAGTGGCCGTTGATGCGGATGAGCGAGCGGCTGCGCGAAGCGTCGTCGGTGTCGAAGTCGGAGACGTTCTTGAAGTCTCTGCCCTCCAGCTTGTTCACCTGCTTGAGCTTCCAGTCCATGGAGACCGACAGGGGAATGGGGTCGAGGCCCTCCCGCCCGAAGTGGTCGAGGTAGGCCCGCTCGACGCCGGGGCACACCTCCTTCAGCGAGCACGCCCCGCACGCCTCCACCCGGTCGAACTCCGACGCGTCGGCGTGGCGCAGGTAGTCGACGCGGTCGAAGAAGAAGGTGCCGAAGCGGTCCATCTCGCCCTTCGCCGCGCACGGCGGGAGCGCACGGCGCTGCGCGAAGCCGTACTCCACCTTGGCCCGCGAGCAGGCCGTGAACACCCGCGCCGCGAGCGCCGCGACCTCGCCGTAGGGGAGGAGCAGCCCGCGCGCCGCCTCCTCCACCCGCGACACCACCGGCAGCGCGAGGAGAAAGCCCTTGGGCTTCGCGTTCTCGATGAGCCAGTCGAGGAAGGGGGCGATGTCGCGCTCCGACCAGCGCAGCACGGGCATCACCACGTAGAGCTCGAGCGTCGACGCCGCCACGCGCCGCACACCCGCGATGGCCTCGGCGAAGGCCCCGGCGTCTTGCATCACCTGGTCGTGCACCCGCGGTCGGCCGCCGCCCAGCACCGCGAACACCTTCTCGATGCCCGCCTCGGCGAGGCCCTCGACGACGCCGGGGGCCGCGAGCGAGCGCCCGTCGGTCTCGACGGCGAGCCCCTTGATGCCGCGTGCGCGGGCCTCGGCGACGAGGTCGAAGAAGCGCGGGTGCGCGAGGGGGCCGTCACCGAAGAGGAGCCGACGGCAGCGCTTGGGGCTCACCGTATCGAGGGCGGCGACGAGGGCCTCCCAGGTGGAGGCGCGCTGCGCCTGACGCCAGCGCGGAGCCGCGAAGCGGTATTCCAGCGGCGCGCCGTGAAAGAGGTTCAGGCGTACCTCGGAGCTGTGCATGGCGTGCATCCTCCGGGCAAGGGGACGGAGGTGTCAACGCGGGCGGCGCGATCTCAGGCGAGGGCGGCGCGGACGGTCTTCGCGGTGGTGGCCTTGGTGAGCCAGCGCGAGAGGGTGGGGACGTCGGCGCAGGCGTCGATGCGCGCCTCCTGCTCGGCCGTCAGCTTCAGCCCCCGCGAGGCGAACACCGCCCGCAGCCCCGCCCGCAGCCCCAGCGCCTCCCCCTGCGATAGCCCCCGGGCCTCGCCGCGGGCCTCGCCGCGATCCTCGCCGAACTTGACGAGGTCTTCGATGATGACCGGCTCGATGCCCTGCTCTTCCATCGCTCTCACCATGGGATCGTAACGCCCCTACATGGCCGCAGCAATCACCGCCATGTGGCGCTGGTACCAGCTCGCCTGCCCCGCCCGCAGCGCCTTCGCCACGCGCCGGCAGAGTTCCTCATTCGACCACGGGCCGCGGTCGGCGCCCGCCGCGAAGCACGCCGTCCGCGGATCATCGACCAGCACCTCCGCGGGCACACGCGGCAGCACCACGGGCGTCACCCGCAGCGTCAGGTCGCCGTGCACGATGACCCCCTGCGCCTGCGCGGGCGGCGGGTTGATGAACCACAGGGCCACCGTCCGTACGCGCCGCTTCGGGTACCGCTGCACAAACCACAGGTGGTAGCGGAGCTGCCGGTCGAGGAAGCCCCCGTCGCGGTACCCCTGACCCTCCGTGTGCAGGATCTCCTCCTCCCCGAGGAACATCGCGCTGTCGGCGTCCTCCGGCGGCGGCAGCGCGTCCTGACGCGTCGCCCCCATGTCCTCGGGGCGCGTGGGCGGCACGTCGCCCACCACCCGGGGCACCAGCACCCGCAGCGTCGCCAGCAGCACCTCGGGTTCAGCATGGGCGAGCGCGCGAAACGCCCGGTCGGACATCGCCATGGGGAGCCGTCTCTACCTGCACGCGTGAGGGCGGCGCCACTTCATCGTGAAGATCGACGGCCCGCGGGAGCAGGTCGAGCTCCGACGCCCCACCTGAACCCGCGCGATCTCAGGCGAGGGCGGCGCGGACGGTCTTCGCGGTGGTGGCCTTGGTGAGCCAGCGCGAGAGGGTGGGGACGTCGGCGCAGGCGTCGATGCGCGCCTCCTGCTCGGCCGTCAGCTTCAGCCCCCGTGAGGCGAACACCGCCCGCAGCCCCTGCGCGAGACCGCGGGCCTCGCCCAGCGACAGACCGCGGGCCTCGCCCAGCGACAGACCGCGGGCCTCGCCGCGATCCTCGCCGAACTTGACGAGGTCTTCGATGATGACCGGCTCGATGCCCTGCTCTTCCATCGCTCTCACCATGGGATCGTAACGCCCCTGCATGGCCGCAGCAATCACCGCCATGTGGCGCTGGTACCAGCTCGCCTGCCCCACCCGCAGCGCCTTCGCCACGCGCCGACAGAGTTCCTCATTCGACCACGGGCCGCGGTCGGCGCCCGCCGCGAAGCACGCCGTCCGCGGATCATCGACCAGCACCTCCGCGGGCACACGCGGCAGCACCACGGGCGTCACCCGCAGCATCAGGTCGCCGTGGACGATCACCCCCTGCGCCTGCGCGAGCGGCGGGTCGATGAACCACAGGGCCACCGTCCGTACGCGCCGCTTCGGGTACCGCTGCACAAACCACAGGTGGTAGCGGAGCTGCCGGTCGAGGAAGCCCCCGTCGCGGTACCCCTGACCCTCCGTGTGCAGGATCTCCTCCTCCCCGAGGAACATCGCGCTGTCGGCGTCCTCCGGCGGCGGCAGCGCGTCCTGACGCGTCGCCCCCATGTCCTCGGGGCGCGTGGGAGGAACCTCGCCCACCACCCGGGGCACCAGCACCCGCAGCGTCGCCAGCAGCACCTCGGGTTCAGCATGGGCGAGCGCGCGAAACGCCCGGTCGGACATCGCCATGGGGAGCCGCTGCCTACCAGCGCGCGTGAGGGACGCGCCATTTCGCGGCGACGACGGGTGCGACGTGAGTCGATCGGTGTCCCCGGCGCGCCCGGAACACGACTCTTCTCCCTCGTAGGGACCGCACCACACCGTGGCGGGCGTCGCCGGCTCCTGACCCACGCCTAACCCCCGCAGGAGAAGCGCGTGCCCCGCAGCTTCAGCATCGAGTTCATCGACCTCAGCGCCCGCCACCGCGCCACCGACGACACCGACGACAACACCGACGAGAGGATCGCGCGCGCCGAAGAAGCCACCTCCCAAAGCTCCGTTTCCCGCGCGGGAGTTGTCCCCTCCGAGCGCCGACCGCGACTCTTCCTCTCCGAAAGGGAACGTTCATGACGATCACTAGCTACGAGGCCCAATGGGAGGGGACGGACCCCAAGCGGCTCAGGGCCGTGATCCAGAGCAGCCAGGGCATCTGCCGGGTGAGCCTGCTGGATTCACGGGACAGAGAGCTCGTCCCTCGGCGGTACTTCGGATGCACAGAACTGGTCCAGGAGTATGTCTCCGGCCCGATCTCCCAGATGATTGCAGGGATGGGAGGGATGAACGTCCGCGTCCGCATCGACGAGTGCAACGACAGCCCCACCGAGGTGGAGGACTGCCGGGGGGGAGGCAACCCCATTGGCGTTAAGCCGGTGCCTCGGTCCGCCGTTGGAGTGGGGGCATGGACACCAACACCTTCGACTCGGCCGGCTGGAACGCCCTCGTCTCGCTGCTCCCCACGGACTGGAAGGAGCGGGCTGAGA
>JBILLV010000546.1:0-4317 GCA_044375895.1 Polyangiales bacterium | reverse complement strand
GCCGCGGAGGGGGACGTCGCGCTGCGGTGCCTGCGGGCCGCGGAGGGCGACGACGTGGGGACGGGCGTGGCCGGCGCGTCGACCGCGGTGTTTCTGTTGCGTCATGGCGTGCGGGCGGCGGCGGCGCGGCAGGTGGTGCGCTTCGAGCAACGCGACGGGACGCGGCGCGCGGTGGTGGACGTGGCCGTCGATGGGATGGGCGATCGCGACGACGCGGTGCGGGTGATGGGGGACGTCGCGCGGGTGGGGCAGGGCGAGGTCGAGGCGTAGCGCTCGCCGCCAGAGGCCCCGCTCAGGGCAGGCGAATCACCGGCGGCGGGATCACCACCGTGCGCGGCACGTACGTCACGGGAAGCCCCGTCCCCGAGGCCATCCGGCGGAACACGTAGGTGCCGAAGACGCGGTCGTAGTACATCTCCACGGAGATGCCCTCGGCCGTGTCTTGCAGGTGAAACTGCTGCGACACCGTGCTGGCGTCGAGGCGCTCGTGGAGGGAGGTGGCCGTGAGGGTGGTGACCACGCTCCGCGTCGTGGTGTTGGTGTAGAGGGGCAGGAGGTTGTCCACCACGGCCCCTGCGAGGGCGCCGAAGCCCGGCACCGGGACGAGGCTCCCCACGGCGGTCGCGAGCCCGGTGGCGGCCTTGTCGACGCCCGACAGGAGGAGCGACGTCGCGCCGTCTCCGCTCGCGGTGCTCGCCTGCTGCCGCGTCGCCGCGCTGAGCGTCTGCCCCGAGGTGAGCTGCATCTGCTGCGAGAGCGTGTGCTCGATGGAGAGCCCGGCGCCGAGCGCGCGCACGTGCTGGAGGAAGACGTAGCGCGACGTGTTGAGCGCGGGCGACGGCACCACCCGCACGTCCGTCACGCGCCCGACGGCGTCGCGGACGTAGGGGTCCGTGGCGTTTACGAAGGGGTCGAGCGAGAGGAGGGCGCGGCGGTCGCCCTCGGTGAAGGTCACGCCCGGCGGGAGCCCGACGCCGGTCGCGATCTGGTGGGCGGTCACCAGCACCAGGTTCGACCCGGTCCCAGGGCGCATCGTGACGTTGGAAGCGGTCCCCGTGGTCCACGCGAGGAGCTGCGGGTCCTTGAGGAGCACGAAGACGTCGCCGCGTCCGGGGCCGCCGTCGGGCCGCGGCGGGATCACCACCCCGACGTTGTTGCACCGGCTGTCACCCGGCGAGGAGAGCGGGAGCCCGAGGCGCGTCCCGACGCTCTGCCCCTGCGCGACGCGGGTCTCCAGCGCGCGGGAGGTGGCGCTGACGTTGCGGTTCCACTGCTCGGTGTGGTCACGGTCCCAGAAGGGGCCCACATCACGGACGGTGGTGGTCTGCGTGTCGGACTCCTGGGTGACGCCGTGCACGCTCCCCGCGACGCTCTGCTGCGTGAGGTTGGACCACGAACAGTTGCCCGGCGGCTCGTAGAGAATGGAGACGGGCAGGTAGCGCGGCTGCAGGATGCCCGTCGGCGCCACCACGGCCTGGATGCACGAGTCGTCGAGGGCCGCGAGCGTCGCGGGCGCGCTCGCCGACGAGGCCGTGAGCGACGCGCAGCCCGAGGGGAAGGCCGCCCGCGCGTTGCCCACGATCTCGGCGTCGACCTGGAGCGCGGTGAACACGCCCGGGAGCGTCGCCGTGAGGTACACGTCCTGCTGCGACGAGCGCGCGACGCTCACCTCCTGGCGGGCGATCTCGCGGAGCGTGGTGTCGGCGCCGACGAAGCGCGCGCCGCCCCCCGCGACGGGCTCGTACACCGCGGGCGAGCGGCCGAGCAGGCGGATGACGTAGCGGGCCGGCGCGAAGAGCGGGCCGCCGAGGTCGCGGTCGGTCTGACGGATGTGGAACGGCCCGATGCGCACGCGGGCGCCGGGCACGACCTTGCGCAGCTCGTTGCCCGCGGCGAAGCGGACGCTCGCCGTGGTGGAGCGCGGGCGGAAGCCGCCGGTGCCGCAGCTCCCGGACTCCGGGTCGCTGCAGCGCGAGAGGGTGAGCGTCGCCTCCACGCGGAGGTCGGTGGTGGCCGTGACGGCGGTGAGGGCCTCGGTGTTGGCGCCGAGGTCGTCCGTGGCAGGCGCGCAGTTCGAGGCGGCGAGGGCGACGAGCGAGGGGAGGAGGACGCGGTGCTTCTTGGTGGGTCTCCGGTGTTTGGGGGTGGGACGCTCCTCCCTTGCGCAACGGCCGTGCCGCGCGGTGTTTCGAGCATTCCCGCGCGCCGGTGTCCGCCAAGCCTGACAGGGGGCGCCGCGGGGCCGTCGTGCGCGCCGGACAGGGCGAAGCGGGCGCGCCGCCGCGGCGCCGCGTGCGCACGTCCGGTCCGCGCGTTGCAGTCACCCGTCGCTCGATGCGACCCATGTTGTCCCAATCGCTGCGCCCGTGTGAGAGTCGCCCCATGCGGAGCATCGTCCGATGCGGCCTCTGGGCGGCCTTGTCCCTCGCCTCGTGCAGCCGCGAGGTGGCCCGCCGCGCGAGCGGCGACGAGTGCCTCTTCAACGGCGACTGCGCCGACCCGCTGGTGTGCGCCGCGCGCCGCTGCCGCGCCCCCTGCCGCGACGACCGCGACTGCGCCAACGCGTGGCTCTGCCGCCCCGCCGTGCGCGCCACCTGCGCGAAGCCGCCCTGCGCGCCGCCGCTGCGCCGGGTGTGCGTCGAGCCGGGCGCGGCGCCCCTCTGTTTCAGCGACGGCGACTGTGAGCCGGAGCAGCTCTGCGGGGCCGACAACGCCTGCCGCTACCGCTGCGCGGCGGGCTTCGACCTCGACTGCGCGGCCCGCTTCGGCGTCGGCGCCACCTGCGCGGTGATGGGCGGCGCGTCGGTGTGCGTGGTCGACGCGGGCGCGCCCGACGCGACGGCGGGCGCCCCCGACGCCGCGCTCGACGCGACGGGCGACCGCGCCGCGGACGCGCGCGAGGCCGCGGTGGACGCAGGCGATGTGGGGGCGCGCGACGCGGACGCGGCGGAGGCCCCCGCGGTGGCGCTGGGCTGCGCGACGGTGCGTCGCGCGGGGCAGTGCCTGCCGGGCGAGGCGGGCTGCGAGGTGACGAAGCTGGTCCACGCGGGCAACAACGCCTGTGTGCGGACGAGCGACGGCGCGGTGCGGTGCTGGGGCGCCAACGGGCAGCAGCAGTTCGGCGCGATGACGCGCGGGTGCGCGGTGCCGGGGCTGACCCACGCGGGCGCGTGGCGCGACGTGGCCCTCGGCGCCGACCACCTCTGCCTCGTCGGCGACGACGGCCGCGTCCGCTGCACGGGGTGGAACACCTCCGGCCAGTGCGGCACCGGCGCCACCACGCCGCCGCAGGTGACGGCCCCGACGCCGGTCGTCCGCGCCGACGGCTCCCCCCTCGAGGACGCGCGCGCGATCGCTGCAGGTCCCTACCACACCTGCGCGATCGTCGGCGCCGACGGGCGCGTCGCGTGCTGGGGCGGCGGCGGCAACGGCGAGCTCGGCGCGGGCGCCGTCGTCACCGCGCGCCCGAGCGCGGTCGAGGTGAGCGGGCTCACCGGCGCCGTCGGGCTCGCGCTCGCGCTGGGCACCTCCTGCGCCTGGCGGGCCGACGGGGCCTCCTGGTGCTGGGGCCAGTGGATCCGCCGCGCCGACGGGACCGCCACGATGACCCCCCTCGCCACGCCGCAACGGACGCTCTTCCCGCCGGTTCAGCGCCTCGCGGTGGGCAACGTCACCACCTGCGCGCTGCTGCGCGACGGCATGGTCCAGTGCGCGGGCTCCAACGCCTTCGGCGGCCTCGGCGACGGGACGACGGTGACGGCGAGCACGTCCACCCCGCGCGCCGTCACCGGGCTCACGGACGTCGTCCAGCTCGGCGCGGCCCACAACGCCAACTGCGCGCTGCGACGGACGGGCGCGGTGAGCTGCTGGGGGATGTGGTACCCCAACTTCGTGGCCGGCCCGCGGATGGTGGCCAACCCGTCGCCCGTGGAGGTCGCCTTCCCGACGGGCGTACGCGACCTCGCGATGGGCGGCTCGTCCATCGGCTTCACCTCGGGGTACATCGCGCTCTGTGGGCTCTACGGCGGCGCCGACGTGCGCTGCCTCGGCGTCTACCCCGGCGAGGGCTCGACCGAGACCGCCTACCCCCTCCGCATCAACTGGACGGGGGCCGGCCTGTGAAGCTCTCCGCCCGCCTCCTCGCGCTCGCCGCCGCGAGCTCGTGCACCCTCCTCGACGCCGACCCCGCGGGCCTCGGCGACGAGTGCCTCTTCAACGGCGACTGCGCGGCCCCGCTGGTGTGCGCGGGCCGGCGGTGCCGCGCGCCCTGCCGCGACGACCGCGACTGCGTCAACGGCTGGCGCTGCCTGAGCGCGG
>JBILLV010000489.1:0-5339 GCA_044375895.1 Polyangiales bacterium | reverse complement strand
CCCGCCCGACGACCGCGGGTACTGCGCGCTCTCGGGCGACTGCCCGCAGCCCTTCGTGTGCGGCGCCGACGGGCGCTGCGGTGAGCAGTGCCGCGAGGCCGCGGATTGCAGGCGCTACCTCCCCGCCGGCGGGCTCCGCTGCCTGTCCGTCGCACTCCCCGAAGGCGGCCGCGCGGGCGTGTGCGAGAACCACCCCTGGCTCGCCCGTGACGGCGGCGCGCCCTTCGACGCCTCGGCCGACGGTGCCCTCCCCGCGGGCGACGGGGGCGGCGACGTCCCGCGCCCCACCGACGCGCCGCGCGACGCCGACGCGGGCGCCTCGCGGTGCGTGACCGCGTCCGCCGACGCGTGCGCGCCGGGCGCCGCGTGCGCGATCGGGGGCGTCACGCTCGGCCTCTCCGGCGGCTGCGCGTGGTTCGCGGATGGGAGCGTGCGGTGCTGGCAGGAGAGCAGCAACAGCAACCTCCTGCTCAGCGCGGCCGCCGACGTGTACTGCCCGGCGCCCGCGCTGCGCCGCCCGGCGGGCGACCTGCGCGACCTCGAAATCAACGGGTCCACGGGCTGCTACCGCACCGCCGACGGCCTCGCGCGCTGCTGGGGCGCGGGCGTGCTCGGCGACGGGACCCGGGGGGAGAGGGCCTCGGCTGAGGCGGTGACGGTGGAGCGCTACCCCGACGAGGGTCCGCTCACCGACGTACGCGAGGTGCGGGTGTCCGGGGGGCGCGGCGCGTGCGCGGTGGCGGGGCCCACCCGGCGCGTGTACTGCTGGGGTCCGCAGTCGGCCAACCTGTCGGGCGACGGCTCCACCGCGCTCCGCACCCGCGCCGCGGAGAACCCCTTCCTCGACGAGGTCGAGCAGCTCGCCCTCGGCGGCTCGCACGCCTGCGCGCTCCGCCGCGGCGTCTTGTGGTGCTTCGGCGCGTCGGGCGCCGCCTCGGGCGTGCCCGACGCGGGCGCCGTCGCCCCCACGCGGACGGTGCCCACCGGGCAGCCCGTCGTCCACGTCGCCGCGGGCACGCACCACACCTGCGCCGTCCTCATGGACCGCACCGTCGCGTGCTTCGGCACGCTCCTCCTCGCCGACGGGGTCACCACCGTGGAGCAGCCCGCCCCGACGCCCGTCGCGGGACTCACCGACGTGGTGGAGCTCGCGGGCGGGTGGTTGTCCACCTGCGCGCGCCGCGCCGACGGCACGGTGTGGTGCTGGGGCGAGGGCTGGGCCCGCGGCGACGGGAGCATGGAGGCGCGCGGCACCCCCGCCCCCGTCCCGGGCCTCGCGGGCATCCGCCGCGTCTTCGGGCGCGACCGGACGATGTGCGCCCTGCGCGGCGCCGACGAGCTCTGGTGCTGGGGCGACGCCGTCGGTGAAGAGCGGATCGGCCCCGCCCTCACCCCCGTCCGCGTGCGCTGGGGGACGCCGTGAGGGCCGCCGCGCTGTTCGCGCTCGGCGCCGCCCTGGGGTGCGCCGAGTCGGGCCGCTCGCTCGGCGAGGACTGCCTCTTCAACGGCGACTGCGAGGCGCCGCTGGTGTGCGCCGGCCGCCGCTGCCGCGCTGCCTGCCGCGACGACCGCGACTGCGTCAACGGCTGGCGCTGCCGCCCCGCCGGTCAGGCGACGCTCCGGGTGTGCCTGCCGCCCGACGAGCACGGCTACTGCGCGGGCGTCCGCGACTGCGACGCCCCCGCGGTGTGCGGGGTCACCGGGCGCTGCGGCTCGCAGTGCGCCGCGGACTACGACTGCGCCCTCCACGGCGGCGTCGCCAACTGCCGGCCCACGCGGCAAGACCCGACGATCTCGCTCTGCACCGACAACCCCTTGTACCAGCCGTGAACGCCGCGCGCTTCGACGGGACGCGGCGGGGCCGCTTGGCGGTACCATGGCGCCCGCCAGGGCCGAGGATGACCGACGCGACCGACGACAGCACCCGCGCGGAGCTCGCGCCCGGCGACCTCCTCGCGGGCCGCTACGAGGTGGTGAAGAAGCTCGGCGAGGGCGGCATGGGCGCGGTGTACGAGGCGCGGCACACGGGGCTCGGGCGGCCCGTCGCGGTGAAGGTGCTGCGCGCGGCCTTCGGCGGCGACCGGACCGCGGTGGAGCGCTTCCGCAAGGAGGCGCGGGTGCTCGCGACGCTGCGCCACCGGCACGTCGTCGAGGTGAGCGACTCAGGCGAGGACGCCGGGCGCCTCTACCTCGTGATGGAGCTGCTCGACGGCGAGTCGCTTCAGGCCCGCCTCGACCGCGAGAAGACGCTCGCTCCCGCCGACGCGGTGGCGGTGCTCGACCCCGTCCTCCGAGCGCTCGGCTGGGCGCACGCGCAGGGGGTGGTGCACCGTGACGTGAAGCCCGACAACGTCTTCCTCGCGCGGATGCCCGGCGAGCGCGAGCCGTCGGTGAAGCTCCTCGATTTCGGCATCGCGTACGCGCTCGGCGGGGCCGGGCCGAAGCTCACCCAGACCGGCGCCATCGTCGGGACGCCCGCGTACATGGCCCCCGAGCAGGTGTGGGCCGCCGGGCCCGTCACGCCCGCGGCGGACCAGTGGTCGGCCGCGGCGATGCTCTACGAGATGCTCGCGGGCGTCATTCCCCACGACGCGCCCTCGCTCCAGGAGGTGGTCGTCCGCCGCGTCTCGCAGGACGTCGCCGACCTCGCCTCGCTGCGCCCCGCGCTCCCCGCGGCGCTCACCGCGGCGGTGATGCGCGCCCTCGCCCGCGAACCCGCCGCGCGCTTCCCCTCGGCGGACGCGCTGCGCGAGGCGCTCCACGCCGCGCTCGACGGCGCGCCGGTGACCGCGCCCCCAGCCCCGCGTGAGGCGCCCTCGGTCGTCGGAGACACCGTCCCTGAGGCGCTCGCCCCCGTGAAGCCCGCGGTGACGCCGGTGGCGCCGCCGCCGTCCGTGGTGGTGGTGGCGCCCTGGGCTTCGCGGCGCGTCGTCGTCGCGCTCGCGGCCGTCGTGGCGGTGGCGCTCGCGGGCGCGTGGGCGGCGCGGCGGCCCGCGCGAACGGACGCGTCGCCCCCAGCGCCCGCGGCGGTGCCGGAGGCGGTGTTCGTGGTGCGGGCGTCGCCGGCGAGCGCGCGGGTGTTCTTCGACGGGCGGTACGTCGGGCGGGGCGGCGCGTCGGTGCGGCGGGCGCGCGACGGGCGCGCCCACGAGCTCCGCGTGGAGGCCCCGGGCTACGCGCCCCACACCGAGGTGCTGCGCGCCGACGGGGACGTGTCGGTCACCGCGCAGCTCACCCCCGAAGACGCCGCCGCGCCGCCCGCCCCGACGCCCCTCGCGCCCCGCGCGACGCCGCGTCCCGGGTCGAGCGCGCGGGCCCCTCGCGGGCGTCGCCCCATCGACACGGAGCTGCCGCCGTGAGGCGACTCGCGTGGACGCTCGCGCTTGCGGCGACGCTCGCGGGGACGGTCGCCGCGGCGCAGCCCGCCCCCGCCGAGGCGGAGGCCCGCGCGCACTTCGCCCGCGGGGTCGCGCTCTACGGCGAGGGCAACCCGGGGGCGGCGCTGGCGGAGTTTCAGCGGGCCTACGAGCTCCTGGGGCGCCGGGCGTCGCTGCTGTTCAACCTCGCGGTGACGCAAGAGGCGCTGGGCCGCTACGTCGAGGCGCTCGCGGCGATGCGGGAGTTCGCGGAGCGCGCGCCGCCCGCCGCCGTCGCGCAGCACCGGGTGGAGATGGAGGCCGCGCTGCTGCGCCTCCCTACGCGCATCGGGGCGATCCGGCTCCTCGGCGAGCTGCCGGGGCTTACGGTGCTGGTCGATGGCGACGCGCGGCCGCTCGACGCGGCGCGGGCGGGGCTGCCCGTGTCGGCGGGCGTGCGGCGCGTGACGCTGCGCGCGCCTGGGCGTCTCCCGCGCGAGCTGGAGGTGCGGGTGGCGGGCGGCGAGAGCGTCGGGGTGGAGGTGGCGCTGGAGGCCGAGCGCTCGTCCATCGCAGTCGCGTGCGAGCTCCCTGACGCCACCGTCCGCATCGACGGTCGCTCCGTCGGCGTGACCCCCCTCGCGGCGGCGATCGACGTCGCGAGCGGACGCCACCGCGTCGAGGTGACGCGCGATGGCTACGCCCCATTCGCGCAGGAGGTCGACGCGCGGGGCCTCGGGGTGCAGGTCGACGCGTCGCTCGCGTGGGCGACGCCCGTCGCGCCCCCGCACGCCGCGCAGGTGGAGGTGACGGCCAACGAGGCGGGCCTCGTCACCGCGCTCGACGGGCGCCGCTTCTCGACCGACGAGCCCGTGCCCGCGGGGCGCCACACGCTGCGGGTGACGCGCGGCTCGTTTCTCCCTTGGGAGCGGGCGGTGACGCTGCGGGCGGGCGAGGTGACGCGGGTCGCCGTGTGGCTGGAGCCGACGCCGTCCTTCCGACGGAGCTACCTCGCGGGCGTGCGGACGCGGCGCGCGGTGGCCCTCTCCTTCGGCGTCCCCGGCGCCGCGCTCACCGTGGCGGGGGGCGTCCTGGTGGGCGTGTTTGGCGCGGGCTTCGCGTCGGCGAGCGAGCGCGTCGTCGCCACCGACGACGCGGTGCGCGCGTGCGAGCGCTCAGGCTGCGCGGGATCGATCGCGCTCGTGCAGGCCCGCAACGAGGCCCGAGCGGACTACGACGCGGCGCGGGTCGAGCTCGCCGTCACGGTCGGCGTCGCGATCGTCGGCGTGGCGGCGCTCGTCACGGGCGCGGTGCTCTGGACGCGCGCGGGCTCCCTCGGCCGCTTCGACCCGCCGGGCACGCTGCGCTTCTGACGGGCCGTGCGGAGCTCACCGCCGCGTGTGGGGGCGACCGTCGAACACGAAGCCCGAGAAGGGGAGGCACACCTGCGTGTTGGGCGTGCCCGCCGCGAGGGAGAAGGTCACGCAGCTGGCCCGCGCCGGCCAGCTCACCACGCGCGCCTGGCCGGTCGCCCAGCTACGCCCGTCCAGCCGCGCGTCCCACCGCCCGGTGAGGTCGAAGAAGAAGCTGTTCTCATGGAAGGCGCCGTCGCCGCCCATGAACAGCCCGGTCGTCCACTGGCCAGAGTTGAAGCCCCAGTTGGTCATGAGCTCTCCGATCGTGAAGGGGTCGAGCGTCAGCGAGCCGGAGAAGCCCTGGTTGAGGGTCACCTGACCCACCAGCGCCATGGGCGCGATCGCCTGCGCGACGCCGCCGGTGCACAGCCCCGGGACCACGGCACCCGTCACGACGCCGGGCATCACGGGGAAATCGCGCGCCGCGCCCGGGGCGATGGGGTTCGCGCAGTTGGACACCGCCACGCCGTTGATCGCCACCGACACCAGGTCGTACTGGTTGTTGTTGACGATGCGGAGGAAGCTCGGCGCGGGCGGCGGCGGCGGCGGCTGGATCACCGTAAAGCTC
>JBILLV010000061.1:0-35120 GCA_044375895.1 Polyangiales bacterium | reverse complement strand
GCGCCGGGGGGGCGCCCGCCCGCCGCGCCGCCTCTTCGTCCTTCGCGCCGAGGCCCTGCGCCACCCGCGCGGCGCCCGCCACCGCGAAGCCGTCCGCCGTCAGAAACGACACGCTCTCCACCGACAGCATCGCCTGGTGCGCGGCCATCGCGGTGGCCCCGAGCCCGTTCACCAGACGCACGAACACCAGGTAGCCGGTGTGGAAGATGGCCCGCTCGGCGAAGGCGCTCCAGGCCACCGCGAGCACGCGCCGCGCGCCCGCCACCGCGCCGCCGCCGCGCAGCGAGACGGGGGCGCCCGCGCGCGTCACCGCCAGCACGCCGAGGGCGGCCTCCAGCGTGAGCGCGAGCGCGTTGGAGAGGGCCGCGCCCTGCACGCCGAGCCGCGGCGCGCCGAGGTGGCCGAAGATGAGCGCCCAGTTGGCGACGACGTTGACGAGGTTGGTGACCACCGCGATGGCGAGCGGGGTCCGCGTGTCGCCCGCGGCCTGGAGCGCCACCGTGGTCACCATCCCGATGAAGAGCATCGGGAGCGCCGGGAGCAGCACCACGAGGTACGACCGGGCCGCGGCGAGCACCTCCGGGCCCGCGTCGCGCGCCATCGCGTCGAGGATGACGTCGACGCCCGCCACGCCCGCCGCCCCCACCAGCAGCCCGACGACGAGCGAGATCAGCACGCTCCCGCGCAGCGCGCTGGCGGCGCCCGCGCGATCGCCCGCGCCGATGCAGCGGCCGATGACGGCGACCGTCCCCGTCCCGAAGGCGCCGAAGCCCGACTGGAGCGACCACAGCAGCGGCCCCGCGGCCTGCATCGACGCGAGGGCCGTCTCGCTGTGCCGACCGAGCATCACCCGATCGACCAGGAACACCATCGTCTGGAGCAGCGACTGCGCCACCGCGGGGGCGGCGAGGAGGGCCACGCGGCGCGCCTCGTCACGAAACGAAGCGGTGGGGAGCGTCACCCGAGGTGGCGGTGGAAGAAGTCGACCATGCGCTTCCACGCCGTGGCGGCGTGCTCGGGGTGATAGACCTCGGGGCGCGTGTCGTTCACGAAGGCGTGCTCGGCGTCGTAGACGTGGAGGTCGAAGCTCTTGCCACGCGCCGTCACGGTGTCGCGAATCTGCGTCGCGAGCTCGGGCTTCGCCCACGGATCCGTGGCGGAGAAATGCGCCTGGATGGGCGGGAGGTCGGCCTTCTTCCAGTCGGTGTACTGCGCCGGGGGGAGGCCGTAGAAGGCCACCGCCGCGCCGACGCCGGGGACGTTGCACGCGGTGAGGAGCGTGCCCGCGCCGCCCATGCAGAAGCCCGTCACGCCGACGTGGCCGTCGCAGCGGGGATCGGCCTTGAGCCAGTTGACCGCGCCCGCGATCTCTTCGAGCGCGTCGGACCACTTGAGCTCGGTCATGAGGCGCTGGGCGTCGGTGGGGTTGGTGGCGACGGTGCCGTGGTAGAGGTCGGGCGCGAGCACGATGAAGCCCTCGCGCGAGAGGCGCTCGACCAGCGAGCGGATGTGCCCGTTGACCCCCCACCACTCCTGGAGGAGAACCACCGCGGGCGCCTTGCCGTTGCCCTCGGGGAGCGCGATGACGCCCGTCGTGGGGGCGCCGGTGCGGGACGGGAACGTGACGGAGTCGATCATTGCGTGCCTCTAGTGTTTGTCGCGCGCCATGAGGCCCTTCAAGACCTCCTCGCGCGTGATGGTGCCCGCCATCGCCGCGGCGATGGTGCGAAACACGGGGACCTCGAGCCGGCGCTCCTTCGCGTAGGCGAGCACCTGGAGCGCCACCGCGGGCGCCTCCACGCGCTGCCCGGCGCGGGCGCGGGCCTGGTCGGGCGTGGCGCCCTCGCCGAGCGCGACGCCGAGCCGAACCTCCGGCCGCTCGTCGCCGCCCATCGCCGCGAGCACGTCGCCGATGCCCGCGATCGAGAAGAAGGTCGACGCCTCCGCCCCCGCCGCGACGCCGACGCGCGACGCCTCATGAATGCCGCGCGTGAGGAGCCCCGCGAGCACCGCGGGCGACGCGCCGATCGCGCGCCCGTAGCCCACCGCGACGAGCAGGCACCCGTTGAGCGCGCTGGCCCACTCCAGGCCCGTGAGGTCGTGGGTGCACGACACGCGGAGCGCCGGGCTCTCCAGCGCCTCGCGCACGGCCTGGGTCACCTCGGGGAAGCGCGACGCCGCCGCGAGGACGCCGAGGTTGCCCTCGGTGAGGTCGCGCGCGACGCCCGGTCCCCCGATGGCGCCGACGCGACGACACGGCGTCTCGTCACGGATCACGTCGGAGATGGGCGTGAGGCCCTCCACCGACAGCCCGCGGATGCCGTGGACGACGTAGTGCGAGCCGTCGACCGCCTCGCCGAGGCCCCGCGCCACCTCGCGCACGACGTCCGACGGAACCGCCACGAAGATCAGCGTCGCGGCCTTCGCCAGCGCGCGCACGTCGCCCGTCGTGGGGAGCGCGAGGGCCGCGAGGGCGCTGTCCGACTTGCGCGTGCAGAGGAGCACGTCGTGGCCCGCGCGACGCGCCGCGCAGGCGAGGGCGACGCCCCAGGGGCCGCCGCCGAGGACGCCCACCGCCCGGCTCATCGGCCGCTCCTCCGCGCGGGGTGGAAGCCGAGGCCGCTCACGGCGAGGCGGTTCTGGTAGTAGAGCACGAGGTTGGTCTCCCCGAGGGTGAAGCCGCCGTCGGTGCGGGTGAGCACCGCGCGGGTGTGGTAGGCCCCCCAGGCGCGCACGGCCTCGTCGATGAGCTGCGAGGGGCGCGCGTCGCGGACGCCGGGGGCGAGCGCGATCTGCCCCGCGTCGTTCATCGCGCGGGCGCGGTCGGCGAGGTCGGCGACGCGGCGCTCGAGCTCGTCGCCGGGGATGAAGACGTCGTCGCGGTGCCGCAGCAGCGCGAAGAGGTCGGCGCGGGGGTAGAGGTCGCGCAGCTTCCCGAAGGCCGCGGCGGCGACGAGCGAGGTGGACATCACCACCGTCTCCGACGCGTAGCTCTTGCAGATCGCCTCGCCGAGCTCGCGCGTGTACTGCGCGTCGCGGGCGGCGTCGTTCACGGGGGCGCCGCGGTTCATCACGTACGTGGCGGGGTCGACCTCGCGGCCGTGGTGGTCGAGCGAGCGCCCGTCGCGCGTCACCTTGTGCGTGAAGGGGTCGATCGGGTCGCCGAAGCGGATCACGATCGACCCGGTGGTCTTGGTGAGCTTGCGGACGAGGGTGACGACGCGGTCGACCTGCGTGCTCTCGTCGTCTTCGATGATGTAGCGATTCTTCCCCGTCTCGGCGAGGTAGTCCTCGATGAGCGTGGAGGCCTCGAGCGTGAGCAGGTAGTTGATGGTCGCGGGCACGAAGAACACCCGCTGTGGATGCCCGCGCCGCAGGGTGTTGGTGAAGGCCTCGACGCCCGTCCCGAGGAGCCCGAGCTTGAGCTTCTCCTCCACCACGTTCGAGCGGCAGCGCGTGCCGCCGGGGAAGAAGAGCGAGTGGAAGCCCCGCTCGATGAGCACCGTCGAGTAGGTCTTGAGCACTTCCTTGTAGAGCTCGTGGCGGATGCGCCGGTCGACCTTGTAGGCCCCGAGGTTCTGCATGAAGTACGAGAGAAACGGGTTGGTGAAGAGGTTCTTCCCCGCGCCGTAGCTCACCGGGGGGAGGCCCACGCGGTCGAGCGCGAAGCCGAACACCACCGAGTCGAGGTTGGACGAGTGGGTCGGCGTGAAGACCAGCGTCCCCTTCTTCGAGAGCGACCGCAGCGTGTCGAGGGGGCCCTCGGTGATGAGGTGCCGATCGAGCAGCCGCATGCCCTCCTCCGCGAGGGAGAAATCCTTCGGCGCGAGCAGCAGCGTGAGGGCCCGCGGCAGCACCTTCGTGGAGAGCGCGAACACCCGCGGGTTGAAGTTGCCCGCGACGTCCCGGGCGTAGCGCCGCGAGACGTCGTCGAGCCGCGCCACCCGGTCGCCCTCGCTCATGCGGCCTACCGTGCGGGCGATGTCGCGGAAGCGGAGGTACTCCGCCCGCTCCTTCCCCGGGTGCGCCTCGAGGCGCTTGCACTCGTGGTACGCGGCATCGTTGAGCAGGAGCAGAGGGTCCTTCGCGCCGCGCACGACGCGGCCGGTGACCTCCTCCACAATGGATTCCCGCTCGTCGTTGAAGTGGAAGATCGGCGCCTCTCCCATAGAGGCCGCGGACGGTACACGATTCCCCCGGCGCAATGGTATATCGCTCGCGTGTCGCGCTGGTTTTCCCACGCCGAGGGCCGCCGCCGGTCGCCCGTCCCCACCGTGATCGCCGCCGCCGTGGCCCTCGCCGGCCTGTGGTTCGCCCGCGTTCGACTGCCGCAGGAGCGCGCCCGGCGGAGCGTCGACGGCGCCGCCTACCTCCGTCACGTGGCCCCCGCCCTGCGCAGCGCGGGCTGTGCGACGGCGGCGTGTCACGGGCGTGTCGGGGCGCCGCTCCACCTCGCACCAACGCTCGCAGACGCCGCGGAGGCCGTGCGGGAGTTTCACGAGGCGCAGACGCGGGTCACGCCGGGGGACGTGGCGACCAGCGCGCTGTGGCAGCGGGCGATGGGGGCGGAGGGGCACCGCCCGGCGCTCGCCGCGGGGAGCTGCGAGGCCGAGGTGCTGCGGGCGTGGATCGAGGGGCGCCCCACGCGGAGCTGCGCGGGGCGGTAGTGAATTCTCGCCGGGGCGGGGCAGAGCCCGCGCCCCTACGAATTGGGCCGATTGCGTAGGGGAGGGGCTTGCCCCTCCCGCTGGATCAGTGGATCTTGAGCTTGAGGGCGTAGCGCAGGCGCACCTGCGACTCCTGGTACACCAGGTACTCGCTGTGGGTGAACGAGCTCTTGGCGTACTGGGGCTGCTTGATCGGCACGCCCTGGGGGACGACCACCTTGCGGCCTTCGAAGGTCCAGATGAGGTCGTCCTTCGGGTCGGGCTCGGTGTGGCCGCGGGCCACGATGCAGCCGAAGCCCTTCGGCGCCGCCTTGAGCGACGAGTCGTCGCGCGTGATGGTGTGCTCCTTCCCGAGCGCCACCTCCGCGAGGAACATCACCGCGATGTTGCCCGCCGGCCCGATGTACTGGATCGACTTGCCGTTCTCCGAGGCGAAGTAGATGCCCTTGCCGACGCGGCCGCCGGAGTGCGGCATGATGCGCAGCCCGGTGCCGCAGATGGCCGCGACCACGGCGACGTTGGTGCCGTGCCAGAAGAGCTTGCGCTCCTCGTAGTCGTCGTGGGCCGCGAAGCGCGCGCCCTCGCCCTTCCGGTCGAGCCGGAAGACGTCGAGGATCTCGGGCTTGTAGTAGTGGTTCTTGTCCTTGGTCGCCTCGAGGTACTTCTTGATGAAGGCGAACTCCTCGGACTTCGGGTCGACCGTGTCGAGCGTCGCGTTGAGCTTGTCGTACTGCGTGTCGAGGGGGTTGGGGAGCAGCTCGCCGACGGGCTTCGGCTCGGCCTTCTTCTCCATCCCGAGGGCCACCTCGATGTCCGCGAGCACGTTGAGCATGTCGCGCTTCTTCTGCAGCGTCTCGGGCGTCGCGATCACCGGGGGCTTCTTGCGCCCGAAGTCGTGCGGGATGACGGTGTAGAAGGTCGACGTGGCCTGCATGAGCGCGCCGCTGTTACCCGCGGTGAGCGCCTGCTCGACGGCGTCGAGGGCCTCGAAGCCCTTCTGCACCTGCGACTTGGAGAGCTGCCCGAGGGGCATCTTCCGGACGTCGATCTCGTACGACGCCATCGCGTTGGTGAACATGTTCTTGTCGAAGATGAGCTTGACGAAGTTCTGCACCTCGGGCGAGAGCGCGCTGGGGGCAAACTGGGGCGCCGCCACCACCGCCGCCGCGGGCTTCGCCTTCGCGAGGTCGGCGAGCTTCTGCTCGGTCTCAGCCTTCGACTTCGCGTCGGCGTCCGTGTCGATCTCGATCAGCGCGTACTTGCCCGCCTTCGCCTTGAAGTTCTTCCGGTCTTCCCAGGCGTTCGAGCTCTTGTCCTTGAACTTCGCCCCGAACTCCTTCTCCGCGGCCGCCAGCGCGAAGGGCCCCTTGAGCGCGCTCTGGCCCGTCTCCCCGACGCGCCCCCAGCGGGTCCACACGTAGTGCTTGCCCCCCTTCTCGAGGAGCTGGATCACGTAGAACTTGTTGTTGTTGGCCCCGATGTTCGTCTGGTTGAGCATCGCGTTGAAATCACCGTACACGGTGTACTGCGACGCCCCGGGGCAGTTGGAATCTACTTCGATCGCCATCTCGTCTTGACCTCCGAACGGCCGTGGAGGGGGCCACAGCTCCCCCTCCCTCGTCAATCACCGAGCGACCGGGAATGTCACACCGGCCGCACCCACCCCCGCCGCGTCGGGGTCTCGGCCAGCTCGTCGAGCCCCAGCACCCGCGCCCCCGGCAGGTCGCGCTCCAGCACGGCGCGCAGCCGCCGCCGCAGGGGCTGCTCGACCACCAGCACCGGCGCCGGGTCGTCGCCCACCGCCGCGCGCACGGCGCGCACCACGTCGTCCACGAGCGCGTCCCCCGCGGTCGCCCCGGGCCGCGCCAGGTCGCGCAGCGCCGACGCGATCACCGGGTCGACCATCCACGCCCCCTCCCCCACCGTCACCGGCCCGAGCGCCACGCGCACCCGCTCGGTGAGCACGGCGGGGTCGCGCTCGGCCCCCGCCCGCTCGATCGCCTCCAGCACCGCCCGCAGCGGCCGCACCGACACGCCCTCCCGCGCGAGGCGCCGCAGCACCTCCGCGAGCGCGGTGAGCCCGTGCGCCGCCACCAGCGACCGCACCAGCGTGGGCGCCTCGCGCGCCGCGCCGTCGAGCATCCCCCGCGCCTCATCGACCCCGACGCCCCGCCACGCGTGGTCGCGCACCGCCGCCGCGAGCCATCCGGTGTCGGGCGCGTCGGCCGACGCCACCGCGAGCCCGTGCACGCGCAGGGTCGCCCGCCCCGAAGCCGCCACCACCGCCACGGACAACGGGAGCCCGAGCGCCGCGAGCGCTTCACGCATCACCGCCGCGTGCTCAGCCGCGACGTCGGCGCACTCGAACACCAGCGCCGGCGCGTGAACGGACGACGGCCGACGGAGCGACGCGCCGAGCGCGCAGCCGAGGGCGACGAGCGCGAAGGGCCACGCGCGGACGCCCGGCGCGAGCGCGACGAGGCCGTTGAGCGCCGCCCCCGCGACGAGCCCGGTGCGGGCGGCGGCGGGGTGTCCGTCGCGCGCGGGCCGCATGACGGCGACCGCGGCGGCACCCGCGACGAGGGCCGCGGGGACGCGCGTCGCAAGGCCCTGCCCGACGGCGAGGGAGGCGAAGCGAGCGGCGGCGTCACGGAGCGCGTCGCCGCGCGAGAGCACCGCCACCGCGGCGCCGACGAGGAGGTTGACGAGGGCGACGGCGACCCCGGCGAGCGCGTCTCCCTTCACGAAGCGGAAGGCACCGTCCATCGCGCCGCGCGCCGTCGCTTCGTCGAGGAGGGCCTCGCGACGGGCAGACGCCAGCTCGGGGGTGATGTGCCCCGCGCGCAGGTCGGCGTCGATCGCGAGCTGCCGCCCGGGGAGCGCGTCGAGGGCGAAGCGCGCAGCCACCTCCGCGGCCCGCTCCCCGCCCGCTGCGACGAGGGCCACCTGGGCCACCGTGAGGAGCGCGAACACCGCGACGCCCGCGCCGAGGTGCGCGTCGCCGAGGGAGCGGGCGAGCGTCCCCGCGTCGCCGCGCGCGAGGATCGACGCGGTCGCGCCGAGCTCGAGCGCGAGGCGCCCCACGAGCAGCCCGGTGAGCGCGCGGGGCAGCGCGCCGAGGCTCCCCCGCAGCGCGAGGGCGACGACGAGCGCGCACCCGGCGAGGTGCACGGCGTGAAGCAGATCGATCGCCGCGCCCCCCACCCCGCGCACCGCCTCCGCTAGCGAACGCCCTCGCGATGAAACCACTCGGCGAAGCGGACGAGCCCCTCATCGATGAGCGTGTGGGGGTCGTACCCGAGGCGCTCGCGGGCCTTGGTGATGTCCGCGTACGTGATGGGGACGTCGCCGGGCTGCACGGGCTCGCGCCGCACCTTCGCCGGGATGCCGAGCGCGCGGGAGAGCTTGTCCACGAGCGCGTCGAGGCGCGTGGTGCGCGACTCGCCGAGGTTGTAGATCTCGTAGCCCTGGCAGCGGTCGAGGGAGGCCACCGTCCCCTGCACGATGTCGTCGATGTACGTGTAGTCGCGGGCGCTCCCGCCGTCGCCGTACACGGGAATTTCCTGCCCCCGCGCCATCATCGTGGCGAACTTGTGGATCGCCATCTCGGGGCGCTGCCGCGGCCCGTACACCGTGAAGAACCGCAGGGCCGAGATGTGGATGCCGTGGAGGTGGTGGTACGTGTAGCAGAGCACCTCGCCGGCCTTCTTCGTCGCGGCGTAGGGCGAGATGGGGTGGTCGACGGGGTCGGTCTCGCGGAAGGGGACGGTCTCGCGGCCGCCGTACACCGACGACGACGACGCGAAGGACACGCGGCTCACCCCCGCGCGGCGGCAGGCTTCGAGGAGGTTGGTGGTGCCGCGGAGGTTGACGTCGATGTAGATCCCGGGGCGCTCGATGGAGGGCCGCACGCCCGCCCAGGCCGCGAGGTGGATGACGCCGTCGAAGCGGTGCGCCTGGAAGAGCGCCGCGAGCGCCGACTCGTCGCAGAGGTCGCCTTCGACCAGGGTGAAGCCGGGGTACGCGGCGAGCGCGGCGGCGTTGCGACGCTTGATCGCGGGGTCGTAGAAATCGTTGAAGTTGTCGAGGCCGACGACGGTGTCGCCGCGGCGGAGGAGCGCTTCGGCCGTGTGGCTCCCGATGAAGCCGGCCGCGCCAGTCAGAAGGATCGCCATGCGAGGGGACGGAGGGTACCGCCGCCGCGATGCGCCTGTCACCCTCCTTCGATTCCCACGCGGCCTCCGCGCCGCAAGGTGTGAATTTGGAAGCGACGGGGGGCGACAAACGGTGTTAGTTTTCCCGCAGGCCGGGCGCGCGTTCCCTTCAAATGAGGGTCGCTCCACGCCCCTTCACCCTACATGAGGAGTGGACTTGATGAACGGTTCGAATCTTGCTCGCCGGTTGATCCTGGCGAGCACCCTCACTGCCCTCGTCGCCGGCTGTGGCGACGACCCGGTGGTCGGAGGCGGCGATGCCCGCACCGACACCGCCGCTGACCAGACCCCGACGCCGGACAAGGTGACGCCGGAGGACCGCACGCCGCCCGAAGACCGCGCGCAGCCCGACGCCGACGTGCCCGTGGCGGAAGACGCCGACGTGCCCGCGACCGAGGACGCCGATGTCCCCGCGGCCGAAGACGCCGACGTCCCCACGACGGCGGACGCGGACGTGCCGGTGACCGACGACGTCCCGACGACCGTGGACGTCGACACCGACGCGGCGCCCGACGTCGGCCCCGACGTGGTGGTGGAGGACATGCCGCCGCCCGACGCGCCGGATGTCACGGACGGCCCGATGGTGGAGTGCCGCGCCTCGGCGGACTGCATGACCTCGATGGGCGGCCCGGTGTGCGACACCACCACCAACCGCTGCGTCCCCTGTACCGCGACCGAGGACGTGTGCCCGGTCGGCAACTACTGCAACATGAACCGCTGCGTCCCCGGGTGTCGCAACCCGATGGACTGCATGGGCGGGATGCGCTGCGACACGGCGACGCGGATGTGCGTCGGCTGCCTCGCGGACGGTGACTGCGCGCTCGGCACGGTGTGCCGCATGGGCGCGTGCGTGCCGGGCTGCGGCCCGGGTCGGGCGTGCGGCGCGGGCTCGACCTGCTGCGGCACCGCCTGCGTCAACCCCCAGTCCGACGCGATGAACTGCGGCGCCTGCGGCACCACCTGCATGACGGGCAGCAGCTGCTGCGCGGGCCGCTGCGTCAACCCGCAGAGCGACACCGGCAACTGCGGCATGTGCGGCACCGCCTGCACGGTGGCCAACGGCACGGCGGCCTGCACGGCGGGCGCCTGCGGCGTCGGCATGTGCAACGCCGGCTTCGCCAACTGCGACATGATGGCGGCCAACGGCTGCGAGGTCGACACCCGCACCGCCGCCGCCAACTGCGGCGCGTGCGGCACCGTCTGCCCGGCGGCGCCCAACGCGTCGGGCTCGTGCGCCGCGGGCGCTTGCGGCATCGCCTGCAACACCGGCTTCGCCAACTGCGACGCGATGGCGGGCAACGGCTGCGAGGTCAACACCGCCACGTCGGTCGCCAACTGCGGCCGCTGCGGCAACGCCTGCCCCTCGACCATCCCCAACGCCACGCCGACCTGCACCGCGGGCGCCTGCGGCTTCACCTGCAACGCGGGCTTCGGCAACTGCGACGGCAACGCGGCCAACGGCTGCGAGACCGACCTCGGCACGACGGCGCGCAACTGCGGCCGCTGCGGCAACGTGTGCAACCTCGCCAACGCCACGTCGGTCTGCACGGCCGGCGCCTGCGCGGTGGGCACCTGCAACCGCAACTTCGGCAACTGCGACGGCATGGCGGCCAACGGCTGCGAGCGTCCGCTCGCGGCTGACCGCGCCAACTGCGGCGCCTGCGGGCGCGCCTGCAGCGCGTCGGCGGTGTGCTTCGACGGCTCGTGCCGTGACCTCTGCACGACCCCCGCGATCGTCTGCGGCGCGGCCTGCGTCAACCCGCAGACCGACAACGCCAACTGCGGCCGCTGCGGCAACGCCTGCGGCGCGCTCGCCAACGGCACCAACACCTGCACCGCCGGCGCCTGCGCGCTCACCTGCAACCGCGGCTTCGGCAACTGCGACATGATGGCCGCCAACGGCTGCGAGGTGAACCTCACCACCAGCGTGGCCAACTGCGGCGCCTGCGGGTCGGCCTGCACGGTGCCCAACGCGACGGCGGCGTGCCGCAACGGCGTCTGCGCCGTCGGCACCTGCAACGCGGGCTTCGCGGACTGCGACGGCAACCCGGCCAACGGCTGCGAGCGCCCGACGACCACCGACGTGAACAACTGCGGCGCCTGCGGCCGCGTGTGCTCCTTCGCCAACGCCGCGGCCTCCTGCGCGGCGGGCGCTTGCGTGCGCGGGGCCTGCAGCGCGGGCTTCGCCGACTGCAACGGCGTCGCGACCGACGGCTGCGAGGTGAACACCAACGCCAACTCGCTCAACTGCGGCGCCTGCCGCCGCGCGTGCCCGGCCGGTCAGGCCTGCTCCTCGGGCGCCTGCGTCACCGCCTGCCCGGTGGGGACGACCTTCTGCGCCGGCGCCTGCGTCAACGTGCAGACCGACAGCACCAACTGCGGCGTCTGCGGCCGCGTGTGCGCCGCCGGCACGACCTGCCAGACCGGCACCTGCCGCGTGGTTCCGCCCGCCAACGACACGGCCGCGGGCGCGCTGCCGATCAACCTCGCGACGGCGTCGTCGGACTTCACCACCAACACCACCAACGCGAACAACAACGTCACGGTCCCCTGCATCGGCGGCGGCAGCAACACGGGCCGTGACGTGTTCTACCGCTTCACGCTGACGCGCCGCGAGTTCGTCTACGCCGACAGCTTCGGCTCGGGCTACGACACGGCGCTCTTCTTCGCCAACTCGGCGGGCGCTGCCCTCACGACGCAGACCACCGGCGACGCCGTCTGCAACGACGACATCGGCACCACCTGCACGGGCGGCAACCTCAACTCGCGCGTCTACACGGTGCTCGCCCCCGGCGACTACTTCCTCGTCGTGTCGGGCTTCGGCACCGCGGCGGGCGCGGCCTCGATCCACTTCGAGCACGTCGCCATCGGCTCCGGCACGCTCGCCCCGCTCGCGCAGGGCATGAGCACCCTCTCGGGCGTCACCAACGCCGCCACCGCGGGCACCGTCGCCAGCGCCACCTGCGGCGGCGCCGGCGCCGAGAACTCCTACTGGTGGGTCACCTGCCCCGCCACCGGCACCTCGGCCGCCCTCACGGCTGAGACCTGCGGCGCCGCGGCCTTCGACACCGTGGTGTACCTCAACACGGGCTCCGGCTTCACGGCCTGCAACGACGACGGCTGCGGGCTCCAGTCGCGCCTGAGCGCGTCGTACTCGCTCGCCACGCGCCTCCACGCCCTCTACGTCGACGGCTTCAGCAGCTCGTCGGCGGGCGCCTACACCCTCACCGTCAACCGCCCGTAAGGCGCGTCGGGCGGTAGCGCCCTTCTCCCCCCTCGAGACCGTCCCCGCCCGCTCCGGGCGGGGACGCCTCTTCCCCCCTCCACGCACCGCCTCGACCGAGCGAAGCCGCGCGGCCCTTCAGCGGGCTTCGAACACCAGGCTCGTTTCGAAATCGCGGTCGGTGAAGGGCGTGATCGGGCGCCCGCGCACGGCGCTCTCCAAGCACGGACCCATCGGAGCCGCCGCGTAGGTCGACCCCACCTGCACCTCCGTCGCGCGCCCCGTCCGCCCCTCCCACACCACACCCACCCGCACGCGCCGGTGCCGCTCCGACCCGCTCACGCACCGCTGAACCGCCGGCGTCAGCGCGTCGATGAAGTCACCGATCTCTCGTGCGCGCGGGTGGCTGTGCAGGCGCGCGGGGGGCTCGGACGTCCCACCAGGCGGATCTTCCGTCGGCTCCTCGGGAGCGCCCGCGTCGACGGCCGCCGCCGCCACCACGGCGGCGTCCGGCGCCACCGCCGCGTCGGCCGCCACGGCCACTGCCACGTCGCTCGCTGCCACCGCATCCGCGAGCGCCGTCTGCGTCGCATCCGCCGGGCTCGCCGCGTCGCTGGCAACGACGGCGGCTTCGGCGCCCGCATCGCGCGCCGCCACGACGGCCCGAGGCGTCGGTCGCCGCACCGCGATGGGCGTGGGTTGGTCGGTCGGGCGGTCTTTGTGCAGCGCGAACCAACCCGCCGCCGCCGCGACCCCCGCGACCAGCACCGTGAGCCCCGCCACCAGCGCCATGCGTCCACCCCGTCGAGGCGGCATCGCGTCGAGTCGCACGGTCGGGTCGGACGGAGGGGACTGCATCGGCGCCCACCGCGGCACCGACGGCTGCGGGGGCGGCGGAGGGTCGGCAGGCGGCGTCCAGGCCATCGGCTGCACCATCGGCATCGGGGCCATGGGCATCGGCGGCACCGGCGTCGGCATCGGCGGCGGGTCGGCCATGGCCGGAGCGATCGGCGTCGGCGGCATCACCACGGCCACGGGCGGCTCGACGGGAGCTGCCGCACCGAGCTCGGGTTCGATGGAGATCGAGTCCGCGGCGTCGGGGATGGGCGCGGGGGCCGGCGTGGCATCGACGCGGGTCGCCGGGACCACCGGGTCGAAATCCGAGTCGGAGAGGTCGAACATCGCCGCGGAGGCGGGCTCGGGCGGCGGCACCGTCGGGGCCGTCGCGTCGACGGAGGGAGGCGCCATCGGCGTCGGTGCAGGCGGCACTTCGGGCGGGCTGACAGCTTCCAGGTCGTTGTCGTCGAGCACGCCGAGCGAGGCCTCGATCTCGCCCCACGCCCCAGCGCTCAGTCGCTGGAGGGGAACGGGTTGCTCGCCCGACTCGGTCACCGTCACTTCCTCTTCGGCGCGAACGTCGCTGCTGATCGTCCGCCCCATCGCCAGCGGGACCTTCACCCGCGTCGACCCCGACTGGATCGGTTCGGTCCCGGGCGGGCGGATCCGCGGCACTTCCACGCGCTGGGTGGTCTCCGTCGGGCGTCGGATGCGCGGCCGGATATCGCCTTCGGTGATCTCCGGCGCGGTCACCGGTGGCATCGGAGCCGCCGGTTCTGGCGGACGCGGCGCGGTGGGAGGCTCCGCGGTCGCCGCGGGCGCGGTGGGCGGGTGAAGCAGCGGCGCGGCGCGGTTGGCAGGAGCGGCCGGACGGGTCGCCCCGCGCGGCGCGCTCCCCAACCCGAGGAGCGTGGACTTCATCGGGTTCTCCTCGGGGGTCGGGCGGTCGCCCGCGCCCGGCGCGAGGCCGAGGAGCGTCGTCTTGTTGTTGTTGGGCGGCCGCACCGGCACCTGACGCTCGCGCGTCCCGGTGACCACGGGGATGCGCGGTCGTGCCGCCGGCGCCGCCCCGCGCGCCGCAGGGTTGGTGAGGAGCACCCGCGACAGCTCGCGCGCGAAGGCGCCCGCCGTCCCGTACACCTGCTCGTCGCCCCACGCGCGGTGCAGCACGGTGTCGACGTCGGGGGGCACGTCCCCCCGCTCCTTCGCGGCGCTGGGCCGCGCGCCGCCGCGGATGGCCGCCGCGATGGCGGCGTCGTCGGCTCCCGCGAAGGCCGGCGCCCCCACGAGGCACTCGTACGCGACCGAGGCCAGCGAGAAGAGATCGCCCGCGGGGCTCACGTACCCGGTCATCTCGCCCGGCGAGAGGTACGCCGTCGCCACCACCGAGGTCCGCGGCGTGATGAGGCCCGCGGTCGTGAGGGCCTGCGCCAGGCCGCACTCCTCCACCCACAAGCGCAGCATCCGGTCGGCCATCGCGATCTGGTCGGGGGAGAGCGCGCGGTGGACGATCGATGGCGACGCGGCGTGGAGCGCGTCGAGCACCATCGCCACCTCGGCGATCATCCGCGCCACCTCGTTGGGGCGGAAGCGCCCCGTCTTCGCCAGATGTTCACGCAGGCTCGGCCCCTCGGGGCGCTCGGTGAGCACCACCAGCCCCGCCGGGTCGCGCGCCACGGCCACGAGCGTCGGCACCGCGCGCTGCTTCAGCATCGCCACGCGCTGGAGTTCGCGGTTCACCACCCCCACCGCGTCGCCGCCGGCGTGGGGGTGCGCCACGACGCGCGCCGTGAAGCGAGCGCTCGACGCGGTCTCCGCGCGTGCCACGTACACCTGCATGACAGGCGTGGCGCGGATGCACTGCTCGACGACGTAGCGACCTGCGAGGCGAGCGCCGGGAGCGAGGACGGAAGATTCCACGGTCATCAAGACGAGGGTAATGCAGCCCGGCCGTTGGGGGCTAGATTCTCGCGCGTCCTTAGGTAGGTGCGCACGAACGGGACGATCGCCTGGAGGCTCCTGCCGCGGTGGGAGCGCAGGTGCTTCTCCGCCGCGGGGAGTTCGGCCATCGTCCGGTCGCCCCCCTCGGGCACGAAGAGCGGGTCGTAGCCGAAGCCTCCGTCGCCCCGTGGGGCCAGCGCGATCGCGCCTCGACACTCGCCGTGGCGCCACACCGCCTGCGCCCCCAGCGGCCCCAGCACGTCGGCGAACGCGATGACACAGCGGAACCTCGCCCCACGGAGCTCCGGCGGGATGCCCGCGAGGCGCGCGAGGAGGAGCGCCCGGTTGGCGGCGCTGTCGCCGTGGCCCCCGGCGTAGCGGGCGGAGAAGGCCCCGGGGGCCCCCGAGAGCGCGTCGACCGCGAGCCCGGAATCGTCGGCGAGGGCGGGGAGCCCCGTGCGCGTCGACGCCTCCAGGGCCTTGGCCGTCGCGTTGGTCACATAATCGTCCGCGGGCTCGTCGAGGTCGTCGATCCCCACGTCGCGCAGGGAGACGAGCGTGAAGTCCGGGAGCAGCTCACGGAGCTCCTGGAGCTTGCCCGCGTTGGCCGTGGCGAGGAGCAGGCGGGGGCGGTTCACGGCTCGCCGTGCGCCCCTTCGCGGTCTTCGAGGGCGCGGAGGATGACCCCCTCCACGGTGGACGGCAGCGTCATCGCGCGGACGGAGGTGACGGTGTCGGGCTGCGGCCCCGGCAGGCAGCGACACACTCGCATGAAGTGCCTCCCCGCGAGGCGCGCGATCGCGACGAGCTCGCGCTCGCCAGGGCTCTCGGGCGCGGGGCGGACGCGCGACCGGCGGGCCGTGGCGACGTCGTAGGCACCGCGCGCGGCGAGGCGCCCCGAGGCGTACTCATCCGCCAGGACGAAGCGCCACACCGCGTTGTCCGACCCGAGGAAGCGGTCGAGCGTCAGGAGGCACGCGCGGGTGTCGGCGGCCCCGTCGGTGAGGGCGCTGAAATCGAAGGGGGCCGCGGGCTCGACGCAGAAGGCCCCGTCGTCGCGGCGGAGGCCGTGGAGGGCCTCGGTGACGTCCTCCAACGTGCGCACGTCCTCGGCGGTGGGGACGTGCCCCTCGCGCGCCACCCGTCCCCGGCACCGCGCGTACGCCGCCGAGGCCCCCGCCGCGTCTTCGAACTGCACCGCGCGCAGCACCTCCGCGCAGTCGTCCCGCAGCGTCGGCGGGCTCGGCGGCGCCGGGGGCTCGGCGGGGGGCGCCGCGACGTTTCGCTCGGGGTGGGGGCGCTCGGGCGGCGGGGCGGCGGCGGGTGCAGCGGCGGCGGTCACCCCGGCGTCCATTCCGCCGTCCCGCTGCTGCGCGACCGCGGCCTGGGCGGCGACGCCCAGCACGATCGCGACGGCAACGAAGGGTCTCGCTCGCATGGCGGAGTCGATGGTAGCGGCGCCGGAGACCGAAGCCCAAAATTCAGGTATCACCGCGGCGATGTTCAGCCGCGACCACAAGCTCCTCCTCGGCGTCGTTCACCTCCCCGCCCTCCCCGGCGCGCCGCGCTTCCAGGGCGACCTCCGCGCGGTGGTCGACGGGGCCGCGCGCGACGCAGAAATCCTTGCGGAAGCGGGCTTCGACGCCGTCATCGTCGAGAACTTCGGCGACGCCCCCTTCTTCCGCGGGGCGGTGCCGCCGGAGACGGTCGCGGCGATGGCCGTGGTGTGCGAGCGCGTGCGCCGGGCCTCGGAGCTCCCGCTCGGCGTCAACATCCTCCGCAACGACGGGGCCTCCGCGCTCGCGGTCGCCGCCGCCGTCGACGCCCGCTTCGTCCGCGTCAACGTGCTCGTGGGGGCGCGCGTCACCGACCAGGGCGTCATCGAGGGAGACGCCGCGGAGCTGCTCCGTGCCCGGGCGCGCATGGGGGCCTCGTGCGTCTCCATCGCCGCGGACGTCGACGTGAAGCACTCCGTCCCGCTCGGCGCGCGGGCCCTCAGCCCCGAAGACGAGGCCCTGGAGGCGGTGGAGCGCGCCCTCGCCGACGCCGTCATCGTCACGGGAGGCCGCACCGGCGAGGAGGCCGACCGCGCCGTCATCGACCGCGTCCGTCACGCCGTCCCGCACACCCCCGTGTGGCTCGGCAGCGGCGCCCGGCACGACACGCTGAAGAGCTGGCTCCAGATCGTCGACGGCGTCATCGTCGGCAGCGCGCTCCGCGCCGACGGCCGGGCGGGCGGCCCCATCGACCGCGAGCGAGCCCGCAGCTTCGCGGCCCGACGCGCCTGAGCGACGGGTTGGACGCCGCGGCCCGCGGGGGTGCATCATCGCCCACAGATGAAGCCCCGGCGCCGCAACAACTACGAACCCATCGGGACGGCCCACATCGGGACGCTCCTGGCGGAGGCGCTGAAAGACCCGCGACGCATCCGGGAGGCCCTCGGCGTGTGGCCCGCGTGGGAGGAGGCCGTCGGGCCCGAGATCGCCGCCGCCGCCCGGCCCGCGGGGCTCCGGGACGGCGTGCTTACCATCCACGTCAAGCACGCCGTGTGGCTCCAGGAGCTCCACGCGCAGCGCGCCTCGCTGCTGCGCCGCGTGCAGGCGACCGCGGCGGGCGCGATGGTGCGTGAGCTCCGGCTCAAGGTCGCACCCGTCGCCCAGAAGGAGGCGCCCCGCGCACCCGAGCGCGAGCCGGTCGCCTCGGCGCCCATTCCCTACGAGGTGGCGCGGGCCATCCGGGCGGTGGAGTCGCCCAAGCTGCGGGGGGCGATCATTCGCGCGGCGTCGCGTTGGGCGGGGCTCATGCGGGGGCGCGAGCAGTAGCGTTCGGACACATCACACCTTTGGGGGTGAGCGCTCAAGGTCTCACGGCGGCCGGTCGTTGAAACCCCACGAGTGAGCGACGGCGCGGGCGCAGGTGCGCCCCCCAACGCCGTCACACGCCCACCGAGGCAGCAGAGGTGATGTCATGAGCGAGAGTTCGGAGCAGTCGGAGTTTCCGGGAGCGCACGCGGTGATCGCGCGCGACGAGGAGGGAGGGGTCGTCGAGGCGCCGCGCAAGAAGCAGCGCCGGGGCTTCGCGGCCATGTCCATCGAGAAGCAGCGGGAGATCGCGCGCAAGGGCGGCCGCGCCTCCCACGAGAAGGGCACCGGTCACGAGTGGAACCCGGAGAGCGCCCGCGCCGCCGGCCGCAAGGGGGGCCTCGCCTCCCGCGGCGCGCCGAAGTCCCCGGCGAAGTAGAGGCCCCCACGGCCGCAGACGGAATTCCCCCCCAAGACGACACTTCCCATCGGCCAGGGCTGTCTCTATGCTCCCGCCGCCGCGCGACCGGATGATCGCGGGCGAAGACATTGGAGACACCGTGAGCGAAGGCACCGAGGCGCTGCGCGAACTCTATCGGCAGATGCTGCTCATCCGCCGGTTTGAAGAGGCGGCGGCGAAGGCATACTCCCAGGGGAAGATCGGCGGTTTTCTCCACCTCTACATCGGCCAGGAGGCGAGCGCGGTCGGCGCGCTCGCCGCCCTTGGCCCGAGCGACTACGTGGTGGGGACGTACCGCGACCACGGCCTCGCCCTCGCCCGCGGGATGAGCTCCCGCGCGTGCATGGCAGAGCTCTTCGGCAAGGTCACCGGGTGCTCGAAGGGCCTCGGCGGCAGCATGCACTTCTTCGACGCCGAGCGGCGGATGATGGGGGGCTACGGCATCGTCGGGGGCCACGTCCCGCTCGCGGCGGGCTGCGCGTTCAAGTCGAAGTACCTCGGGCTCGACGAGGTGACGCTGTGCTTCCTCGGTGAGGGCGCCGTGAGCATCGGCGATTTCCACGAGGGCATGTCCCTCGCCGCCCTCTGGAACCTCCCGCTCGTCACCCTCGTCGAGAACAACGAGTACTCGATGGGGACGCCGCTCTCGCGCACCCTCTCCGTGGCCGACGTGAGCCAGAAGGCCGTGTCGTACGGGATGGCGCGCGACCGGGTGAAGGCCGACGATGTTCTCGTCATGCGCGAGCGCGTGGCCGAGGCCGTCGAGCGCGCCCGCAAGGAGTCGAAGCCCACGCTCATCGAGGTGCTCACCTACCGCTACCGCGGCCACTCCATGAGCGACCCGGGGAAGTACCGGACGGCCGAGGAGATCGAGGAGCGGAAGAAGGGCGACTGCATCGCGAACGCCGAGGCGGCCCTGCGCGCAGCGGGCCTCGACGACGCGGCGCTCGCGGCCATCGACGCGGCGGTGACCGCGGAGGTCGACGACGCGGTCCGCTTCTCCGAAGAGAGCGCGGAGCCGGGTGAAGAACTGATCGAGGCGTACACCTATGCGTGAGCTGCGGTACCGGGAGGCCCTGCGGGAGGCGCTCGCCGAGGAGATGGAGCGCGACCCCAACGTCTTCATCGTGGGCGAAGAGGTGGGCTACTACCAGGGGGCCTACAAGGTCACCGAGGGGCTGCTCGAGCGCTTCGGCGCGAAGCGGGTGCTCGACGCGCCCATCGCCGAGGCGGGCTTCGCGGGCATCGGCGTCGGCGCCGCCATGACGGGCCTCCGCCCGGTGGTGGAGTTCATGACCTGGAACTTCTCCGCCGTCGCCTTCGACCAGATTCTCAACAACGCCGCCAAGGTGCGGCAGATGTCGGGCGGACAGTTCACGTGCCCGATGGTGTTTCGCGGACCCAACGGGGCGGCGCGCCAGGTGGGGGCCCAGCACTCCCAGTGCTTCGAAGCCATCTACGCCCACGTGCCCGGCGTGAAGGTGGTGTGCCCGGCCACGCCCGCCGACGCCAAGGGGCTCCTCAAGAGCGCCATCCGCGACGACAACCCCGTGCTGGTGCTCGAAGACGAGCGGCTCTACGGGATGAAGGGCGAGGTGCCCGACGGCGACCACCTCGTGCCCATCGGCGTCAGCGACGTGAAGCGCGTCGGCGAGCACCTCACGCTCGTGACGTGGGGCAAGATGCTCGGGGTGAGCCTCGCCGCCGCCGAGACCCTCGCCGCCGAAGGGGTCTCGTGCGAGGTGATCGACCTGCGGAGCGTGCGCCCCCTCGACCACGCGCCCATCGTCGCGAGCGTGGAGAAGACCGGCCGCGCCCTCGTCGTGCAGGAGGCGTGGCCCTTCGGCGGCGTCGGCGCCGAGGTGGTCGACCGCATCCAGCGCGAGTGCTTCGGCTCCCTCAAGGCCCCCGTGCTCCGGGTGACCGGGCGCGACGCGTCCATGCCCTACAACAAGCGGCTCGAGGAGCTCACCATCCCCTCGCCCGACACCGTGATCCGCGGCGCCCGCGCCGTGCTCGGCTACTGAGAGGCTATCGCTCCCATGGCACGCATCATCGAACTCCCCAAGCTCTCGCCCACGATGGAAGAAGGGACCCTCGTCCGCTGGGTGAAGGCCGAGGGCGACGCCGTCACCATCGACGACCTCCTCGCCGAGGTCGAGACCGACAAGGCCACGATGGAGTTTCGGAGCTTCGACCGGGGCACGCTCCTGAAGCGCCTCGTCGCCGAAGGATCCGTCACGAAGCTCGGTCAGCCCGTCGCCATCTTCGGCGAACCCGGCGAGGACATCAGCGCCCTCGTCGCGAAGCTCTCCGGCGCGCCCGCCCCCACGGCGCCCCCCGCGCCGCCTGCGGCCGCGCCTGCACCGGCTCCCGCACCCGCACCGGTCGCGGTGCCTGCTCCTGCGCCCAGCGCGCCGAGTGGTCCGGCGGAGGCGGCCGTGCGTGGGCAGCCTGGGGTGGCGGGGATGGTGCTCGCGCCGACCTCACCGCGCGTGCGACGCATCGCCCGCGAGAAGGACGTCGCCCTCACCTCCGTCCAGGGGTCGGGTGAGCACGGGCGCATCACGGAGGCCGACCTCGCGGCGCCCCCGAAGCCCGCCGCCGCCGCCCCGACGCTCTACCCCGGCGACACGGTGAAGACCCCGTCGCCGATGCGCAAGACCATCGCCCGGCGGCTGGTGGAGGCCAAGCAGACCGTCCCCCACTTCTACCTGGAGGCCGACCTCGACGTGGAGGCCCTCGTCGCCCTGCGCGAGCAGGTGAACGACGGCGCCTCCCCCGAGGACAAGGTGTCGTTCAACGACCTCCTGGTGCGGGCCTCGGCCCTGGCGCTGCGGGCCGTCCCGGAGGTCAACGCGTCGTGGGTCGACGGGCAGGTGATCGTCCATGACCGGGCCGACATCTCCATCGCCGTCGCCATCGAGGACGGGCTCGTGACGCCCGTGCTCCGCGACGTCGACCGGCTCAGCGTCCGCGTGGTGGCCCGGCTCGCCAAGGACCTCATCGCCCGCGCCCGCGCCCGCAAGCTCCGGCCCGAGGAGATGCAGGGGGGTGTGTTCTCGGTGTCCAACCTGGGGATGTTCCAGGTCGACCGCTTCGCCGCCGTGATCAACCCGCCGGAGTCCATGATCCTCGCGGTCGGGGCGACGCGGGAGGTTCCCGTGGTGAAGGGGGGAGCCATCGTCCCTGGCAAGCGCTGCGCGGTCACCCTCTCCTGCGACCACCGGGTGGTCGACGGCGCCATGGGGGCCCGCTTCCTCCAGGCGCTCCGTACGCTCGTCGAACGCCCCCTCACCATCATCGCCTGATTCCCTGACGCCCGCGTTGCCAACGCCCCCCCGGAGCGGAGATAGTCCGCCCCGGAAGAGTGAGAGGACGTGATGACGCGCCCACGGATGTTCATCGCGCATGAGGCGCTTGAAAAATGGATCGCGGACGGCCGCGCCGAGGTCGACGCCGAGCTGCTCCACGACAAGGAGACGGGGCGGCGCTTCCACGTGGTGGAGGCCGTGCGCTTCCTCGAGGAGCTCACGGGGCTGCCCGACCACGCGAAGCTCGTGGGCAAGGTGAAGAGCATCCCCGACCTCGGCACGCTCGGCGGCGAGCACATGGCCGACTCGGTGATTCTCAACGACAACGCCTACCGCGTGCAGCAAGGCTTCGTCGGCGCGCTCGTCGCCGACGTCGTCACCCCGGTGCTCGCCCCGGTCGTCGCCCCCACCGCCCCCACCGTCGCCGCCCCCGCCGTCGCCGCCACCGCGGGCACCCCGTCGCCGCCGCCGGAGCAGCTCCCCAACTCCCAGACGCTCGTGGCGCTCCAGAAATTCTTCCTCAACAACGTGAAGTAGTGCCGCCCGAGCTCGTCCCCGTCAGCTACTACGGCGCCGCCGCGCTCTACGCGGCCGCGGGGATCGCGCTCGTCGCCCACCTCGCGGGCACGACGCGGCGCCCCTCGGCGCTCGCCTGGGGGGTTCGTCTGCTCACAGCGGCGGCGGCCCTGCACTGCCTCCATGAACTGCTCCGCTGGCAGGCCTCGGCGCAGGGTCCCTTCTCGGGCCTCGGCGCGGCCCTCTCGGCGCTCGCCCTCCTCGGGGTGACGGGCTTCCTCATCGTCCGCCGCACGCAGCCTCGCCTCGACGTCACGGGGGCCTTCATCGCGCCCCTCACGCTTCTCCTCCTCGTGGCGTCGCGCGCGCCGGCGGAGCGACCCGCGGGGCACCTCGGCGGCGCCGTCCTCGCGCTCCACGTGACCAGCGTGCTGACGGGGACGGCGGCGTTCACGCTCGCGTTCGTGATGGCGCTCGCGTACCTGCTGCAGGAGCGTCAGGTGAAGAAGAAGCGCTTGAGCGGGGTGTTTCAGCGCCTGCCGCCGCTCGACGTGCTCGACACGGTGGGCTACCGCTGCGTCGCCGTCGGGCTCCCGGCGCTCACCCTCGGCATCGTCACGGGCTTCTTCGTCGGCGCCCGCAGCGCGGGCGCGGTGGTGTGGCAGCAGTACGTCGGCATGGGCGCGTGGGTGCTCTTCGCGGGCGTGCTGGTGCTCCGCCTCGCCGCGGGCTGGCGGGGCCGTCGCGCCGCCATCGGGACCATCCTCGGTTACGCCAGCGCCCTCGTCGTGCTGGCGGGCTACTACGCGGGATCTGGCGCCCCATGAGCTCCCTCGTGGTCGTGGGGGTCAACCACCGGACCGCCCCCGTCGAGACGCGCGAGCGCGTCGCGGTCGACGCCGACGGCCTCGGCGACGTCGTGAAGTCCGTCCGCGGGCTCGACGGCGTGCGCGAGGCGATGCTCGTCGCCACCTGCAACCGCGTCGAGGTGTACGCCGCCGGCGACGACCCCGACGCCGTCACCCGCGCGCTCCGCGGCTTCTTCGGCCAGCGCGGCGCCTCCGAGCAGTACCTCTACGAGCACCGCGGCGAGGCCGGCGTGGGCCACGCCTTCCGGGTGTGCGCCAGCCTCGACTCGCTCGTCGTCGGCGAGCCGCAGATTCTCGGGCAGGTGAAGGAGGCCTGGCAGGTGGCCCGCACCACGGGGACCACGGGCCCGCTGCTCAACCGCTTGATGGCCCGCGCGTTTCAAGCGGCCAAGCGGGTGCGCACGGAGACGGGCATCGCCAACGGGCAGGTGAGCGTCGCGAGCGTCGCCGTCGACCTCGCCCGCGGCATCTTCGGCGACCTCACGGGCCACCGAGTGATCGTGGTGGGCGCGGGCAAGATGGCCCTCGGCGCCGCGCGCAGCCTCGTGCGCAACGGCGCCCTCCTCGCCGTCGTCAACCGCAGCTACGACAAGGCCGTCGCCCTCGCGCAGGAGCACGGCGGCGTCGCGCACCCCCTCACCGACCTCCCGCTGCTGCTCCAGCACGGCGACGTGGTGGTGTGCTCCACCGGGGCCGCGCGCTACGTCATCACCCGCGACGACGTCGCAGCGGCGATGAAGGGCCGCCGGGGGCGCTCGCTCTTTCTCATCGACATCGCCGTGCCGCGCAACGTCGACCCGCGCACCGGCGACCTCGACAACGTCTACCTCTACAACGTCGACGACCTCGAGCGCATCGTCTCCGAAGGGACCTCCACCCGCGCCGCCGCCCGCACCGCCGCGGAGAAGGTGCTCGCCGAGGAGCTCGACGCGTGGCGCAACGAACAGCGCACGCAACAAGCGACGCCCGTGGTCACGGCGCTGCGGCAGCGGTTTCGCGCGACGGCCCTCGCCGAGCTCGAGCGCTCGCTGGCGAAGTCGCTCAAGCACCTCACGCCCGACGACCGCAAGGCGCTGGAGGTGATGGTCGAGGCGACGGTGAACAAGCTCCTCCACGCCCCCACCGCCGCCCTCAAGGCCCGCGTCGACACGCCCGATGGGGCCAACGCGGCGGAGGTGCTCCGCGACCTCTTCAACCTCCAAGACGGCCCGCCGCCAGACCCTCCCCGATGACCACCCTCCGCCTCGCCACGCGCAAGAGCGCCCTCGCCCTCGCCCAGAGCCGCATGATCGCCGCCTCGCTCCAGCGCGCCCACGCCGGGCTCGTCGTCGAGGAGGTTCACGTCGTCACGCAGGGCGACCGGGTGCAAGACCGCTCGCTCGCCGACATCGGCGGCAAGGGGCTCTTCGTGAAGGAGATCGAGGAGGCCCTGCTCGACGGCCGCGCCGACTTCGCCGTCCACTCGATGAAAGACCTCCCCGCCGACCTCGCGCCGGGCCTCGTCATCGGCTGCGTCCCCGCGCGCGAGAGCCCCTGGGACCTGCTCGTGACGAAGGACGGCCGCGCCCTCGACGCGCTCCCGCATGGCGCCCGTGTGGGGACGAGTTCGAAGCGCCGCGAGGTGATGCTGCGCGGGCGACGCCCCGACCTCGACGTGCAGCTCCTCCGCGGCAACGTCGACACGCGCCTCCGCAAGCTCACCGAGGGCCAGTACGACGCCATCATCCTCGCGGAGGCGGGCGTGCGACGTCTCGGACTCGCGGTGACCGCCGCGCGGCTCGAAGTCGAGCTCGTCCCCGCGGTGGCGCAGGGCGCGCTGGCGCTGGAGTGCCGCGCGGGTGACGCGACCACCGCGGCGATGCTCCAGTGCCTCCACGACCGCCGCACCGCGCTGGAGACGACGGCGGAGCGGGCCGTCATGCGCGCCCTCGGCGGGAGCTGCACCGTCCCCATGGGCGCCCTCGCGCGCTGGGACGAGGCCGCGGGGGAGCTCGCCATGGAGGGCTTCTTCGCGCGCGACGACGGCGCCTCCGCGCGACGCTCGCACCGGGGAGCTGCGGTGGACGCAGGCGCGGCGGAGTCCGTGGGGACGGCGCTCGCGGCCTTGCTGCGCGACGCGGTCGGCGCCTGATGTTGCACTGGCTCCATGACGCGGGGCGACGCCTCGGTCGGCAGCGCGCGCTGGCGCTGGTGGTCGGCCTCGGCGTGCTCTGCGTCGGCGCCGCGGCGTACGCGCTCCCGCTCGACGCGCTGCTCGCGCAGACCACCGGCGGCAGCTTCGGCGGATCGTCATGGGGATCGGGCGGAGGCTCGTCCAGCGGTGGATCGGGCGGGGGCTCGTCCAGCTCCAGCTCCTCGGGCGGGGGCGGGGGCGGTGGGATCGCCGAGGCGATCTTCTCCCTCCTCTTCGAGCTGATCCTCACGCTGCTGTGGCACGCGTTCGTGGCGTGCCTCACGCGCTACCCGGCGCCGACCCTCGCCGTGATCGCGACCCTCGCGCTCTTCGCCTGGGGGCTGCGCGCGCCCGTCGGCGACCCGCGCGACCTCGCCGACAGCGGCGCCGCACCGCCCCGCGGCTCCGAGCTCGGCCCTGACGACGAGGCCGTCCTGCGCGACCTCGCGCGGGCGATGACCTTCGTCACGCGCGCGGGCTTCGGGCTCGCGGGCGTGCTCCTCGCCTCGGCGGTTGCCACCGCGGTCGGCCGCGTCGCGGGGGCGAGCACCCTCCTCGCGGTCCTCGCCGCCGCTGTCGTGGGGGTGACCACCACCCTCGCCTCCACGTACCTGCAGCGAAGCGCCGAGCCGTTGCAGCGCGCCGCCGAGACCACGGGCTCCGACCTCCCGCACCTCACGTACGCCGTGGCGCGGCTGCGCGACCTGTTCGCGTGGGTGGGCGGCACGCTGGGCGTCGTGGTGGCGGTCCTCGCGGTGATGGTGGTGCTCAGCTTCATTTGGGGAGGTTGAAAGAGACCCATGACCACGCCCAACCCGACGACGCCTGCGCCCGCTGAGCCCGCACCCACGGTCGTTCCTGTGACGCCCCCGGTCTCCGACGCCGAGCCGGAGGTGGGAGCGGGCGTGGCGGAGGTCTTCCTCAGCCTGCGCGAGTGGCTCGTCCGCGACGTAGAGCGCGCGCGCATCGCGGCGGGGCTCATCGCGATGCTCGGCGTGGCGATCCTGCGGCGCCTCTGGCAGGCCGGGTCCGCCGCGTCGCACCTGGCGCCCCTCGCGCTGTGCACGTTCGCGGCGGCGGGCGTCGTGCTCGCGCTCGCCTCGCGCCTGGGGCGGGGCGTCGCCGCGACCGAAGCGGTGGTGCGCACCACGGGGCGCGACGTCACCCACACGATGACGGCGCTGCGCAGCATGCGCGAGGTGTTCCGCGCGCTGGGCGCGGCGCTGGTCGCGACGTGCGCGCTCGTGGTGATCGCGACGGCGGTGTACCTCACCCGTTCGTGACGGGGGCGGCGACGCCGTAGACGCACGCGGGCGACCGTCGGTATGCTCCGCGGCCTCATGGCGAGCGGGCGCGACGCGCGGGTGACGGGGTGGACCCTTTCAATCGATGAGTCCGGCGACTTCGCCGCGCCCGACGCGCCCGTGTGCGTCGCCGGCGTGCTGTTGCAGGAGCCCCCCACACCCGAGGCCGACGCGATCCTTCGCGGCCTCTTGACGCGGGTCGATCCGCTCGTTCGCTATCCCCCGCACGCTACCGAGCTACGGCTCCCCGCGTGGTGGGTGGCGGCGTGGGTGCTCGCCCCCTCGGAGGTTCGCGCGGCCCACCCGCGGCGCCACACCCTCGACGCCGCCACCGCGTGGTGCGAGCGAGCCGCCGCCGACCCCGCGCTCGCGGGCATGTGGGCGGCGCTGCGCGAGGGTCGACGCCCCGCCTACGACACGCTCGCTACCGCATCGGGGTGGATGCGGCGACGCGCGGCGGAAGTCGCCGCCGACCTCCAGGGCCTCGCCAACGACGTCGAGCGGCGCTACCGGCTCGCGTCCACCGCCCTCGCCGAGCGCTTCGGCCCCGCGGGTTGCCTCCTCGTCGCGGCGAGCGACCGCGGCGACGCGACGCGCGCTCCGACCGCGCCCGACCGCTACCTTGCGCTGCTCGATGTCCTCTTTGAACGAGTGTTCGCGCTGCTCCGCGCGCGACCACCCGAGCGGCACGTCGTGTGGATTGTCGCCGCGACGCGGCGGGTGCGGGACGCGGCGCTCGGCGACCGCCCGCTCCGCGCGCAGGACATCGGCGACTGCGTCCGCCGCGCGGAGCGCTTCCCCCTCGACGCCCCCACAGGACCCACCGACCCGTGGGTCCGCCTCCTCCCCGCGATGCCCGAGGCCTACGACGAGCGCGTGCGCCCCGGCGTTGTCCTCGCGGACTTCGTCGCCAACCGGTGCCGCGGTCCCCTCGCCAGCGCGCCCTGGTGGTACGCACTGCAGGCGCAACTCACCGACGCGACGGGGCTCCCGGTCGAGGCAGTCCCGCGGTGCACGGCGGGTGCTGGGCCCATGCCCACCGTCGCGGCCAGCGGCGAGGGGCGTACCCGCCTCGCCGAGACGCTGGCGGGCGCCCCCACGGAGCCGTGGATCGAGCGCGAGGGCGGTTGGGACCTGGAGCAGGCGCAGCGGTGGGCGCGCGCCGTCGAGGCGCTGCGCGCGGAGGAGGAGCGATGAGCCCGACGGAGATCCTCGCGGCCCTCCGCGCAGGCGGGACGCCGGCGGCGTGGCGGGCCCTGCGCGACCTCGTGAACCACCGCGTCGCGCGGGCCGTGCACGACCCCAACGACCGCGACGACATCGCGCAGAACGTCCTCCTCAAGCTCGCGCAGCAGGCCCGCGACGGCCTCGCGATCACCGCGACGCGCGACGGGGAGGTGATCCGCTACCTCGACCAGATGCTGCGCCACTGCCGCACCGACCTCTGGCGCCAGACGCAGCGCGCCCCCGTCCTCGCGCAGGAGGGCGCGGAGGCGCGCGTCCCGGCCCCCTGCGACGTCGCCGAAGGCCACGCCCGCGCGGCCTTCGCGAAGCGCGCGGCGGCCGTCTTCGACCGGGTCGCGGAGGCGGCGATCGAGGCCGCGCCCGCCGCCCACCGGGAGGGGAGGCGCGTCGCCCGCCGCCAGGTGGAGGCGCTCTACTTCTCCGACGACACGGTGGACGACGTCGTCGCGCGCGACGAGGCGATCCCCGCCGACGCCCCGCCGGACGTGCGCCGGCGGGCGGCGAACCGCGCGATGAAGCAGCACCAGCGCTTCCGCGAGGCCGTGCTCGCGACGAGCATGGAGTTCGTGGCCGGCGGCCTGATCTCCGGGGAAGACCACATGGTCGTCGACCGCATGGTGAGCGAGCTGAGGCGCCGGTGACCGCCCCTGTCAGATCCGCGCGCCCCGGCGCGTCCCCCTACGAGAACCCATAGGAGCCGACCATGACCCTCCCCACCGACGAGAAGCGCCGCGCGCTCGGGATCGACCCCGACGTCGCCCCGCGCCGCATCGGTCGAGACCTCCCCGCCGACGACCACGTCGGCCGCGGCTGGTCGTCGGCCCCCGACGGGTCGCTCACCGTCGCCGACCTCCGGCGGCGCTTCGCCTCGCGGACGGAGGTGGCCTCGTTCGAGGAGGCCGCCGCGGGGATCGGCGCCCCCGAGGCGAGCGTCGCCCGCGCCGACCGCCACCCCGACCTCTTCCAGCTCTCCCTCCCGGGCCTCGCGGTGGATGCCGCGGGCGACGTCCGCGCGCTCGACGACGTCTGGTACGTCGACGCCCGCGCCGGCGAGGCCCTCGTCCGCGCCCGCGGCCTCGCGGGGGACCTCCTCCTCCGCTTCGAGGGAACCGTGTTCGAATGGTACGACCTCCCCACGGCGGCCTCCGCCGCGATGCGCTCCCTCGCCGACTGGTCGCCCCCCGACGCTCCCGCGGTCGACGCGCCCGCGGCCGACGCGCTCCTCGGCGGCTTCGACGCCCCCGCGTGGATGACCGCCCCCCTCGCCCGCGCCCCCCGCGAGGACCCCTACGCGGTGTGCGCTGCCGTCGGGACGCTCGGCCGCCTCTGGGCGCCGCGCGGCACCGCCACCCCGCCCGCCGACGCCCTCGCGCGGCTCATGGACGACGACGACCCGATGGCGCGCGCCCGCCACTGGTTCGCGGCGCTCCCGCAGGACACGCGCGACGTCGTCGACGACCTCGCCCGCGCGGAGGCGGCCTCCCTCGCCGACGCGCTCGACGCGCTCGCAACCGCCGCCGAGGACGACCGCGACCTCGCCCGCGAGGACGCCGCCCGCTGGCTGGAGCGGCGCGACGGCCTCGCCTCCATCGTTCGGCTCCGGCGACACGCGCCCGACGGCGCGCTGGCCCAGTCGCTCTTCGCGCTCGACCGGCGCGCCGCGACGCTCACGACGCTGTGGCGGCTGCTCGCGCCGATCCGCACGCCCCGCCTCGACGCGGTCGCGTGGCAGGAGCCCGACGCGTGGTGGGCCGAACCCGCGAGGGACCCGTGAGGGAGCCGTCGCTCCGGGCGTGGCTCCGCGACCGCCACGTCCCCGCGCCGTGGCGCCCGTCGGCCGAGCACGGCCTCGCGACGCCCTGGTGCTGGCCCCACGACCCGACGCTCGCCGAGGCCGCCGTTCACCTCGGGCACTGCCCACCGTCGGACCCCGGGGTCGGCGAGGCGCTGCTCGTCTCGGTGGCCGCGCACGACGCGCGGTCCGCGCTCTGGCGGCTCACCTGGACGGCGCGGTCGCACCCAGAGACCGTCCCCTTCCGCGGCACGGCGCTGGTGAGCCTCGCCGACGCGAGCGCCCTCGCGACCCGCGTCGCGCCGCACCTCCACACCCTGTCGCCGACGCAGCGGACGCCCGTCGGCGCGACGCAGGTGTTCAAGCGCGGGGGCGGCGCCGACGCGGCGCTCGACGACGCGTCCTTCGGCCTGGCGATGCTGCTGGCCGCGGTGTCGTCGCTCACCGAGCGGCCCGTCCCCGCCCGCTTCGCCGCCACCGCCGCGCTCCGCGACGACGGGACGCTCGGGCGCGTGGCGGGCCTCGACCGCAAGCTCGCCCTCCTCGCCGACGCGGCCCTCGGGGTCGACACCGTCCTCGTGGCGGCCGCGCAGCGCGACGAGGCCGAGACCCTCCTGGCGCAGCACGGATCCGCCCTCCGCGTGGTCGGCGCGTCGTCTGCGGCGGAGGCCGTCGGGCGGGTGTTTGCGGGGGCGCATGAGGCGCCGCCGCCGTCGTGGGGCGACGACGCGCACGCGCGGCTCGTCATCGAGCACCTCTTCGACCTGTGCCGCGAGGGCGGCGCGGTGCGCGAGTGGGGCGCCGTCCACCGCAGCGCCGCGTGGCTCGCGGGGCGCTTCGCGGCAGAGACGAAGGCAGGCTTTCGGGCGCGCTTCGCGGAGAAGGTCGCGCGGCGGCACGCGCAGGGCGACGGGGTGGAGATCCCCTGGGAGGAGTTTGTCCGCGACCGGGACCGCGACGCGCGGGTGATGGCGGCCCACGTCGTCCAGGCCGGCGCCGACGCGGGCTCTGACGCGCTCCCCGCGTACGTCGACCGTGCCCGGGCGTTGATCGACAGTGTGGCAGCGGAGCCCGACGAGCTCGAGCTCCTCGGCGCCATCGGGCGCGCGCTGGCCGCGATGCGCCGCTACGACGAGGCCGCCGTCACGCTCCGCCACGCCGCCCTCGCCTGGCTCGACGGGACGCGCTGGGAGGAGGCGTCGTACCCGCTCGGCGAGTGGCTCCGCGCGGCGGCGCTCGCGGACGATCGCGCCGCGTGGGCGGAGGCATCGCAGGCCGCCGCGGCGTACCTCGCACGCGACGGCCACGCCGGGCTCGGGGCGTATTTTGTCCGGGCAGCGCTCGCGCGGGGGCACGCGCTCCGCGGGGACGCGCGCGCGGCGCTCGACGCGCTCGACGGACCCGCGTGGACGGGTGCGCCCGACTGGCTCTGGCGCTCGACGCGGCGCTGGCGCGCGCTCGCGCTGGAGGGCTGCGGGCGCGCGGAGGCGGCGGCGGCGCTGCGCGCGGAGCTGCTGGCGGAGGGCGACGGGGGGTTGGTGGAGGCGTGCTTTGCGGCGCTCGACGCGGCGCTCACGTGCGGCGACGACCCGACGGCGGCGCTGCGGGCGGTGCGCGACGCGCGGCCCCACGGGGTGCGGTGGCTGCTCGACGACGCGCTCCCGGCGGCGGAGCAGGCGCGGCGGCTCGCGCGGGAGTACGGGTACTGAGCGGGCTTGTTCCTCGCGCCGCAACCCCGGTAGAGTCGGGCGGAGAGAGATCCGGGAGGGCGACGAGAGCGATGGGAGGACAGCGGCGACCGGCGACATCGACCCTCACCGCGCGCCTCGTGGGCGCCGTCGAGCAAGAGGCCCGGGAGGCCGCGCTCGCGCGCTGGGACGCGGCGCCCGACGTGTTCGTGTGGCGCGCGCGGCGCTGCGCCGAGGCGGTGCTGTACGCCGTCCTGGCGCGGGAGGGCGCCGACGTCGACGGGCTCGCGAAGCAGCGCAAGGGGCTCGACCACCTCCTCGAGCACAAGCAGCTCGAGGCCGCGCTGAGCCGCGAAACCCGCGCGCAGCTCGCCACGCTGCGGGAGTTCGGCAACATCGCCGCGCACTACCAGCTCCAGGGCGGCGTAAGCCGCGACAGCGCCGACGCAGTCGCGAAGCTGCTGGCCGGGCTGCTCCGGGAGTTTCACGGGCTCGACGGGGCGAGCATCCCCGACGCGCAGCGGCCGTTCCTCGTAGCCCTCACGGACCCCGCTCATCGTATCCGCACCACCGTCGAGGAGGAGCGCGACGAGGCCCGGCGCCAGCTCGCGGAGGTGGGCCGTACGCTCCCGCCCGTCGTGGACACGCAGCGCCCCTCCCTCCGCCCGATCGTTGGCGCGCTGGTCCTCGGCGCCGCGATCGGATTCGCCGGGGGGTACGTCGCCCGCCCTCCCGCGCACGCTACGACCACCACGGCGGACACGCTCGCCCGACGCACCGTGGAGCCGACGCCCGTCGCGGCGCCACCCGTCGCACCGACGCCCGTCGCACCGGCTCCTACGTTGCCAACCGCGATTGAGCCCCCACCCGCGCCGACCCTTGTGTGCACCAGAGGGACGGTCCGTGTGGCAGGAGACGGGTCGACGAGCCCCTTCTGCATCGACGTCGCGCCCGTGACGATGAGGCAGTACCGTGCGTGTGTGATCCAGGGCACATGCCCTCGCCCGCTGTCAGGGGAGAGGTGCAACTGGCGCAGCGGCCCTGCGGCCGATGGCTTCGGCGCCAACTGCGTCACGCGCGACGAGGCCCTCGCATACTGCCAGTGGCGCCCTGGTGGGGGCGCCCTGCCGACGCGCGCGGAGTGGCAGCTCGTGCGCCCCTCCAACGCGGGCGTCCGCCTGCTGCCCGGCACCGATGAGTGGGCCGCGGACGACGCCACCGACGGGCGCGCATGGGTGCGCGGTGGGTGGAGCCATTCGGGCGTCACCTGGAGGACCGCACCCGTCACGCCAGGCGGCCGTGACATCAGCTTCCGCTGCGTGGTGCGCTGATCGCGCGCTACGCGCCGACGCCTTCAAGCACCGCGGCGCCGAGCTCGCGGCCCGTGACCTGGTGGCGATAGGCGAACATCCGGTCGAGCTTGCGGCGCACCCACCAACCCGCCACGGGCCGCGCGAGGGCGTCGAGCGGGAGCTCGTAGGTCACCCGGTCGATGAGCCATGCCCCGCCCGCGCCGTCGCCCTCGACCCGGTGCACGTGGCGCCAGGCGCGGAAGGGCCCCGACTCGGCGCGGTCGACGAACTCCACGCCGGGTTCGAGGCGCTCATGCACCGCGACCCAGCGGAGCCAGAGCGGGCCCACGCGGGTCTCGATCACCACGCGGACGCCAGCTTCGATGCCGCGCCCTTCGCGCGACACCACGCGAACGGCTTCCCAGGGCGGCGCGAGGAGGGTGAAGGCCTCCGGGCGCTCGTGGAAGGCGAACACGGCCGCGGGCGCGGCGGCGAGGCGCGAGCGGTACTCGACGGTGGTCATGCCGGTTGTGATGCTCGCGGTGCGCCGCGCGATGCCGCGGAAGCGCGTGGATCGCTTCGACGAGCTCGTCACCGACGGGCCCCTGAGGCTTTGGGCCCCACTGCCCTCCGCGCGCGAGAGGGTGAGCGCCCACCGCCTCGCGCCGATCGATCGTGAGTCACACGCGCTGCTCTGGTAGGGTGCACGCCGTCTGGACGGAGCGAGCGGTAGAGGGCACATGGCGAAGGCGAAGCGGGCGAAGGACGGCGGCACCAGCGGGGCGGTGCTCGGCTTCTAAGAGAAGCTCTGGCTCGCGGCCGACAAGCTCCGCGGGAGCATGGACGCGGCGGAGTACAAGCACGTCGTGCTCGGGCTCATCTTCCTCGAGTACATCTCCGACGCAAGCTGCCCACCATCGACGCCGCCACGCAGGCCGTCGAGCGCGAGAACACCTCTCTCGAGGACACGCCCCCTCCCCCGCCTCCTTTCCGGCGAGGTGCGCGTGCGCGACGCAGTGCGCCTCGCGGAGCGCACGCTGTGACCGACCCGGGCGCCACGCCCCCCCGCGACGCGGAGGTGCTCCTCTACCAGAGCGATGATGGCGTCGTGCGGATGGAGGTCCGCTTCGAGGGCGACACAGCGTGGCTCTCGCTCATGCAGATGACCCACCTGTTCGCGCGCGACAAGTCCGTCATCTCGCGGCACATCCAGAACATCTTCGACGAGGGGGAGCTCACCCCGGAGGCAACTGTTGCCAAATTTGCAACAGTTGCTCGGGAGGGCGCTCGCGAGGTCACCCGCGAGGTCGATTGCTACAACCTCGACGTGATCATCTCCGTCGGCTACCGCGTGAAGTCGCCCCTCGGGACGCGCTTCCGCATCTGGGCGACGCAGCGGCTGCGGGAGTACCTCGTGAAGGGCTTCACCCTCGACGACGCGCGGCTGAAGCGCGGCGGCGGGGGCAACTACTTCGACGAGCTGCTCGCGCGCATCCGCGACATCCGCTCGTCGGAGAAGGTGTTCTGGCGCAAGGTGCTCGACCTCTACGCGACGAGCATCGACTACGACCCGCGCGTCGAGGCGTCGCAGCGCTTCTTCAAGACCGTCCAGAACAAGATGCATTGGGCGGCGCACGGGCAAACCGCCGCGGAGGTGGTGCTCGCTCCGACGCGGCGCGGCCCAACATGGGGCTCACGTCCTGGTCGGGCGACGTCCCCCGCAAGGCCGACGTCACCGTCGCGAAGAACTACCTCACGCCCGACGAGCTCGACGCGCTCAACCGCATCGTGACGGCGTACCTGGAGTTCGCCGAGCTCCAGGCGATGGGGCGGCGGCCGATGTACATGGCCGACTGGATCGCGAAGCTCGATGACTTCCTCCGCCTCAGCGACCGCGCGGTGCTCGACCACCCGGGAAGCGTGTCGCACGAGGCGGCAGTGACGAAGGCGGAGGGCGAGTACGAGCGCTTCGCCGCCCAGCGGGCCGCGCAGCCGTCGGCGGTGGAGCGGCACTTCGACGAGGCGGCGAAGGCGGTAGGGCAGCTCGCGAAGAGCCGACCGCGTGCATCGCGGGAGAAGAAGCGGTGAGCGACGGGCGCCTCGACCGCGCGACGCTCGCCGCCGTCCCCTCGCGCCGCCTCGCGGCGTGGCTGGAGGCCACGGGGTGGACGCTCGTGCGCATCGACCCCGACCGCGCGGCCTACTACGAGCGCCCGTCGCCCGAAGCCGAACCCTTCGAGGCGCTGGTTCCGCTGCGCGAGAGCCTCCGCGACTACCACCTCCGCGTGGGGGAGCTGCTGGTGGAGCTCGCCGCCATCGAGGGGCGCCCGGTCCGGGCGGTACTCGACGACGTGCTGGCGGGTCCCTTCGCACCGCGCCCCGACGTGGAGGTCGAGGGCATGGTGGTTCAAATCAGCCGCGAGAACCCCACGGCGGGCGGCACGATCACCCTCGCGGCGGTGGTCGACGGCGCGGTTCGCCGCATCCGCCTCGAGCTCGGCGTGGCGGAGTATCCCCTGGCGATCCGCGCGCACACCGAGGGGACGCGGCTCTACTGCGAGGGTGAGCCAGTGCGCGAAGGGCGCGGCTTCCTCCTGCGGGCGCCGCGGCAGGTGTCGCTCCGCGGCGACGGGTGACGTCCCAACGTGTAAGCGCGGCTTACACGTTCGTCGCGCTCATCGTGGCTGCAGGCTCGGCGCTCCGCCCACGGCGACGGCATCACACCCGCCGCTCCCCTCACGCCCCGCCGCTCCCCTCACGCCCCGCCGCTCCGTCGCCCGCCAC
>JBILLV010000343.1:0-9715 GCA_044375895.1 Polyangiales bacterium | reverse complement strand
CGCCGCGTTGGCCGCGGTGCAGCGGTTGCCGCAGCGGCCGCAGTGGTCGGCGGCGGAGTTGGTGTCGATGCACTGGTCGCCGCAGCGCGTCTGGCCCATGGGGCACTCCTCGGCGTCGGCGGCCGGCGCGTCGGCGTCGGTGACCACGGGCACGTCGTCCCCCGTCTCCGGCGGGGCGTCGGCGACGTCGACGGCCGCCTCCATCATCGGGACGTCGTCGGGGACGTCGGGCGGGGGCGGCGGCACGTCGGGCGGCGGCGGCACGTCAGGCACGTCCGTTGGCGGCGGAGGCGGGGGTGGCGCATCGGCGTCGACGCCGGGAACGTCCGCGCCGAGGCGGAAGTCCTGGGTGTTGAACGAACAACCCGCAAGGAGGGTGAGCACGGCGGCGTGGCGGAGGCGCATGGTCCGCGATGGTAACGAAACGCCACCGCCGCCGGGGACGAATTCGTGGCGGCGGCGGGTGTGCGCGTCGTGCGCGATTCAGCCCTCGGGTGGAGGATCTTCGGATACCGCGCCGCGTGCGATGGCGTCGGCTCCGACCCGCGCGGCCCACGTCTGCACCGCGCGGAGCCCGGCACGCGGATCAAATACTGGACGTCGGCAAGGTCTTTCATGCCGTCTGGGTTGCTGAACCTGGAGGCGAGCGTCAACTCGACGAGGTGCTTCACCGGCAGCACGGAGATCGCACCGGCGCGCTCGGCAACCGCGGGGTCGGGGAAGGCCACGGGCTTCGGCAGGCCGTCGCCCGGGAAGTCCCCCGCGAGGAGGACGTCGATCTTCACGTTGTGCTCGGTGTCGCGCAGCGCTTCGGGCCGGCGGTTGCGCTCGACCCACGCCCGCCCGAAGTGGCGCAGCTTGAAGGCGTCGAGGCCCGCGCGGGTGAGAATAGGTCGACGGCCGTCGTCACGCGCCGGTAGCCGTGCGCGTGGAGGGCCATGGCGCCTGCCACGGCATAGGGGATGCCGTCGGCGTCGAACGCCGCGCACACTTCTGGAGCGCCTTCTGCACCTCCGACTCGCCCATGAAGAACCTCTCCGCGAACGCGACGCCGTCGTGGAACGCGTGCGCCTGGGTGGCGCCTGTCGGCGGCCTCGGGGCGGCGGTCGTCATGGGGGCGAGGGTGGCGGACTTCGCCGGAACTTCAACCTTGCGCGAAAGGCCCAGCAGCCGCTGCGATCACCAGTCAGCCCACGCGAAGAGCAGACGGAAGCGATTGCCAGGCTCCACGAAGGCAAGCGGCAGCTGATCCACCAGCGGACCTGGAAGTGCCCTTCCCGGGCCGAGGGACCTTGTCTCGCTGGAGTTCATCCGAAAAGCGCCGATCGCCGGAGGTGGAAAGTCCTCTTGAAAAGTGCCGACGTTCAGGACTTGACGAAGATTGTCATTGATGAACACCCTTGGAATTCGCGGCAGCGCACGAAAAGTTCGCAAAAGTTGCTGCTCTTCCGTGCGCAAATTCTCCTTTCCTGCGAGTTGTGCGGTGATTGCGGGTACCTCGAAGTTGCATCCCACCAGCGTGAGGGACGAATTTCCACGAGGCTCACTCATGGTTCCTGAGAGTGAAGGTCCACCACGCCAGACGACCGCCGGAGGCCAGTACAACCCGAGCGCTCGCGTTCGATCGACGTGATGCGTGATCGCCGTGAGCACCACCGAAATACCGGCATCAAAAGCCTCCGGCGACTTCTGCGCATCACTCGGTGGCGGGGCGTCCACCCAGAGAAAGGATGGGGTCGCCGCAACGCAGCTCGCGGCATCGAGCGCCGGTGGCGCGGACCGTGGCATGCCAGAGCGCCCTAGCACGATTGCTGCACCATTGGGGAGCAGTTCAGCCAGGTCATGCTTGAACGAGAAGGAGCAGCCCATTACCCTCGCGCGTACCCCACCCACCGTATGAATTCCGCGGAAGAGGAATCCATCGAAGAGGCATGCGTCGACGGTCAAGTCCGCTCCAAAAGCCGATCGCACAGAGAGCCCGCTCACCGTGCTGCGATGTTCGTTGTCCGGGCGGGTGTGTGCGATATCGTTCAGCAAGAAGGAGCATCTACGGGTACCGACGGCGAGTGAGCCTCCTTCTGAAGGCATGGCCGCGTTGTCCCCCACACGCACCTGCTCCTCACGCGCACCTCCGAAGGTGCACCCCTCCAGAACGACGGCGTGATGTCTTGGATGCTCGAGGAGGTCCACCTCGATCGACAGGCCCTGCATCGCGCTCCCCTGAGCATCGATGGTCAGGTTGCGTACGATGACCTGTCCAACTCGCCGCATGTTGAACACGGAGAGCAAGATATCGGCGGGCAGAGGGGGAAGGGGAATGGAGACGGTGATGCGCGAGCCTTCCCGATCCAACAACCCCTCGAAGACTACAGAACGCAGGGAACCTGAAGGTACTGTAGACTCCACAAGGATCGTCTCATTGACGTGGTACGCTCGCGAGAAGGTGATCGCCACCGGCGGGCGGGGGGCGCGTTCGGTAAGCACCTCGCGATCGATCACGGCCGCTCGAATGGCAGCACGGATTGCCGCGGTGTCCGTCCGGGCGTCTGGACTCCCAGGTTCCTGCGCACCACCCCACCATTCGGGGTGAACCCGCGGGTTTCCTTCTGCGACGAACGCGACTCGCCCGACAAGCACCCCAGCGGGTGCCTCGATTTCGTTCGCGAAGATCCTTGTGAGTGCAGCCTCGATGGGTCCTGCGATGGTGACGACCTCACGGGTCACTCCCAACATCGTCGTGCGAACTGGGACGATGACGGCGCCGGGGGCGAAGCTCAGGGTGACAGGCGGCGGAAACTCGAAACCGGCATCAACGCGGTACTCCCCCGGAGGAAACCACAGCGTGCGTTCGGGCGGGAGCGGCCGGGTCATCATGGTCGCCCTGTCATAGACGCTCGTCGCTCGAATCATCTCACCAAGACGCACGGTGAAGTCGTCGCCCACTACAACCGCGAAGCCGTCTTCCGTACGGACGTTGAGAAAATTTTCTGCGAAAAAGGGCATGGCGTCACGCTCCGGGCAGATCGATCACATGTTGCGGAACCAAGTCGGGCGCCCAATCCCCTCTGGTACAGGGCCAAAAGTGCCGCGAGCGCTGAAGCCGCCGACAAAAAATGTACCCGCGGCGCTCGGAAAGGTTGTGCGTGTACCCACGTCATTGACCAGGAACACGCGTGCGTCCACCACGACCACGCCGGATGGCTCCATCGTGATGCCTGATGCCGCATCGTCGATGGACGGCGATGGCCTTGGCCCTGCGACCAGGCATCCGACCAGAGTCAGCGAGGCAGGGTTGATGGCGCCGAGTTTCGGAATGCCCGGTCCCGCCCACACCATTGATGGCGGAGCGCGGAGATACTTCTGAGTGGACCTGTGCGAGGCGCCCTGCAAGACACTAGGGTAGAAAGCCGTGCGTCCGGCCCCTGCGGCAATGTGCCGAAACGTATCCAGGAGTTGATCGCTCTGCGACTCGAATTGAAGAATGGTCAACCCTGTCGGCGACGCGGCCTCATTGTCAGCTCGAAGCAAGGGATCACCGAGGAAGAAGTCCACCCCGCCGCGCGGACGCTCGAACCGGAACCCAGCCATGGTGGGAAGGTTGAGTTCATAGAGAGTAGCAGTGGCCTGATTCTGTGCACCACCTCCACGAACGATGAGCGTACCCCCGTAAGCCTCGACGCAAGCACGCATGCCGCCGACGAAGAAGCAACTGTCGAGGGTCATAGGAAGTGTGTTGCCTGCTTGGAAGATGACGCCTGAGACCTCATGGGCGGTTGATATTCTGCTGTTGCGAAGCGTTCGGTTCCTGCTCACGTAACCATCGTCTACGACGGTTCCGTCGGCTAGGACATCACCTGCCCGGACCTCGTCGGGAATGGCGATGCCCGACTCGAACCTGCAGTCTTCGAAGACCAGCCCAGAGAGGTCCAAGCCCGGATTGAGCCCGGGCTTGATTCTGGGAAATCGCCCCCACCCATCGACCCCAACGGTACCTTCGGGAATCACATAGTCGCCCACTTGGGCGAGGACGTGTCTAGCGTTGACGAATGAACAACTCCGAAACACTGTCGAGCGGGCGTTGTTGCCAGTGATCTGCACGCATACGCTGGCGATGCTATCGCCGGGCTCTCCACCGGAGAACGTGACCCCCTCGATGATTGAGGCATGCAAACCGTCGAGCCGGAGCAGCGCACGCGCCTTCGACTCCGTCGTGACGCCGGACGCGAGGCCGCTGGGCGTAAAGTTCGTACCGGCTTGCAGTATCGAGGAACCTCGCGCTTGTGAGCCGCCCTGTTGCCGTCCCAGAAGGACGATCCCTGCGTAGTTCGGTGTCAGGGCGCGCGTATTGTCGAAGGAACCATTCGCCAGCTTCGGCCCAGCGCCAGAGACTTCGAGCTCTCTCCGCAAGAAATATCTCCCGCGCAGCGCGATCGGGATCGTCGGCAGAGGCCCACCAGTGCCCACCCGGAGGGTGTGAGCTGAGCGGATGCAGTCCTCGAGCGCCTCCGTGTCATCGGGCGGTAAACTGTTGAAGGCATCGTCCGGTGAGGGAATTGCGCCCCACCATTCGGGGTAGACCTCCGTCACCGTGCTCGAATTGAGGATCACCCGCCCCCGACGCGCCGCAGCGATGCCACGGCGCGGGTCGGCCAGGACGTCCTGCCCCTCACACGCGAAGATCCAGGTCGACTCCGCCCGCAAGGGACCGTCGATCCGAACCACTGCTTCGCCCCGAATGACGAGACGAGCTCCCGGCGCAAACCAGAGTGTGACATTCCGCGGGGTCTGGAGGTCCGCTCCCTCGAAGGCCGCCATGAACTGGCGGCTCCTGCTCAGGTTCGCTGCGATGACATAGCGCCTCGGCGGTAGGTAGACGATGACTCCGGTGGGAAAGAGGCGGGCTGCCGTCGTACAGATATCCTGTAGCCGAGGTGCAACGTCGGCGTCACCCATCGGGAGAGGTGAACGTACAGGATACTGCTCCATTTCAAGTGCAGACACGTTCCACAGTTCGTTGCCAATCGTCCCCATCACACACCTCTCTGCATGCCATGAAATCGCATAAGCCGTGCGACGGGTGAATTGAAGTTTGTAAGCGCCGGGGCGAAGTCCCAACGTGGGGTTGTCGGTAGGATGCCCAATGTTGATCCGAAGTACACCCAAACAGGCGGCCGCCGCAATTCATGGCCTACCTGAACCTCTCCGGTTTCGACGATCGAAAGATCGTCGAAACCGTCGCCATTGAAGTCACCGAATCCACCCAGGTGAATCCCGAAGAGAGAGTTCGGGAACATCCCCAAAAGCGTCCTTGGCGTGGTGGCCACTCCGCCGTCCGTTCCATCATAGATGAAGGCCATCCCCTCTCCGTAGTAGACACCACGGGCGGGTAGGCATGGAGCCCCGATCGAGAGGTCTGCCCGTCCGTCGCCATTGAAGTCGCCGGCGGCGCCGAGCGAACCTCCGAAGCCTTCTTCGGGTGAAACACAGGAGCCTGCTGGGCTGGTGAGGGTACGTACCGGCCGTGTCGGGATGGCCCCGCCTGTACCGAGGTAGACGGAGACGGAGTCCCGAGAAGTGATGGCAAGGTCAGCGATCTGGTCTCCATTGACATCACCAATAGCAGCAGCTTTCGTGCCGAAGCGTGCACCTCGCGTCGGAGGGGCCATTGCAGTCCAGACCGTCGATGGGAAAGACGGCCTCCCCTGGACAACCCAAGCACGACCGACATCCCTCAATGTGAGGTCGATAGAGTCCTGTGATGCATAACTCGTCAGCAGGTCAATGAATCCGTCCATGTCCACATCGCCAATTGCTAGGAATGCATCTGGTCTCGTCACGTTGAAAACAAAGCCGCTCGTAGTCGGTATAGAAGTGCTCTCTGTGTTTGATAGCCCCGCAGCACTCCCGCGAAAAAGTCGCAAAGTATAGGGCTCCCTTTCGCGTCCTGCTTGGATGATTCCGCTGTCCATTGCAATGATATCACTGAATCCGTCGCCGTCGAAGTCTCCGGCCGCGACACTAAAGTCCCAGAGGGTACCGCTACTCAATGTGGGACGGATGCGAATCTCCAGATCTGGTGTCGTAGAAAGCCTGCCGCTTCGTCCGTAGTATACCTGAATGGTTCCTGCTGGTGCACGGAAGCTCCCATGCTCACCGACCGGCACGGCAAGATCAGCGATGCCGTCTCCGTTGAAGTCTCCTGCCTCAACTTGGTATCCTTCAGGGATCACAATTCGGTAGGTCGGTGTTGAAGTGCCGCGCTCACTTCGTCCCTGAAAGATACTGAGGTAACGCTCTCTGAACGAATCGTAGTCCTCGCGGATCGCGACGTCGTCGTAACCGTCGTTGTTGAAGTCCTTGAGTGTCCCGAAGCTCGTGTCCACCGGCGCGTCCCTCCGCCCGACGAGGTACTCCCAGGTCGCGCTGGTCCAGGCGACGCTCCCATCCGCGGCCAGCCCGCGCACCCGCCAGAACACCACCCCCGGCGCGAGCATCGCCGCCGGTCGCCACGAGGTTCCGGTCACCTCCTGCATCTGGAGCATCCGCGCGCAGGCACGATCGCCGCAGAGCTCGACCCGGGCGCGCATCACGCCCTCGGGGAGCACCCAGCGCATGGTGGGTCGCCTCGAGGTGACGCGCGACACCGACTGCGGCGTGATCAAGCGCGGCCCGAGCGGCGGCAGTATCACGTCGGGCGGGGCGTCGGTCGCAGCGTCGGCCGTCACGCATCGGCAGGAGGCGAAGGTGCCGTCCGCGCGGCACACCTGCGCGCCCATGCGGCCGTCTTCGCACGCGCAGGCGACGCTCATCCCGGGGATGCAGCCGGGCACCACGGCATCCACGCCACCGTCGTCGCGCGGTGCGTCCATCCTGTCGGCGGCGTCGCGCAGATCGTCCTCCGCGTCCCGTCCGCCGTCGGCCGTCCCGTCGCCCGGTTCGGCGGTCGCATCGGCCAGATCGTCCATCGCAACGTCCGGAAGCGTGTCTGCTGGTGGCTCGCCGCCGCCATCCGTCGTTCCAACGCCGTCGGGGCAGGCTGAGCAGAGGAGCGCGAGCAGCGTCACGCCGATCACCTCTCCGCCCGAACTGTCCCGACGTGTGGTCTTCATCGCCGATCCTCCGATCACTCCGCCGCGGTTCAGACGTTGCGGCCGACCCCGTTGAGCGTGAAGGTCGCCGCCGTGACGTTGTTGAGGGTGGTGATGTTCCAGCGGACGTAGCGGAGGAGGTCCGTGAAGGTCTTCTTGTCCGCGGAGTTCGCGAGCGTGAGCGAGGTGAAGCTGCTGAGGGTGACCCACACGCCCTTGGGGTCCATCGCGGTCTCGAGGGTGATCACGACGCTCGTCGTCCCACCGCCGACGCCCTCCAATCCGAGGAGGGTGACGAGCAGCGTGAGGCTGTTGAAGTACAACCCCAGGTCGAGCATGTCGTCGAAGGGCGCGGCCCCCGTCGCCGTCACCCGGATCGGAGCGCCTCGAAAGTCGACCAGCACCATCGGGATCCTCCTCTCAGCCCGGCCGGGCGACGCCCGTGACCTCGAAGGTCGCCGCGGTGGTGTTGGCGTTGATGGTCGCGTGGAAGCGGACGTACTGGAGCACGCCCGAGGTGATGTTGAGCGTCTCCGTCGTGTTCGCCGCGGTCACCGCCGTGAAGGTGCCGAGCGTCTTCCAGAGGGCAGCGTCGCTAGAGAGGTTCTGCATCGAGGTCTCCACCCGCACCGTGAGGGACATGCCCCCCGCCCCGCTGAGCTCGTACACCTGAACGAGCAGGTCGAAGCCCTTGTAGGCGGTCACCTGCACCGCGTCCTTGAGTTCCTGCGCGCCGGTCGCGGTCACCCGCGTTGGCCCCGTTGTCAAACGAAACAAATCACCCATGGTCGTCAACTCCCCTCAACGCGTGATGTCGGTCGTGCGGCGATGCCCTTCATCGGCGCAAGTGGAGTGGAACAGCCTTTCAGGGACACCGCAACGGCGGGGGGCCGACCGCGTCGGCTGCGCTTTCCAAGACACACGAGCTTCGGAGCGAAAAGCGGGTTCATGTTTTTGTTTATTGTGGCGACGGTTAGACAAAAACGCCGGTTCGGTGAGTTCAACAATTTTCGACGCCTTCGGGCGCTTTGACAGAGCCGCCCATCTGTGGTTGTCGGCGCCGTTGCAACCGCGCCGCGGACGGAGGGGAGTGGTGAGTCGCTGGGCATCGCGACGGCGACGATACCACTGCAACCTCTCCACCGGGCCGCACCACGCGGGATGGCCCGCTCCCGCGCGTTGGGAGCGCCCCCTCCGCGCGGGATGGCCTGCTCCCAACGCGCGGGAGCGTCTCCTCCGCGCGGGATGGCCCGCTCCCAACGCGCGGGAGCGCCCCCTCCGCACGGTACGGCCCGCTCCCGCGCGCTGGGAGTGCCCCCTCCGCGCAGTACGGCCCGCTCCCGACGCGCGGGGTCCCTCCCTCCCGACCCGCCGTCGCACACCCTCCCACCAAACGTCTACGGCGCAGCATGAAGGCCCACGACCCGCGCGCTACACCAACGATCGAACGGAGGCGAACACGGGATGAAGATCTTCACGTTGGTGACGGGGTGGGACACGGCGCGCGCGGACCTGCGCTACACGATCGCGACGACGCGGGCCGCGGGTGAGCACGACGAGGTCCGAGCGCCGCTCGCGCACCTGTTGGCGCGTTGGACGGCGATCGAGGGGCAGCGCGTGGTGGCGGAGGACGCCGTCGCCGACGCCAACGCCTCGGTCGCGTGGGTCACCGGGGCGCTGGAGCGCGCGGTGGGGCGCTTCGCGGTGCAGCTCGCGGCGGCCTGCGACAACGACCGCTCGCGGCTGATGTTCCAGGCGTACTTCCCCGAGCGGCCGAGCGCGGTGCGCGACCTCGCGCTGGAGGCGATGGTCGAGCGCGTGGCGAAGTGGGTCGACGTGCAGGCGAAGTTTCCGCTGGCGGGCGCGGCGGCGGGGGCGCTGGTGGAGGTGGAGCGCCTCGTCCCGCGGGGCGAGGACGCGCTCGAGGAGCGGGATCGCGCGGCGGCGGTGCTCGCGGGGGTGTCGCTCGACATGAAGGCCTGGCGTGAGGAGGCCAACCTCGCGCGCCGCGCCGCGGAGGTCGCCCTCGACCAGCACGCCACCGACAAGCGGCTCGACCGCACCTACAGCGCCGACTTCTTCCCCAAGCCGAAGAAGAAGGCGAAGGCCGACGACAAGGCGAAGGCTGACGACAAGGCAAAGGCCAACGACAAGGCGAAGGCCGACGACAAGGCGAAGGCCGACGACAACGCAAAGGCCGACGACAAGGCCGCGGGCGATGTCGCCGCGAAGCCGACGCCGCCGATGCCCTCCCGCGTGCCGCCCGCGAACGTCGCCCGCCCCTCCGCCGCGCCCGTCCACTGACGGCGCCCCCTTCCTCCAGCTCCGAAACCCTCCAGGCACAACGCGCGATTCAGCCCTCGGGCGGCGGCTCCTCAGCCACCGCGGCGCGGGCGATGGCGTCGGCCCCGACGCGCGCGGCCCAGGTCTGCACCGCGCGAAGCCCGGTAGAAATGTCGACGGCGGGCGCCCAGTCGAGCGTCTTGCGCGCGCGCTGGACGTTGAAGTGGACGCTGCGGCCGTGGGCGAGCACGAAGGCCCGGCGGCCGCGCTCGCCGCGTCGTTCGCCGAGCCACGCGAGGGCGGTGGCGAGGCCGTAGGGGAGCGACGCCCAGCGCGCGCTCACC
>JBILLV010000342.1:0-9731 GCA_044375895.1 Polyangiales bacterium | reverse complement strand
CGGCCCGCGCCCGGATGCCGCCGCCGACGGTGAGCGGGACGAACACCTGATCGGCGGTGCGGGCCACCACGTCGAGGAGGATGTCCCGCCCCTCGTGGGTCGCGGTGATGTCGAGGAAGGTGATCTCGTCGGCGCCGCCGCGGTCGTAGGCGCGGGCGCAGTCCACGGGGTCACCGGCGTCGCGGATGCCGACGAAGCGGACGCCCTTCACCACGCGTCCGTTCTTCACGTCGAGGCAGGGGATGAGGCGACGGGCGACGGTCATCGGCCCACCGCCAGCGCGTCGCGTACGGCGACCGTGCCGTCGTAGAGCGCGCGCCCCACCACGCACGAGGCGATCTCCGCGCGGGCGGCGAGGGCGCGGAGGTGGTCGAGCGAGCCGATGCCACCCGAGGCGATCACCTCGACGTCGCCGAGGGCGCGGGCGAGCGCGGCGGTGGCGTCGACGTTGGGCCCCTCGCCCGTCCCGTCGCGCGCGATGTCGGTGTAGAGCACGGCGCTCGCCCCCGCTTCGGCGAGCGTCTTCGCGAGGGCGACGGCCGTCACGCCAGCGCTCACCGTCCAGCCGTGGGTGGAGACGATGCCGTCGCGCGCGTCGACCGCCGCCACCACCCCGCACACCCGCGCGGCCTCGGTGACAAACGACGGATCCTCCGCGGCGCGCGTCCCCACGACGACGCGAGAGGCGCCCGCGGCGGCGTAGGCGCGCACCCGATCGAGCGTGCGAATCCCGCCGCCCACCTGCACACGCAGCGTCGCGCCGTGCCGCGCGAGGATGCGCTCGAGGAGGGGGCTCTGGGTGGCGCTCCCATCGCGGGCGCCGTCGAGGTCGACGACGTGGAGCCACGCGGCCCCCGCGGCGACGAAGCGGTCGACGACGGCCATGGGGTCGTCGTCGTAGACGGTGACCTTCGCGTAGTCGCCCTTGTGGAGCCGGACGACACGACCGCCGAGGAGGTCCATCGCGGGGATCACACGCACGGGAGCACCTCGGTGGTGTAGAAGCGACGGAGCAGCTCGAGGCCCGCCCGCTGGCTCTTCTCGGGGTGAAACTGAACGCCCAGCAGCCGCCCCCGCGCCACGGCCGCGACGAAGGTCTCGCCGTGCTCGCAGCGCGCCGCCGCCACGGGCTCGTCGGGCACCACGTGGTAGCTGTGCACGAAGTAGAACCACCGCTTCGACGGCAGCCACGCGGCTCCGCCCTCGGGGGGAGCGACCTCGTTCCATCCCATGTGCGGGATCTTCACGAGGGCCCCATCGCCGTCGCGCATCCCCTCGCGAAACCGCCGCACGCGCCCGCGGAACACGCCGAGCCCGCTCCCCGCGGCCTCCTCGCTGCCTTCGAAGAGCACCTGCAGCCCGAGGCAGATCCCGAGGTAGGGCTTGTCGGCAGCGACGTGATCCACGAGCGCGCGAGCGAGGCCGCCGCCGTGGCGATGCAGCGCCACCGAGCAGTCGCCGAACGCGCCCTGACCGGGGACCACCACGGCGTCGCTCTCGCGCACCGCTCCTGGATCACCCGTGACGGTGAGCGTCGGCGCCTCACCCCACGCGACGCGGAGGGCGCGCTCGACGCTGCGGAGGTTGCCCATGCCGAGGTCGACGAGGGCGACGCGGGGGGCCTTGGCGCTCACTCGGTGAGGGTCCCCTTCGTGGACGGGAGGGTGCTCCCCTCGACGCGAACGGCGTCGCGGAGGGCGCGGGAGAAGGCCTTGAAGGTGCACTCGACGATGTGGTGGAGGTTGTCGCCCTCGATGCGACGGACGTGCAGGTTGCACTGCGCCCCGCGCGCGAAGCCTTCGAAGAACACCGACGTGAGCTCGACGTCGAAGCTGCCGATCTTCGCCTTGGGGAGCGCGAGGCGGTCGACGAAGTAGGTGCGGCCCGAGAGGTCGAGGGCGGCCTGGCAGAGGGCCTCGTCCATCGGGAGCGTGGCCTCGCCGTAGCGACGGATGCCGACGCGGTCGCCGAGGGCCTTGTCGACGGCGCGCCCGAGCACGATGGCGAGGTCTTCGGTGGTGTGGTGCCCGTCGATCTCGGTGTCACCGCTGGCGCGGACGGTGAGGTCGACCCCCCCGTGACGCGCGATCTGGTCGAGCATGTGCGACAGGAAGGGGAGCGGCGTCTGGATGTCGGCGCGGCCCGTTCCGTCGAGGTCGAGGGTGACGGCGATGGAGGTCTCGCGGGTGCTGCGGGTGACGGTGGCGGTGCGCACGATGGCGGCGCGGCGAGTACCACGGGGCCGCGGCCGGGCGCCAATTCGTGGCAGGCGCGACGAGGGTCTTGCGGGCGGCCGGAGGGTGCGATAGGGTCCCGCCTCCGAATTGCGCGATTAGCTCAGCTGGATAGAGCGTGGGTCTCCGAAGCCCAAGGTCACAAGTTCGACTCTTGTATCGCGCGCCGCAGTAGAATAGGGGTTTGAGAGGGGTCGGCCGCAGAGCGTGTGCTTCGTTCGGGGAGCACACAGCAAGGGGCGCGACCACCGCGCGCCTTCGCGTGTGATCACTCGGCGACGCGCACGCTCACGAGCCACGTCCAACCGAACCGTCCACGCGCCGTGTCGAGCGCGAGCGTCGTGCCGGGGCGGACGCGCGAGGCAAGCTCGCCGGGCAGCGCGATCCACCGCGTTCGGCCGATGCCCCACGCATCGACGTGCGCGTAGGAGAACCGGGCGTTGCCGCGGCCACGTTCGACCTCGACGGCGCGCACGACGGCGGCGTGGTGCGCGATCGCCGAGGGCGGCACGTCGCCTTGCGCGTTCGTGGCCGCGAGCACGAACGCGGCGGTGCCGGTCAGCGCGAGGCCCGCACACGCGCCGAACATCGCGAGCGGCTGCAGCGGCTGCGCCCACGCAGGGTCGTGGGCGTGGGTGGCGCGCGCGCCCAGCCAGAGCGACGCCACGCTGGCGATCGCCGTGGCGAGCAACACGGGGAGCATGAACACGACGTCGCACGAGCGCATCGCGGCGTGCACGACGGCGAGCAGGACGCTCGGCGCGCCCTGCCACAACCACCAGGACGGCGAGCGGCTCAGGGTCGCGCGCGCCTCACGCTCGACGAAGCCGCGCGCCACCCCCAGGACAAGACCCGCCCAGGGGAGCAGACCGGCCAGCAACCCCCAGGCGATGGGGTCCATCTCCAGCGTGTCGCCGACGGCGTGGTGCGCCCCGCCGCCGACACCCCACGCGACGCTCCCAACCAACAGCAGCGCGGCGGTGACTGGGATCAACGACGTCGTGGCGCGCCGCACGATCTTCGCGGGATCCGCCTTCGCCGACGCCGCTCGCACCGTCCGCGGCTTTGTCACGCCCTGCTCCCGCCGTCGTCGCCGATCGTCATGCCAGAGACCTCCATTGGGCACCCGCGTCCGCACGGGCGCCCGGCGAGGGTACGGCGCGTCACCGGGGAACGGAAGGTTCGTGACGGTCCGCCGCCGGGGTGACCGTCAGGCGTCGTCTTCGAACTCGATGTGGATGCCCGCGCGCGTCCGCACCACGCTCTGGCTCGCGTTGTGGGATGTCACCGGAGACGAGGTCTCCGGGTTGGGCACGGCGCCCACGATCACCGGGCGGTCGGGGTCACCTTCGACGTGAGCGATCACCACCTCCGCGCCGATGTGGAGCGGGAAGTGCATCCCGTAGGCGCCGCCCGCGAAGGGTTGGGCCATGCGAATCCAACGGCTCGCCGCGCCGCCCGTCTTCGCGGCCGAGTCGAGCGGGAGCACCACCCGATAGCGTCCCTGATCGTCGAGCGGGGCCAGCGTCCCCGGGGTGGCCCCGTCGATCTTGCCGTACATCAGCCCGGCGATGGAGGGCCACGGCGTGCTGCGCGGCGGGCGGTAGGGGTCGGCCGTGCGCAGCGCGGTGAACCGGACGTTCCACGCCTCGTTGTCGTCGGGGGTGGCGCCTCGCTCGGCGCTCTGGCGGGCGCGCGCGATGGTGGAAAGCACCACCAGTGGCTCCCCGTAGGCCGAGTCTTCGTGGTCGAGGAGGGTGAAGGTCGCGCCGGGCAGCGCCCCCGTGAGCGTCGCGCGCCCCTCGTAGCGGAGGCGCTGGGAGCCGATCTCCTCCGCCACCATGCGGGCGACGCGGGTGGCGTCGTCGGAGTTCTTCACGTGCTCACCGTACTCCGCCCACACCCCGTGCCCCGACGCGTGGACCGGCGCGCGCCCCACCACCGCGGTGCTCGGCGTGCGGTAGTTGTAGTCGCGCAGGCACACCTCCTGAGACACCTTGCGCAGCGTGCGGCCGATGGCCTGGACAGCCTCCGGTTGGTCAGCGCGGCCGCCGGTCGGGCGGTAGGCGATCTGGTCGGACGGCGCCAACGGGCGGAAGGCGTCGTTGCTGTCTCCCAGCACCATCACGTCGCCCCCCGCGGTGTGCTCGAAGAAATAGAAAATGCCCTCGTGTTCGAGGAGGCGCGAGAGGAAATCGAGGTCGGTCTCCTGGTACTGGACCACGTACTCCCGCTTGGGGTGGCGCTGCCGGAGCCGAAGCTCGACGTGCTCGCCCTCGCGCATCCCGTGGTCCTTCAGCACGCGGAGGGCGACCTCGTGGGCGGCGAGGTCTTGAAACACCCGCGACCGGTGCGCGAGGCCGCACACCCACGCCCGCGGCGCGAGAACCGCCTGGTACTCCCAGGTGTGCGCCGTCGCCGACGGCACCGCGCTCACCGAGCGAAGCACCCCGAAGATCGGGCTCCGCCCGAGGGGGCCGAAGGCGAGGGCCGCGTGGCCGTCGAGCATCGCCTGCAGCGTGTCGTCGTCGAGCGGCCCGTGCTTCGATTGGAACGTTACGTCGTACGAGAAGAGCGTTGAGACCGCAGCGACGCCGTCGACGGCGCGGACGAAGAGGGCGTCGGCGCCCAGGGCCGACGACAGAAGGAGCACGTCGTGCTCCGCGTGGGTGCCTTCCATGGATCGCTCCTGCCTACCCGCCGAGGGTGACCTTCGTCTGGCTCGGCGCCACCTGAGTGCCCGGCGGCGCGTTCGCGTTGCTCCCGTTGTGGGAGGTCATCTTGAGGTGCGTCACGATCTCCTTCCCCTCGACCTTCACCTTCGCGAAGGACGTCTTGTACTTGAGCTGGCTCCCGGTGGTCGACGAGATCATCCCCTTCAGCGTACCGGGCTCGTCGCCGTGCGTGGTCGGGATCACCGACGCACGCGTGAGCACCTGCTTGTTGGAGATCTTCACCCGCCTCGAACAGGTGCTCCCGCGCGCGTCGGCGCACTGCCCCGTGTTGGGGAAGGGCGTCGGGATCGGCGGCGCCGGCGGCGCGGGCACCTTGCACACATCCGGGAACACGAAGGTCGTACCGCCGCCACGAGTCGATGCAGGAAACATCCGTCACCTCCGCTCACCTCGCCTCAGGCGAGGTGGATCCGCTCGCCCTTCACCTTGACCGCGTCGCGCCCCTTGAGGTTGACCTCCTCCGCGGCGATGTGGGCCGCGCCGTCGACCGCGACGCGGAGCCTCCCCGCGCGCCACTGGGCGAGGTCGGTCGCCGTCCGCATCACCGTCGCGGCCTCCTCGACGACCTTGCGGGCCCGCACCCGCAGGTGGTCGTAGCGCTGGCACGCCCGCCCGACGCGGCTCCACAGCTCGACCGCGGCGAGCTCGACCCGCGAGGCCGCGAGGGTCGCCTCCGCCGCGGCGCCCCGCAGCGCGCGGGCGTCGACGCGGGCCTCCCCCGCGGCCCGCACGCACACGTCGCCCGCCGCCTCCACGCGCACGCTCCCCTGCGGCGCGCGCAGCTCGAGGTCACCCCGCGGCGCGTAGAGCACCGCGCGCCCCGTCGCAGCGTCGTACTCGAAGAGCAGCGCCCCCTCGCCGTCGCGGACGCGCACCGCGGGCGCGTCGCCGAGCGCGCAGGACACCCGCAGGTCGACGGCCCCGCCCGCGCTCGCCTCACCCTCCGCCCCCGCGGCCTCCCCAGTCACCTTGCCCAACGCCCTGGTCATGGATCATCTCCTCTCCGCGGCGCCCGCCGCGGGTCGATACGGCACGAAGCGCTCCGCCCGCGATCGGGCGTCGTCGGTGGGCACGGCCCCCGCTGGCAGCGCTCCCCCGCGCGGCGCGCCGACCTCGTCCGCGCGGTGGAACGAAGCCTCCGCGCACGTGGCGCCCTCGAAGTCGGCCTGGGTGAGCTTCGCGTGGGCCAGGTCGGCCCAGCGCAGGTCGCAGCCCGCGAGCGAGGCCCCTCGGAGGTCGGCGCCCGCGCCGAGCGCCTTGGTCATCACCGCGCCGTCGAAGCGCGCACGGAGCGCGGAGGCGCCCTCCAACTGGACGCCCGCGAGCGAGGCCCCGCGCAGGTCGGCCTCGTCGAGCCTCGCCCCGGAGAGGTCGACCTGGCGCGCCACGACGCTGCGCGCCGAAGCGCCGGTGAGGTCGGCCCCCTGCGCCATCAGCCCGCGCATGGACACCCCGTCGAACCGAGCCCCGCGCGCCGACGCGCCCCGGAGGTCGGCGTCGTCGAGCGTCGCGCCGCGCAGGTCGACCCCGTCGAGCACCACCCCCGCCATGCTGCAGCGAGAGAAATCCGCGGCGGCCGAGGCCACGCCGCGCAGGTCGACCCCGTCGAGGTCGGCGTCCCGGAAGGACGCAGACCGCAGCGCGGCGCCCGCGAGGTGGGCCGCCGTGAGGGTCGCCCCCGTCAGATCCGCCTCGGTGAGATCGGCGTCGACGAGCCTGACCTCCGTCAGGGTCGCCCCCGTGAGGCTCGCCCCCGCGAGGAGAGCACGCGAGAGGTCGGCCCCCGTGAGGTCGACCTCGGTCAGGGAGGCGCCGCGCAGGTCGGCGCCCGCGAGCTCACAGCCGGCCAGATTGCCCCCGGCGAGGTCGAGCCCACGCAGCGTCACGTCGGCGAGCGAGGCTCCCTGGAGCGACGCCCCGGCGAGCGTCGTCCCCTCCAGGCGCGCCTGCGCGAGGCGAGCGTCGCGGAGGTCGCAGTCCGCCAGCGAGGCGCCGCGCAGGTCGCAGCCCGCGAGGTCGCAGCCCGCGAGGTCGCAGCCGACCAGGGAGGCCCCATCCAGCGCAGCATCCGCGAGGACGGCCGCCTCCAGGAGCGCGCCGTCGAAGGTCGCTCCGCTCGCCCGGGCGCCGCGGAGGACGGCCGCGGAGAGGTCAGCGGCGACGAGGGACGCGCCGCGCAGGTCAACCCCGCGCAGGTCAGCCATGGAGAGGTCGGCGTCGGTGAGGTCGCAGCCGGAGAGGTCGCGCTCCGCGAGGCGAGCCCCCCAGGCCCTCAGCCCCGCCATGGACCGCGGGCGCCCGCACGTGGCGCCGAGGTCGACGCCGGGGAGCGACGCGCCCCGGAGGTCAGCGTCGTCCAGGTCGGTCCCTGCCACGATCAACCTCGAACCCGCCGCGTCGACCAGCGAGGCGCCACGGAGGTCGACGCCGGAGAGGTCGCAGCGCTCCAAGCGGGCGCCGGCGAGGTTGGCGCCCGACAGGTCGGCGCCGCGCAGGTCGAGCTCGCGCAGCGCGGCCTCCGTGAGGTCGCCCCCGGCGAGCGGGACGCCGCGGAGGTCGCCTCGTACGATCGAGGCGCCGGCCCAGCGAGAAGACGCCGCGTCGACTCGATCGAGCGTGAGGTCGCGCGCCTCCACGCCCGCGAGGTCGGCCCCGGCGAGGGCGCAGCGGGTGAAGGCCACCGCGTCGAGGGAGGCGCCGCGGAGCGAGGCGCCGGTGAGGTCGCAGCCCTCGAAGACGACGCGAGCGAGCGAGGACGCGCCGAGGTCGAAGGCCCGGAGGTCGAGGCTTCGAACGGCGACATCCGCGAGGGTCATCGACTCGCCGAGCGCGGCGCGGAGGGCGTCGAGGGTGTCGAGGGTGGCGCTCATGGCGAGAGGAGCGTCCGATCGAGGTTGGTCTCCTCCCAGCGCGCGCCGGCCGTCTGCGCGCGCCAGAAGCCCGCCGCGAAGCAGCAGGCGCCCTTGAAGTCTCCGTGGGAGAGGTCAGCCCCTTCGAATGACGCCTCCATGAGCTGGCTCGACACCCAAGACCCGCCGACGGCGCGGGCGCCGTCGAAGCTCGCGCCACGCAGGTCGCAGCCGTGGAGCCTGGCGGCCACGAGCGATGCCTCCGAGAAGTCCGCGCCGGGCAGGTCGGAGAACGACAGGTCGGCCTCGTCGAGGATGCAGCCGCGGAAGACCGCGCCCGCGCCGCGTGTTCGGGTGATGGACGCGCCCTTGAGCACGGCGCCGCCGCCGCCGTGGAGCTCGCGCAGGTCGGCCCCGTCGAGGCGGATCCCACGCGCCTGCGCGCCCTGGAGCGAGAGCTCCGCGAGCGAGGCGCCGCGGAGGTCTGCGTCCGTCAGCGACGCGCCGTCGAGGTCGCCGCGGTCGAGGCGCACGCCGCGGGCGAGGGCGCGGTCGAAGCGGGCCCGCGGCGCGCTCAACCCCTCGCAGGTGGCGTCCAGCAGCGTGACGTCTTCGAAGCCGGCGTCGTCCGCCACGGCGTCGACGAAGGACGCCCGAGCGAGCGAGGCACCGGAGAGCGAGGCGCCGGAGAGGTCGGCGCCGTCGAAGCAGGCGCCAGGGCCGCTCACCTCGCGGAGGTCGGCGCCGCCGAGCTGGGCGCCTTCGAAGCAGGCGTCGTCGAGCTGGGCGCCGCGCAGCGAGGCGCCGAGGAGGGAGGCCCCGGTGAAGTCCGCCCCACGCAGGTCGAGCCCGGAGAGGTCGGCGCGGTCGAGCTCGCAGCCCTCGAGGGACAGCCCCCGTGCGAGGCACCGGACCACGAACGCGCGGAGCGACTCGGACGCCTCGGGCGCCTCGGGGACGACGGTGTCGCGGTCTTCCTCGTCGTCGTCGGCATCGGCCTCGAGGAGCGCCATGACCTCCGGCGGAGGTTCGACCCCCGCGAGGGCGAGACGCGCGCGCAGCGACGCCGCGTCACCCGGCGCCGCGGGGGCGGCGGCGATGCCGAGCTCCTTCAAGCGGGCCTCGACCGAGGCCTGGACGGACGCGAAGACCTCCGGCGCGGCGGCCCCCTCGGACGCTGTCGAGTCGCCTTCACCCTCCGCCGCGTCGTCGGGCCCGTCATCGTCGTCGTCGTCGTCGTCCGCCGCCGCGTCGTCGTCGGACTCGGGCTCATACGCCTCGTCTTCGGCGGCGAGGCTGGCGAGGAAGGCGTCGCGGCGCGCGAGCGCGGCGGCGAGCGTGTGGGGCGCGTCGAGGGGCTCGTGGAAGGCGAAGAGCTCCGCGAGGTCGGCCGCGTCGTGCGCTTCGACCTTCGTGGCGCCGCGCCAGACGCAGGTGACCACCCCGTCGTCGGTGTCGAGGTGGACGGTGTCGAGCCGGAGCGGCACCTCGCGGGCCCGCAGGTCGCCGTCGACCTCACGGAGGGCGAGGACCCTGGCACGCAGTCCAGGGAGCGCGGTGCGGAGCTCAGGGGTCGCCGCGAGGAGCCCGCGGAGGACCACCTCCTCGTCGCCGCGCCAGTAGCCCTCGCGCTGCTGAGCGTCAGGGGCGCCGTTGCACCAGCGCCAGTCGAGGTCGGCGGCGAACCAGGGCCAGCGGGTGGCGATGTACCGCTCGTCGTAGGTGCCCGCGCGGCCGACGCGCGGCGCCCAGGTGCATGGGACGGCGCCGACAAGCGCGGGGGCGTGGGCGTCGTCGGGGTCGACGACCGGCTGATCGAGCAGCTCCAGGTTGGGGAGGCGGCGGACGCCATCGAGGCCGGGCCGCGCGCCGACGCCGACGGGGTTCGCGGGCACCTCGGGGCCTCCCCAGGC
>JBILLV010000060.1:0-35253 GCA_044375895.1 Polyangiales bacterium | reverse complement strand
AGGAAGAAATCCCATGGCGTGAGACGCGTGAGCCCGGCCTTGCGGGCGATCCGATCGCAGCCCAGGGTGAGCGCTCGGCGAACCCTGGGATGTTTGGGACGGACGGTGACCAACACGTTTGAAAGGGCTGCTGACGCCGACCTTCGGGTCACCGCGCGCAGCGTTCGTAGCGGGTGCGGGGCTCGCGCGGCTGCACCATCACCATCAGCACGTGGCCGCCGTCGGCGCGGGCACACAGACGCTTGAGGATGGCGCGAAAGCACGGCGCCTCGGGCGGGACGTAGCCTCCCGTCTCCGCGTGGGCCCACACCTCGAGGTCGATGGACGTGGAGAGCGCGCCCACGGCGTCGTGACGCGCCACGATGCGCGCGGCGGGCGACAGCACGGCGGGGTCGTCGACGTAGTACATCGCCCGCAGCGAGTCGGCCGTGTACACCCGCAGCGCGAGGTACGGCGGCCAGCCCAGCGGGTACGCGAAGGGGAGCGCGCCGAACACCAGCGCGATGCCCCACGCGAAGGGATGCCGCGCGGCGCGACGCCACGACCCGTCGCGCAAGAGGAGGAGCGCGAGGGGGATGTGGGAGAGGTTCCAGGGGAGGACGGCGGGGTTGCGGCGGGCGAGGAGGAGCGTGGCGCTCACCACGAGGGAGAAGGCCATAACGCCGTAGCGGGCGATGGGGCGGGCGCGGGGCACGAGGGCGGCGACCCCGAGGGCCACCTCGCCGAGCGCCACGGCGTGCGCGGCGCCCTGGGGGAGCGCGAAGGGCACCCATGAGAGGCCGGCCGCGAGGAAGTCGTCGTTCCACTTGTGGGCGCCGCCCCACACGAAGACGAGGCCGAGCAGCCAGCGGAGCGCTTCGGTGACGTCCTCCTCGCGGGCGTCATCGACGAAGCACGCCCCCACGAGCAGCGCGCACTGCTCCAGCACGTAGGGCTGCCACAGCACCCGGTCGAGGCCGCAGCGCACCAGCAACGCCGCGAGCACGCACAGGAGGGCGCGTCGCCCGCCGTCGATCACCGCCCCCACGCACGCCAGAGCGAGCAGCACGGTGAGCCCGCGCCAGAGGAGGAGCGTCGGGGCGACGGAGGTCCACACCGGAATGGGCGCCAGCAGGCCGTCGGGCCACCAGAGCCCCGGGGTCACGATCACCTCCGCGAGGAGCGCCAGCGCCGCGACGCGACCGACCAGGGAGAGCGTCTTCATGGGGCGTCGAGGAGCATCGTCTGGTCTTCGCTCGCTGTCACCCGAATCGCGCGCGTGGGGCGATCGAGGAAGATCCAACACGGCGTGGGGGCGGCCTCCACGCCGGGCTGCACGACGACGAGGTTGCGGAACGTGGCGTCGACGGCGATGCGCCGGACGCGCGGCGAGAGCCCCTCGACGCCCCCGAAGCGGAGCGAGAGCCCCGATTCGAGCTGGACGATCACATCGCCGTGGCCATCGCCGTCGACGTCGCCCGCCGACCACACCATCGCGTCACTGCCGCGCGCTTCGAAGGCCGGGCGCGGGTGACGGTCGAGGGCCGTCCACACGTCGAAGACCATCCGCAGCGCATCGCGGTCGGAGACGTGGCGCGGCGCGATGAGGTCGTCGCGTCCATCGCCGTCGAGGTCGCCGACCCGGTGGATTCGACCGCCGAAGGGGGCTCGATCGGCAACGCGGTAGGGACGCGGGTCGACCCCTCGCGCGGTGACGCGATGCCACGCGCGGCGCCCGGTCGCGGTGTCGAAGTTGTAGCTGCCGGACAGGAAGTCGTCGAAGCCGTCGCCGTCGACATCGCCCGTCAGCGCCAGCTCCGAGCTGCCGTCCGCGGGAAACCACTCCACGCGGCCGTCGCTGTACCGAACGCGGTGATGATTGGGGAGATAGAGCTCGGTGAGGCCGTCGCCGTCCAGGTCGAGGAAGGGGGCCACGGAATGCCAGAGGTCTTCACCCGGGAGGTATGCGGGAGCGACAAGGCCATCGCGCGAGCCGAGGCGCGCGACCGCTCCCAGGGTGCCGGTCTGCAGGAAGTCGCCGAAGCCATCGCCGTCGAGGTCGCCGACAAATTGCGCCGCCGCGTGGCGCCCGTCCCCCACGGGGAAGGGTGTCAGCACCGGGATGCCGCCGACGTCGAATCGTGCGTAGGCGCCGAGCGCGCCGAGGGGGACATCGGGCCAGCCGTCTCCATTCACGTCGGGGACGGCGCGCGCCGCATGGGCGCGGGGATCGACCCAGAGGGTGCGCACCGGCGAAGACGCGCGGGCGCCCCGAACGCGCCAGTACCAGCGGCCGACCGGGAGGGGACGGGTCGGGCGAAACGGCGACGTGGCGGGCTGACGCTCGACGACCTGTTCGCACTGGGGGTCGGCACAGCGCTCCCAGGTGTCGGCGAGGCCGTGCCAGGCAAACAGCGGCCGAGGGGGCGTGACGGCCGTCACCGCGGGAGAGAGCGCGCGCAGCGGACGCGCCTCGGGCGGGCGAAGCGTGGGGCGATCGATGAAGGCCAGGTCGAGCGCGTCGCGCGCATGGGCGCAGGTGATGGTCCGGTCTTCGAGGAGGTGTGCGCAGTGTTCGGTTGCATCGGGTGGAAGCTCCGCCAACGGCAACAGCGTGGCGGCGGGGCAGGGGGCCTGGGAGTTTCCCGGCTGCTCGATCAGGGCGAGGGTGGCGTAGGCCCGCTCGACGGCGAGCTCGCGCGTCCCACGCGGGAGTTCGCCGAGCGTCGCGAGGCCGCAAAGGAACACCCGGTACGCCGCCACCCGAACGTAGGCGCCGCGGCGGCGCGCGGTGAGGGCCTGGGTTTGCTGGGAGGCGAAGTGCTCGATCTGCCCGAGGTTGAAGGCCGCGCGGGCGTCGCCCTGCGTGCGCGCGAGCTGCTCGAACTCGGGGCGCGCCGTGGCGTCGTCACCCACGAGCCACGAGGCCACCGCGCGGGTGAGGCGCACGCTCACGTCGTCCCGGGGAGCGCCTCGGAGCGTCACGAGCGCGGCGCCAGGGTCGTCCGTGAGCGCCTGCATCCCGGCGAGGCGCACGCGGGCCGGCAGGTCGTCGGGGTGCGCCGTGACGAAGCGGACCGCCTCGCGGTACGCGTCGCCGCTCTCGCGCCCCTCAGCGTCATCGTAGAAGCTCGGCGCCACGCCCGGCAGCAACAGCGTGGGCTCCGTGCGCGGTGCGAGCCGCTCCCGATAGGCCCGCGTGGCGGAGCTCCGAAGGTGCTCGCGCCGCGCCAGCTCGACGCAGGCGCGGGCCTGTTCGGTGGGGTCGATGGCGGTGAGTGATGCGCCGGTGAGTCGCTGCCAGAGCGCGCTCGCCGCGGGTTCGGGCGTCACCCGCGCCGCGTTGGCGATGCGCAGCCGTGACGCCAAGTCTTCGAAGACGCGGGCGGCGCCGCAAGCCGCCTGCACGCGGAGATGGGGGGCGACGGAGGGGTCGCGCGCAGTGCGCTGCAGGGCCGCGACGGCGCGGGCGATGGGCTCCATCTCCTCGACGGACAGCGCGGCGAGGGCCTCATCGGGATGGACGAACTCCTGCGCCGCCGCGGTGCGCTGAGAGAGCATGACGAGGAGCAGGGCGACGACGGCGGAGCGCATCGCGATGAGACGTGGGGGACCCCCGAACGGTGTGTGGGACCGCGCCGCTCCGAGGTCCTGTCCGAGACGGTCTGTCAGACATCGGGTCGGACACGAGCTGAGACCGTCAATCGCTGCCATAGCCTTTGAAAATAGATGTTTTGGAGATTCGTCGTGCTAGAAAACACCTGTCGATGACGGCGGGTCGAGGGCAGCGCGAGGGCTTCGCGCCTGCCAAGGGACGCCTCCGTCTCCCGTCGCCCAACACCATCATCCCAGGAGTGACTCTCATGCGCACCCGCTCGTCCTTCGTCGCTGCCCTCGCCACGTCGCTCTCCCTCACGCTCGCCGCGGGCGCCGCCCAGGCCGCGCCCGACCTCGCGGTGTCGGTGTCTCAGCCCTCGAACGTGTTCGTGTACCAGGCGGCTCGCTACACGGTCCGCGTGCGCAACGTCGGCAACCAGCGCAGCGCCGCGGCGACGCTGACGATCGACCTGCCCGACACCAACACCAGCCCGCAGGTGTACGTGCTCGGCACCGTCGGCGCGATGAGCGCGGGCTGTACGCGCTCGGGGCCCCGCATCACCTGCCCCGTGGGGCGCATCAACCGCGCTGGCACCAACCCCAACTTCCAGGACTTCTTCTTCGACTTCACGATCCCCGAGGCGTGGCAGCCCGTGTCGTTCACCGCCACGGTGGCGCCGGGCGGCGCCGACACCCTGTCGAGCAACAACAGCCGCACGCACGTCCCCCTGCTGCAGAACTACTCCTACGTGATCGCCCCGGCCGCGCCCGTCGCCGTGACCAACCATCACTGCACCGGCCAGAACCTCCAGTCCTACTATGAGTGCACCCTCTTCCCGAGCTCGATCACCAACCACTCCGTGGAGTTTCACCCCGGCGGCACGATCACCATCTCCGCGGCGGGTCCCACCTACGGCGGCACCTGGAGCCAGCCCACGCCCGACTCGCTGGTGTTTCAGTACACCGAGGACGGGCTGCCCGTCGCCAACTTCGAGGGCTACGGCGTCGGCAACCGCTGCTTCGAGGGCCTCACCACCTTCGTCCCCGCTTCGCCGTACAGCGCGCCCTACCGCGTCTGCCTGCCCTGACTCTGGCGTCGCACTTCCACCCGCACCCGTCGGGCCCTACGCTCGCGGGGTGCCCCGCCGTCTGACCGTCGTCGCCGCCCTCCTCACCGCGTGCGGCGGCGACCTCCCTGGAGATGTTCCCCGCCCGATCCCCGCGCGCTACTGGGGATCGGGCGCCGCCCCGCACAGCAGCCCCGTCGCCCTCACCGCCGACGACCGCCTGATCGTCGCCCACCCCGACATCGACCGGGTCACCTTCGTCGACCTCGCGCGGCGCACCGTGGTCGCAGAGCTTCCGCTCGGCCCTGCTCCCACGGTGGCCGCCGACGGCCGTTGGGTCGCGCCCGTCGCCCCTGGCGGCGTCGCCCTCGCGCCGCACCAGAGCCGCGCCTACGTCACCGCGCGCAACGCCGGTGAGCTCATCGCGCTCGATGTCACCGCGATGCGCGTCGTCGCGCGCGCGCCGGTGTGCACGGAGCCGACGGCGGTGCTGGTGGGGCCGTCGGAGGCGACCGTCTTCGTGGCCTGCGCGCCCGACCGTGAGCTCGCCGTCGTCGACCCGCGCTCGCTGCGCGTCGTGCGGCGTGTGGCGCTCCCGGACGAGCCCGACGCCCTCGCGCTCACCGACGACGGCGGTCTGGTGGTGACCCACCCGCGAACGGGGGCAGTGACGCGCCTCGACGCCGCGACGCTCGCCATCACCGCGCGCGGCGCCGTCCCCGAGCGACCCTGGGCGGGGCATCCGCTGCGGGCCAACGGTGTCCCGCGGGCGCTCCACGACGCCGCGCAGCGCCCCGGCACGGCGGAGCTCTGGGTGCCCCACACGCTCCTCTCGGTCACCACCGCGCAGCCCGCGCTCAACTTCGAGTCGACGGTCTTCCCTGCGCTGTCGGTGCTCGACGCGACGTCGCCCGAGCGCGCGCCGCTCCGGCCGACGCTCACCACCGACTCGCGCCTCGCGGGCGAAGACGGCGTCATCCTGCGGGTGATCTCCGGGCCGCGGGCCCTGGCCTTCACGCCCGACGGCGCCTTCGCGCTGGTGCTCGCGCGCAACAGCGAGAGCCTCCTCGTGGTGGACTGCGCGCGGGGCGTCCAGCGCGGCCTCGTCGAAGACCTCCCCGGGCGCTTGCAAGACGCCGTGGTGATCCACCGCGACGGGCGCCGCGCGTGGCTGCACGCGCGAGGCTCCGGCACCGTCCTCGCGCTGTCCGTGGCGACCGACGGCGCGGTGACCGTCGACGGTCGACCCTTCGCGTCGCGGGCGGACGACCCGATGCCCGCCGAGCTCCGCACGGGGCAGTGGATGTTCTACAACGCCAACGACCGCTACCAGATGTTTCCCATCACGGTGAACCGCTGGCTGTCCTGCGAGAGCTGCCACACGGACGGCGGGACGGCGGCCGTGACGCAGGGCCTCTCGGTGGGGCCGCGCGACATCCCCGACCTGCGCCAGGGCCTCGACGGCTTCCTCATGCGCACGGCGACCCGGCGGGCGCTGGACGACTTCTGGCGCACCATCGCCGTCGAGCAGGGCGGCCAGATTCGCCCCGACGATGACATCTTCGGCCCCCCGTTTCGCGCACTGATGGCCTACGTCGCCAGCGCGCTCCCACCGGCGCACCGCCCGCGCGTCGACGCCGCCCTCGCCGCGCGCGGACAGGCGCTCTTCCAACGCGCGGATGTCGGTTGCGCGCGCTGTCACGCCGGGCCTCGCGCGACCGACTCGGGCGTGAACAACCCTTCCCTCGACCTTCGCGGTGAGGTGCGCCTCTACGACGTGGGGACGTGCGCCGCCGGGGGGGCCTTCCCCGACGTCGCGCACGAAGACATCGCCCGTCAGCCGCGCGACGCCTGCCGCTTCGACACGCCCACGCTGCTGGGGGTGGCGCGGAGCGGGCCGTGGCTCCACGACGGCCGCGCGGCCTCGCTGCGCGACGTGTTGACAACGCACAACGCTGGTGGTCTGCATGGAGCGACTCGCTCCCTCACGTCGGACGAAATCGATGCGCTGGTCGAACATCTTCGCAGCCTCTAGCCTACTCGCCGCGTGCGAGCGCAACGTGTCAGCCGCCGGAGACAGCGCCGCCGCGGAGACCGGCGCCGCGGAGACGGGCGCCGACGTCGCCGCCGACCTCGCCCCTGAGGAAGGCGTCGACGCGACCGTGGCGGACCTCCCCTGCGTGCGCGACGTGGGGACGCCCGACACCGCCGGGACGAGCTACGGCTTCATCCGCTTCGCGAACATGGGGCGGGCGATGGGCGCGGTGCGCTTCGTCGCGCGCTCGCTGCCGGAGTTTGCTCCCGCGTACGTGGAGGCCGTGGTGCAGGAGGGCGAGGCGACCGAGCACATCCAGACGCTCCCGGTGGCCTACGAGATTCACGTCACGGCGGCGGGCGACGCCGGGACGAGCGTCATCGTGGACGGGTCGGCCGACGGCGGCATGCTCACCGACGGGGCGGCCTCCCCAGTCACCAACTGCACCGCGCGGCGCGAGCCCGGCGACCTCGTCGACCCCATCTGTTCGGACGTGTATTTCTTCGCCGGCTGCTCGGTGCTCCTGTTCGGTTCCGAGCGCGGCGATCCGATGCGCTTCACCCACCGGCACATCCAGCGCGTGTCCGACCTCCCGATGTCGTCGTCGGAGTGCGCGGTCGGATACGTTCGCGTCGGCAACCTCTACGCGGAGGGCCCGTCGCTCGACGCCGACGCGGCCGACGGCGGGGCCGTCTCGCGCCTCACCACCTACCGTGACACCAGCGGGCTCCGCGCGCAGCCGATCGGCACGTTGCGCGTCTCGGTGCGCGAGTCGGATTCGCGCGCCTCGCTCGGCGAGCACGTCGCTGGCACCGTGAACGCCGGCCTCACCCACACGCTCTACCTCTGGGGCGACCGGATGAACCCCACCCGCCCCGGCATCAGCGCGCTGCTGCTCAACGATGTGTCACCGACGTTCCGTTAGCGCGCTGCTGGGGTGGGCGCTCGCCGCGGGCTGCGCCGAACGTCCTTCGCCGCCGCCCGACCGGCTCGCGGTGGACGTCGCGGAGGAGGCTCCGCGGCCCCTCGACGATGTCGCCCTCGCGGGAGACGCGGCGGTGATGGAGGCGCCGGATGCGCTCGTCGACGCGACGCTCGATGCCCCGCTGGACGCCGAAGGGATGGACGCGGGCATCGATGTCCCGAGGCCCATCGCGTGCGGGCTCGACGCGTCCCGTCCGGCGATGCGCGCGCCCTACAACGGCTTCCTCCGCTTCGTCAACCTCGCCCGAGGGGTTGGGACAGTGCGCTTCATGGTGCGAACGCTGCCGCTCTACCGCCGCGGGTACCTCGAAGCGGTGGTCGCTGAGGGGGCGTCGTCGGGCTACCTCGAGACGCTCGGCGTGAGCTATCAGGTGCGCGTCGCGGGGGCGCCGGGCGCGGAGCCCACGTCGCTGGTGATCGAGTCCAACGACGCCGGCGTGGTCGAAGGGGCGCCCGACCGCCCCGACGTCACGCTGGCCCCGTGCGACGCGGGCGCGGAGGGCGACGAGATCGCCGACGCCCTCTGCGCGGACGTGTACTTCATGGCGGGGTGCACGGTGTTCCTGACGGGTTCGCTCACGGGCGATCGCGACGCGGGGACCCACCTGCGACTGGTGTCGGCGACCGATCTCACGCGGCGCTCGGCGGACTGCGATGGGGGCCTCGTCCGCGTGATTCCGGCCTACACGAACGGGCCGCTGCTGGACGTCGACCTCGCCGACGGGACCGCGCTGGCCCGCGGCGCCGCCTACCTCGAACGAAGCGGCCAGCGCGCCGTGCGGGCGGGCGAGCAGACGGTGGAGGCCCGCGGTCACGACGGCGGGGTGACGGTGGTGCCCGCGGCGTCGGTGGGGGTCACCCCGGGGCACCCGCACACCCTCTACCTCTGGGGGGACGCGCTGAATTCTGCGCGCCCTGGCGCCACCGCGACCCTGCTCGACGACCTCCCCCTGCCGCTGTGGTGACCCCCGACACCATCCGCGCGACGCGGCTATCGAAACCCCGCGGGCGGGGGTAGCATCGTGCCGCTCTCGATGGGATCGGTCCTCCTCGACGTTCGGCGCGCGCGACAGCGCAGGCTCACCCTGGTAGCGCTCGCCGCGTGCGGCCTCGCGATGCCCTTCCTCGCCCTCGGCCTGCCGAGGCTCGCGGCGCTGTGCGGCCCAGCCCGCCCCGCGGCGGTCGTCGTCCACGCGGTGACGGTCGTGGTGGCGGCGGGCGCGGCGGCCTGGTCGGGGCGTGAACCCCAGTGGACCCTCGCCGATGACGTCGCCTGGGCAATGGCCCTCATGGCCTTCGCGGTGACGGGCTTCCTCGGCGCCGCGCCCGTCACGGCCGTCATGCTCCTCCACGGAGCGGCGGCCCTCGCGCTCGCGGTGCGCGTCCCGCCCGTTCGCCTCGTGCTGGTGACGGCGCTCTCGGTGCTGCTCGGCGTGCTCGTGCGGGTCGCGAGCGGCGCGGCCCCGGGGCTCGTCCACGCGGGGTTGCTCTTCGGTGCGATGACGCTCCTCGCGCACGTGACCGTCGCCCGTGCGACCCACGCCCTCGCGTACGTGCTCGCCGAGCGGGAGGCCCTGCTCAGCGAGCGCCGCACCCTCGCACGCCCGCGCGAGAAGGAGCCTCGACCCGAGCGCGAAGGAGCCGCCGCCGTCATCCGCTCGCCCCGCTGGAAGATCGGCGCGTCGCTCGCGACCGAGGTGCGCGATGAAGCGCCCCCGCTGCGCGGTGATGAGGCCGGTTGGGAGTCGGTGGTCGAGCGCGTTCGCAGCACCGTCACCACGATGTGCGAGCCGGTGGGGGTCACGTCGAGCGTGCGGGCCGAACTCCGTGGGCTCGCGCCGCCCAACAGCCGGATGCGTCAGCACGTTCTCAAGATCGCGGAAGAGGCCGCGCACCACGCCCTGCGCGACACGCCCCCGCAGACCATCACCATCACGCTCCGCCGCGGCGACGGCGGCCTCCTCCTGGAGGTGCTCGACGACGGGAGCGAGGGCGAAGGGGTCCGATCGAAGCGCGCCCTCGCGGCGCTGCGGGGCCGCGTCGCGCCGCTGGGGGGGAGCGCCGAGCTGCGGCGCGACGACGGCGGCTGGGTGATGCGCGTGCGTCTCCCGTGCGAGCAGCTCAACTGACGGGAGGGGGTGTTGCGCGGGTGGAGGTGTCGCGGCGGCTACGGGCGTGCGATGCTCCCTCCGACGCGCGGCCCATCCACTCCAACCTGAAGCCGCGCGTCAGGAGAGGCCTCATGATTCGTGTGTCTTCCACTGTCGCGCTCGCGGCGGTGCTCGCGCTCTGCGGCGCGTGCAACCGCTCCGCGGCGCCGGCCGCCCCGCCGGCTGCGCACGCCGCGCCCGCCGCCGAGGCGGAGCTCCCGTCGATGTCTGTCACCGAGCTCGCGGCCGCCCTCGAGCGCCGCGACACGGTGGCCGTGTACGACGCCAACGGCCCCGAGCGCTACGCGCAGGGTCACATCCCCGGCGCGCGCCACGTCGGCCACGACGAGGTGACGGCGGCCGTGCTCCCCCAGGATCACGCCACGCGCCTCGTCTTCTACTGTTACAACGAACATTGAATGGCGTGCCACACGGCTGCGCGGCAGGCTGTCGCGCTCGGGTACACCAACGTGTTCGTTCTCCCCGCTGGCATCATGGGTTGGACACAGGCCGGCAAGCCCGTCGTGACGGGCACCAATCCCGCGTGACGCGCGTCACGTAGCGCCCCCCACAAGCACCATCGCCGCAGCGTCGAAGGGTCGTCAGCGACCGGGCGACGGCGGCATCGCTCCGCCCGCCGACGTCGTCCCCGGCACAACCGTGGTCCCCGCGGGAGCCTGCTGGTTTTGCCCCGACGCGTTGACGCGCAGGCGCTCGGCGATGCGCTCGCGCACGGGGGCGTACTCGGTCTCCAGCGAGGCGCGCCGCCCGATGGCCTCCGTCCGCGCGCGCCCCACTGCCGGAAACGACGACTGCGCGTGGGCGTCGGCGAAGGTGGTGTACTCCTGCCAGGCGTTGCGCGCGTCGTCCCAGCGCTGCTGCCCCTCGTGGACGCCCGCAATGGCCGCCAGCGCGCGGGCCCGGCTGGCGTCGTCGCCCTCGGCCTGCGCGATGCGGGCGGCCTCGCGGTAGGCGCCGAGCGCGTTGGCCGCGTTGCCCTGGGCCTGCGCCACCGCGCCGAGGAGCAACTGCGGCAACGGGCTCCGCGCGTCGCGCCCGGCGGCGTCACGGAAGGCCGTCGCCGCGACGTCGAACTGGCGGTCGTGGAACGCCTGCGCGCCGCGGTTGATCGCCGCCTGGAAGGGGGTGACCTCGCGCGCGGTCGCGGGCGCCGCGGGGGTCGCGGCGGGGCGCGCGGGGGCCGCGGCCGGACGCGCGGGCGGCGTCGCCTGGGCCGAGGCGGCGAGGGGAGCGAGCGTGAGCAGGAGCGTGGCGAGGAGACGCATGGCGGTTGCGGAGCATACCGCAGAGGGCGCGTTTGGAGGAAAGGCGGAAGCGCGTCACCCGACACGACACCTGTCGGCGCGGGGGACGGCGTGCGGTGCGCTTCACCCGCAGGAACCGCCCGATTTCCTCGCAACTTCGCGCTGGCACGAGCGGCGCATTGATCCGCTGCGACACTCACAAAAGGACACGCACCATGAAGCTCTCGACCCTCGGCTACTCGTTCGTCCTCGCGGCCTTCTCCCTCACCGCCGTCGGCTGCGGCAGCGCCGACACCACGGGCGCTTCGTCTACGGCGCTCACCGTCGCCACCGGACCCCAGGCCGAGGCGCGCGGCCGCTGGGGGCGTCGCGACCCCGCGCAGCTCGTCCAGCGCTTCGATCAAAACGGCGACGGCGCCCTGCAGGTGAGCGAACTCCCCGCGCCGATGCAGGCGCGCCTCGGCGCCGCCGACGCCGACCACAACGGGGTGATCGCCGTCGCGGAGCTCACCGCCCACCTGCAGGCGCGTCAGGCCGAGCGCTTCGCCCGCGCCGACACCAACGGCGACGGCGCCCTCAACGCCGAGGAGGCGGGGCCCCAGCGCTGGGGGCACCTCGGCGTCGCGGACGCCGACCACGACGGCCGCGTGACCCGCGCGGAGCTCGACGCGGCCCGCGCTTCCGGTGCGATGATGCACCACGGCGGGCGCGGCGAAGGGCGCGGTCGCGGTCGCGGCCGCGGCGGTCACGTCCCCGACCCGGCGCGGATGATCCAGCGCTTCGACGCCAACGGCGATGGCTCCCTCCAGGTGAGCGAGCTACCCGCGCCGATGCAGCAGCGCCTCGCCGCGGACGACGCCAACCACGACGGCGTCCTCGCGGTCGACGAGCTCGCCGCGGCCATCACGCGCCATCAGGCGGAGCGGGCCGCCCGGCAAGGCGCCAACGCTGACGACCACGACGCGGAGTGAGGTGCTCGGCGTCGACCGCAAGACGCTCTACGCCACGCTGAACACCTACGGCTGGCGCCCCACCGACGCCCCCACCTGACGTCCCCGCACCAGCTCGCTCACTAGCAGGCCCGCGGCCACCGCGACGTTGAGCGACTCGACGGCGCCCGTCCCCGGGATGGCCACGAGCGCGTCGCACTGGGCCCGCACCCGCTCGGAGATGCCCTCGCGCTCGTGCCCGAGCACCAGCACGCAGGGGCGCGTGAAGGCGAAGCCGATGGCGCTGGTGCGCGACGCGCCGTCGGCCCCCACCACGCGGACGCCGCGGGCGCGCAGGCGCTGGAGCGTGTCGGCGAGGTCGGTGGTGCGGGCGAGGGTGACGGCCTCCGCGCCCCCTTCGGCCACGCGGACGGCGTCGGCCGGGAGCGCGGGGTGCGGCGCGGGGGCGCCCAGGAGGGCGGCGTCGACGCCGAAGAACGCCACGCTGCGGAGGATGGCGCCGATGTTGTACGGGTTGCGCACGCGGTCGAGCGCGACGCACACGCCGGGGCCCTTCAGCAGCAGGTCGGCGAGGCCCGCGGCGGGGAGCCAGCGGCGCGGTCGCGTCACCACGCAGAGGCCCTCGTGGTGCGAGGAGTCGGCCGCGCGGGCGACGCGGTCGGCGGGGAGCTCGTGGGCGGGGATGCGCTTCGCCGACGCCCAGCGCAGCAGCTCGGTGAGCTCGCCCTGCACCTCGCGCGTGAAGGAGACCTCGACGATGTCATCGCGCCGCTTCGCGAACACCGCCAGGCCCGCGCGCAGCCCGTAGACCGTGTCGTGCGGATCAGTGGGCGCGGCGGGACGGGGCGCGGGGGGCGGGCGGCGGCGGTCGTTCACGGGCGGGGCTTCCTTTGTCGCAGCGCCGCGTTGGCGCGGGCCTCGGCGGCGATGCGGGTCTTCGACGCGGCCCAGGCGCAGATGGGGCACGCGGTGAGGTCGTGGTGGAGCGCGGGGCAGTGCGCGCGGCCGAAGTAGATGATCTGCAGGTGGAGGAGGTTCCAGCGGTCGCGGGGGAAGATGCGGGTGAGGTCGCGCTCGACGCCGTCGGCGTTGTCTGCGCGGCTGAGACCCCAGCGGTTGGCGAGCCGGAGGATGTGCGTGTCGACCGGGAACGCAGGGACGTTGAAGACCTGCGAGACCACCACGTTGGCCGTCTTGCGCCCGACGCCCGGGAGTTCGAGGAGCGCGTCGAAGTCCGAGGGGACCTTCCCCCCGTGGCGCTCACAGAGCATCTCCGAGAGCCCGCGGAGCGCCTTGGCCTTCGCCGGGGCGAGGCCGATCTGGCGGATGATCTGGCGGATCTCTTCGACGGGGAGCAGGCGCATCGCCTCGGGCGTCGGGGCGCGGGCGAAGAGGTGCGGGGTCACCTCGTTGACCTTCTTGTCCGTCGTCTGCGCGGAGAGGACCACCGCGACGAGGAGCGTGAAGGCGTCCGTGTGGTCGAGGGGAATGGGCGGTGATGGGAAGAGCTGGTCGAGCGTCGCGGCGATGCGCGTGGCCTTGTCGGCGAGCGGGAGGGAGGAGGCCATCGGCGGCGGGAATAGGCGACGATCGCGGCGCGCGCGTCAAGTGAGAGTCGCGGGGGGGGGGCGGGCGTCTTGTCTGGGGGGGGGGGGGGGGGGGGGGGGGGGGGGGGGGCGACGAGAAGCCACGCCCGATCGCTCCCGCGATACGGTCCGTCGTCCGTCGCCGAGGGCCGTAGGGTCGCCCCCAACGAAGCATCGCCCCTCGATGCGTCGCCTCCCGAAGCGACGCGTCCCCGCGGTAGTGTCGCGCCCATGCACCGCCTCGCCCTCGCCTCCCTCCTCGCCGCCGCGCTCGCCTGTAGCGCCCAGCGCGCCTCTGTTGCGCCCGTCGCCGTCGCGCCCGCGCCCATCGTCGTCTCCGACGTCCCGCCCGCCCCGGACGTCGCCGCCCCCGACGTCTCCACCGCGCCCGACGTCGCCCCCGCCCCCGAGCCCCCCGAGCCCCCCAACCCCCACATCGCCCGCCTCCGCGCCCTCGCCGCGGGAACCGTAGCCCTCACCGACGCCATCGACCCCGCGCGCGGCGTGACCGTCGTCCGCCACATCGAGGCGCCGCCCTCGGGCCGTGGTCGCGCGCAGATCTCCGACCGTCGCCTCTGCGGCGTCGCCCTCACGCGGGCGCTCCCGTCGCTGCGCCGCGACCTCGCGGCGGCGGTGGAGCAGATGCACGAAGATGATCGCCCCTGCAACGAAGACGGCGTCTGCGTCATGCCCGGGATGGAGTACCAGCCCGAGTGGCGGATCTACTTCGTCGACGTGCAGGGGAGCCTGAAGCTCGAGGCCATCGCGCAGGTGAGCGTCGCCGCGCTGAGCGACGAGTGGGTCGAGGCGGCCGGCGCGCACGTCTCCCGGGCGCTCGCGGCGTCGCGCGCACGTCCCTGCCCGCAGCGCTAACTGCCTATGGCGCGGGCTCTCCCCGCAGCGCCCGATCGTGGAAGAGGAGCATCTCCACCCCGCCTGCGCCGCGGTTGAAGATGTAGTCGTGCGGCCCCTCCACCACGCGAAGATCGTGGGGGATGTGGCGCTCCGTCATCGCGGCGTCGAGCGCGGTGATGTCGCGGGTGAGCCGGTCGCTCCGCGTGCCCAGCAAGCGGATGCGCTGGGCGGGTCGGGTCGGTGAGGCCACGTAGCGGCCGAGCACGCGCGGCACACGGTTGCGCACCGCCGCTTGCAGCGCCCCCACCACCCCGAAGGTCTCGGGGTGGCGCAGGCCCGTCTCCAGCGCGAGAAGGCCCCCGAGCGAGACGCCGTCGATGCCCGTGGCCTCGCGCGTCGGCAGCGCGGGGAGCTCGGCGCGCACCCGCGGGAGCACCGTGCTCACGAGCCAGTCGCTCCACGCGGCCGAGGGGTCGCCGCCGTCGGGGCTGAGCACGTCGGGGGTGTAGGGGGTGACGACGATCATCCCGCGGTAGGGGCGGCGCGTGAGGTCGCGACGGAGGCTGTCGTAGCGCGCGGGCGACACGAACCCCAGGAAGGCCTCCACGCGCAGCCGCCGTCGACGCAGCTCCGCGTCTGACGCACCGAGCTCGTAGTCGTGGGGCCACCCCCACACGCCCTCCTCGGGGCCTCGCGCGGCCTCGCCCCAGCCGTGCAGCGCGACGAGCACGGGCCAGCGTTCGCCCGGTGCGCGTGTGGTGGGGACGAGCACCGCCACGCGCGTCGGGCCGATGGGGCTGGTGGGAAATTCCCAGAGCCGTTCGGTGAGGGTGCTGGGGCGGTGGGTGGTCGGCGGCACCTGAGCGACCGCGACGAAGCGCGTCGCCACCACGAGGGAGACGCCGAGGACGAAGAGGGCAGCGAGGGGGCCGCGCCGAGAGCCGTCACCTGAGGCTCTACGGCGCGTGGGGGAGGGGAGCTCGTCGGTCACTCAGAACGCGCCGCGGCAGGTGCCGAAGACGCAGAACTGCCGCATCGGGCAGGCGTTGCCGCAGCGCCCGCAGTTGGTGGGGCTGAAGTTGGTGTTCACGCACGCCGTCCCGCAGAGCGTGTTGTTGGCGGGGCAGCCGCAGCGGCCGCCGACGCACACCTGACCGGCGCCGCAGGCGTTGCCGCAGGTGCCGCAGTTCTGCGTGTCGTTGTTGGTGTTGAGGCAGCGTCCGCCGCACGCCGAGAGGGGCGCGGGGCACTGGCACGTCCCGCCGCGGCAGTCGAAGGTGGGGGCGCAGCGGTTGCCGCAGGTGCCGCAGTTGGTGGTGTCGTTGTTGGTGTTGATGCACCGGCCGCCGCACGACGTGAGGGGCGACGAGCAGGCGCAGCGGCCGCCGAGGCACGCCTGGGTCGCGGGGCAGGCGTTGCCGCAGGCGCCGCAGTCCAGGGGCGACGAGCTCGTGTCGACGCAGAAGCCGCCGCAGAGGAGCGTCGTGCCCGGGCAGCCGCAGCGGCCGTTCATGCAGGGCGTACCCGCGGGGCACCGGGTGTTGCAGGTGCCGCAGTTGGAGGGGTCAGTCTGCGTGTCGACGCACCCGGAGGTGCACATCGTCCGGGGGGCCGCGCAGGTCATCATCGTGGTGCACACGCCGGCCCGGCACGTCTGGCCCATGGCGCACGCGTTGCCGCAGCGGCCGCAGTTGGACGGGTCGGACTGCGTGTCGACGCAGCGGGCGCCGCAGGTGGAGCGGGGCGGGGGGCAGGGCGTGCCGCACACGCCGCCGACGCACACCGCCGCGCCGGGGCACTGGTTGCCGCAGCCGCCGCAGTTGGAGGGGTCGGTCTGGACGTCGGTGCAGCCGCCGCCGCACTCGATCTGCGGGGCGCGGCACCGGCTCTGGCAGGCTCCCCCAATGCACATCGAGCCCGCCGCGCACTGGTTGCCGCAGCTACCGCAGTTGGCCGGGTCGTTGGTGGGGTTGATGCAGCGGCCCGAGCACTGAACCTGCGGGGCCATGCAGGTGGAGCCGACGCAGGTGCCGCCCGCGCAGGTCTGGCCCGCGCCGCAAACGCGCCCGCAGGCGCCGCAGTTGCGCGGGTCGGTGCGCTGATCGGTGCAGCCGCCGGGGCAGATGGTGCGCGGGGGCATGCAGCCGGGCGGCGAGCCGCAGCGGCCGAGGAGGCAGATCTGGCCGCCGGGGCAGCGGTTGCCGCAGGTACCGCAGTTGGTCGGGTCGATGCGGAAGTCGGTGCAGCCGCCGTTGCACATCACGAGGGGCGCGGTGCACATGGTCTGGCAGCTCCCGAAGGAGCACACCTGACCGGCGGCGCAGCGGTTGCCGCAGGCGCCGCAGTTGGCCGGGTCGTTGAGCGTGATGACGCAGGTGCCGCCGCAGCGCGCGGAGGGGAACGGGCAGGTGAGGGTGCAGATGCCGATGCCGCAGGCCGCGCCGGCGGGGCACGAGCGGCCGCAGGCGCCGCAGTTGGAGGGGTCGTTCTGCGTGTTGACGCAGGCGCCGTTGCACGTGACGTTGGGGGCCGCGCAGGTGGTCTGGCAGCGGCCCGCGGAGCACACCTGACCCATGGCGCAGCGCGTCCCGCAGGCGCCGCAGTTGCCCGGGTCGGTCTGCACGTTGACGCAGGCGCCGTTGCACGCGCGGAGGGGCTCGTCGCAGACGGTGAGGCAGGTGCCGCCCGAGCACACGAAGCCCGTGGGGCACGCGTTGCCGCAGGCGCCGCAGTTGGCCCGGTCGGCGCGGAGGTCGGCGCAGGCGCGGCCGCAGAGCGACTGGCCCGGCGGGCAGACGGCGCCGCACATCCCCGAGCTGCACGTCTCGGTCTCGTTGCAGGCGTTGCCGCACGAACCGCAGTTGAAGCGGTCGGTGGCGAGGACCACGCAGGCCCCGGCGCACTCCGCGGTGCCCGGGGGACAGGTGGGCACGCAGGCGCCCATCGCGCAGCGGCCGCTCCGACAGGCCTGGCCGCAGGCGCCGCAGTTCTGCGCGTCGCTGGCAAGGTCGACGCAGCGGCCCGCGCAGAGGCGCAGCGGGTCGACGCACACCTGCGGGATGTCCTCGTCGATGACGTCCTCGTCGATGACGTCCTCGTCGATGATCACCCGGTCTTCGTCGACGATGGTGATGTCCTCGTCGACGATGGTGACGTCGTCGTCCACGATCACCACGTCTTCATCGACCACGTCGGCGTCGATGTTGACATCGTCGTCGCGGACATCGGGGCGATCGACGGGCGCGGCGTCGGCGGCGGGCTCGGTCTCGAGCTCGGTGCGCCCGCAGCCTACGCCGAGGGCGAGGAGGGCGCCGGCGAGCGCGGCCAGGTGGTGGGTTCGCATGAAGGTCACTTTCCGGGTAGGGTCGATGGAAGCGAGCAGGTGCGGACGGGCCTACGGGTGCGGGCCTCTCCGGCGCGGCGGATGATGCGACAGGATCGGGGCACCGTAAAGCGGTGTAGAGTCCACCCCCCTCCCTCGACGATGCTTCCACGCTCATCCCTCGCCGCCGCTGCGCTCGGCCTCTCGCTCACCGCCGCCGCATCCACCGCCCCCGCCCGCTGCCTCGTCCGCCCCACCGCGGACGGAGCCTTCGCCACCTGGCTCGTCACGGCGCCCTACGCGCTCGGCGCGCTCCAGCCGAGGCCCTCGTGGTCGGCGGTGTTCGGGGCCATCCTCGACGCGCCGCCCCGCCGTCTCGGACGCCCCGACGCCGACCTCACGCCCTCGGCCACCGCCACGTCACCCGCGTGGCGACCGGCGACGTCCAACCGCGAGTGGCTCGACGTGGGCGCCGCGGCGGGCGGACGGGGGGCGCGGGTGGTGTACGCGGGCGTGGTGCTCGACGTGCGCACGGCCGGCCCGCGCTACCTCGCGCTGGGGGGCGACGACGCGCTGTCGGTGCGGCTCGACGGGCGGGAGGTGCTCCGCCGCGCGGCCACCCGCGCCTCGGCGAGCGAGCAGGATTTTGTGCGCCTCGACCTCGCCGTCGGGCGTCACCCGCTGGTGGTGAAGCTCGCTTCGCGCGGCGACCTCGACCTCTTCGCCCGCGTGGTCACCCCTGGGTTCGCGCGCGACCCCGACGTGCGCATCGAGCTCCCTGACGTCGACGACGCCCAGTGCCTCGCGCTCACGCGGCGCGCCGCGGCCGTGTCCTTCGAACGTCGGGTGGCGCGCGAGGGGACGCGGGTCGAGGTCGCGGTGAACTTCCCCGGCGGCGCCGCCGTCGTCGACGACGCGACCGGGCGTGACCTGCGCGTGACGTTGCGGCGCGCGGCGGCGGAGACGGTGGTCCCGCTGCGGGTGGAGGTGCCCGAGCGCTTCACCTACCACGACGTCTTCCCGGGGGAGGTTCGCGGGGAGGTGGTGGTCGACGTCGACGGCAACGCGCGCACCTTCCCGGTCGACGTGCCGCCGTCGGTGCGGGCGGCGCTGGTGCGCGCGTGGGAGGTGCTCCCGCCGCTCGATCCCGCGTTTGGCGGCGAGGTTCCGCTGGTGATGCCGCCGCCGCCGCGGGCGACCGAGGCGCTCCCCGCGGGCTCGATCTGGTCGGTGGAGCGCGCCGCCGAACGCCTCGCGGGGCTGGTTCGCGACGCCGACCCCGACACGCGGCACCTGCTCGCCGAGGCGGCCCTCCTCGACGAGCTCCTCACGGCGGTGGCCGCGGGCCGCGACCCCTACGCCGGGCGTCGCGGCGCCATCCGTCGCGCGTACCGGTCGCCGCTCGACGGCGCCCTGCAGGAGTACTCGGTGTACGTGCCGCCGTCGTATCGCGGCGACGCGGATTTCCCCGTGGTGATGGGGCTCCACGGGCTGCGCGGGTCGAACCATCGCATGCTCCCCATCCTCCTCGGCTTCTACGACAAGGACGAGGACCGCACCCGCGCCGACCGTCACCTCCCGCCGCTCCCCGACACGCAGGCGATCCTGGTGGCGCCGTGGGGCTTCGGCGACGCGATGTACCGCCAGCAGGGCGAGCACGACGTGATGCGCGCGCTGGAGGAGGTGCGACGCGCCTACCGGGTGGACGTCAACCGCACGTACATGACGGGGCTCTCGATGGGGGGAATCGGCGCCGCGGGCATCCCCTTCCACCACCCGGGTGTGTTCGCGGCCATCGCCGCGCTCTGCGGGTACCACAGCTATTTCGTGCGGCAGGACACGCGCGGCGTGCGACGCCCGTGGGAGACCTTCCTCATGGAGCTTCGCTCGAACGCCCACTACGCGGAGAACGGGCTCGACACCCCGCTCTACGTCGTCCAGGGGACGCTCGACCGGCCCATCACCAACAGCACGGTGCTCACCGAGCGCTACACCGCGCTGGGGTACACGCTGCGCAGCGAGCTTCCCGTGCTCGACCACGACGTGTGGAGCACCACCTACGCCGACGGGCGCATCGTGCGGCACTTCCTCCAGTACCGCCGCGACCCGCACCCGCGCCGCATCCGCTTTCGCACCCCCGACCTCCGTTGGAACACCTCCTCCTGGCTCACCCTCGACGCGATGACGGGCCCCGAAGGGCGCGCCACGACGCAGCGCACGGGGCACTGGGCGGAGGTGACGCTCGACACCGCGCGCAACGCCACCGGGACCGCGACCACCACGGGCGTCGCGGCCTTCACCCTCACCCCGCCGCGCGCGGCCTACGGGGCGACGGCCCGCGCGCTCACGCTGACGGTGGACGGCACCCGCATCGAGCTCCCGCTGGGCGTCGCGACGACGCTCGTGCGGCGTGACGGGCGCTGGTCGGCGGGCGAGCGGCCCACGGTGCGCGCGGGGGGGCCCATCCGCGAGGTGTTCGACACGCCCGTGGTGGTGGTCTACGGGGCGGGCGATCCGGTGGAGGCGCGGGTCAACGAGCGGGTGGCGCGCCAGTGGGCCGAGCGTTGGGGCGTGCGGGCCCGCTACGCGATCGTGCGCGATGACAGCTACACGGAGGCGATGGGCGAGGGGCGGACGCTGGTGCTGGTGGGCCGCACCAACCGTCTGCTGGCGCGTCGCGCGGCCGCGCTTCCGGTGCGGGTCGACGAGCGCGCGGTGACCCTCGGCGACCGGCGCTTCGAAGGGCCCGACGTGGGCGCGGTGTTCACGGCGCCCGACCCCGAGCTGCCGTCGCGGACGCTGCTGGTGGTGGCGGGGACGACGCCCGTCGCGACGCTCCACTCGCGCTCGCTGCCCGACCTCATTCCTGAATATGTCGTGTACGACCCGCGCGTGGCGCCGGCCCGCGGGCGCGTCACGCTCGGCTCGGAGGCGTCAGTCCTCGCGGCGGGCTTCTTCGACAGCGAAGGGAGACCCGTGGGCGACGACCGCGACCCGATGGTCGAAGGGAGCACACGGGGCTCAAGGCCGTGACCCCGATCCGCCGTTGTGTGGTAGCAGAGGGAGCCATGACTTCACCGATCCGAACGCTGCTGTGCACCACCACGATCCTCCTCGCCGCCTGTGGATCGGAGACGCCGCCGTCGTCTGTCGGGCCGCGCAACGACGTGCCGCGCGCCGAGGTGGGGCCGGCCGATGGCGGCGACTTCGACGCCTCGACCGACGGCGGGGACGCGACGGTTCAGCCCGACGTCACGGGTGAGGGAGGCGCGGACGGCCCCGGGGCGGACACGGTGGTCGCGCCGGATGTCGCGGCGGACACGTCGCGCGACGCGGCGCCGGATGTGCCTGCGGGGCCGATGTTCTGCGCCTTCACGCCGGAGCAGATGGCGGTGTTCTCGGTGCGGCTGGCGTCGTGCACGTTTCGCAGCCCGCAGGCGGCGCTCAACGAGTACTTCCGGCCCGACAACTGGGAGGGCGGCTCGGTGCAGCAGCGCCCGTGCCCGTCGCTCCAGTGCATCGTGACGGCGCGCGGCCCGTGCGCCACGGTGCTCGGCGAGTGCCTGAAGTACACTGTCGTCCGCCCCGCCGGCGGCTGCCCCACGCCCGCCGTGTCGTGTGAGGGCTCGCCCCCGCGCATCGCGCTGTCGTGCGCCGACGGCGTCCAGGTGCGCGACGACTGCAACGCCCGTCAGCGCCGCTGCGCCGCGTCGGGCACGGAGTCGGCGTGCATCCCGATGATGGGGATGGGCGACGCCTGCCCCGCGGCCGCAGTTCCCCGGTGCCGCGGGTCGGTGTTCGAGCAGTGCCTGGTCAACACGTACACCCCCGTGCGCGACTGCGCGCTCACCGGCGCCACCTGCGACGCCGCGTCCAACGGCTGCCGCGGCGACGGCGCGGCCTGCACGGGTGACGCCGTCTCGTGCGATGGAACCTCGCTCCGCCTGTGTCGCGGCGGGCGCACCCAGGTCATCGACTGCGGCCGCCTCGTGACGGGGGCGTCGTGTCAGACGGTGATGGGCCACTCGTTCTGCGGGACGGCGACCGAGTGCGACCCCACCACGGCGCCCCCCAACGGGACGTGCGACGGCAACACGCTCGTGACCTGCGCCGGCGGGCGCATCCACCGCTTCGTCTGCACGGACTACGGCTTCACCTCCTGCGGCGCGATGGGCTGCCAGTAGGCGCCACCTCGCGCAGCGGTGCCATCACCGCGAGGATCGTCGCGTCGTCCGCGGGCGCGCTGTCTCCCTTCTCCCAGTCCTTCTCCAGCCAGGTCCACATCGGCCCGTAGTCGACGCAGCCCGCGGCGCGCTCGTCGGGCGTGCAGGCGATGCGCACGTGGAAGTGGTCGTCGTGCGGCGCGGCGTCGCCGGGCTGGTGCATGAGGCTCTCAGCGCGCTGGACGATCCACGCGGGGCGCCCCACTGAGCGGGCGTGCGTGAGGAGGAGGCGCTCGATCCAGGCGGCGACGAAGATGCGCAGCACGCCGACCCCGCGGGCCTGCACCACCGACTCGACGATCGACCAGTTGCGCGGGGCGTCGAAGCGCAGCGGCACCGGCCACCGGACCGAGTTGCCCTCGCGGTCGTAGCGGACAAACTCGGGCGTGAGCAGCGGGGCGTTGGTGACGCCGTCGCGGGTGAAGAAGAGCAGGTCGACGTCGCGGCCCGCGCGGTGCGAGGCGTGGTGCGGGATCTGTCCGCCGTGCAGGGCGGAGAAGTCGCCCACGGTGAGCGGGATCGCGTCGCGTGACGGCGAGGCGCCCCGCGCGACCTGCTCGACGAGCGAGACGATGCGGGCCGTGCCCCAGTGCTGCCCGCCCATCGCGTCGTCGCGGAGGACGCGCCAGGTGCGACCCTGGTCGGCGAAGCGCGCGGCGCCGACCTGCCAGCCCGCCGAGGGGCGGCCGTAGGATCCGGGCGCGCGAGAGAGATACGAAGCGCAGCCGGAGAGCAGTGGGAGCGCGAGGAGCGCGGTGAGGGCGAGGCGCGGGGTGCGAGCGAGCACGAAGCGGGAGGAGACCACTGGGGGCGCGCGGAGAGCAAGATCGCGGCGACCAGGCCATTTGACGTCCCAGGGTGAGCGCTCGGCGAACCCTGGGACGTTGAGGAGGGTAACCAACACGTTGAACGGGATGATCGCGGCGACGTCACCCTCCGGCGAGGCTCTCCTGCGCCCACACCCACGGCGTCGGCGCGCGCTCCTCCCCGAGGCGCATGTGGAGCAGCCGCCGCTCCTCGCGGAAGCCACGCGCCGCCAGCACCGACACCATGCCCACCTGCGAGGCCCGTACGATGACCCGCGGCGTCGCGACGGTGCACGCGCCCCGCGCCGCGTCGAGCAGCGCGCCCGCGACCTCCGGGGTGCGCGCGACGATCGGCCCGACGCCGCCCGGCTGCCCCACCGCATAGCCATCCACAACACCCGCTCCGTCACGATGAACGAAGCCCTCGCAGGCCGCGAGCGTCGCGCGGAGGAGCGCGCTGCGGTCGTCGCTCCAGGCGTCGCGGTCGAGCGCCACGATCGCGGCGGTGTCGTCCGCCGTCGCGCGCGCGATGCCTTCGCCCAGAACCGACGGAGCGGCCGGGGCGACGTAGATCACCGCCTCGTCGTCGACCACGAAGCCCAGCTTGCGGTACACGGGGGCGCCCGACGCTGAGGCGTCGAGGAGCACGCGACGCACGCCCTTCGCCTCACAGAATCGACAGAGGCGCTCGGTCACTGCGCGGCCGAGACCGCGCCGCTGGAAGCCCGGCGCGGTTCCGATGAGGCCGAGGTAGGCGGTCGCGCCAAAGACGAGCGCGCCACCGACCGCGGCGAGCTCCGGGGGTGAAGCGGCGTCCCGTTGGGCGCGCACGACGAACCATCCGTCGGGCTGCGCGCGGAGGTAGCGGGCCACGCGGTGGGCGACGAGGCCGCTGCTCACGTCGTCGGTGCGAAACGCTGCCCGCAGCACGCCCAGCGCGTCGGAGAGCGTCGGCTCGCGGATCGTCTCGACGAGGCTCAGGTGCGGCACTCCGCTCGCGCTGTCGGGCGCGGCGATCGCGGGGTCGGCGACCGTGCGAAGGGGGACGACGCCGACGAAGCCGAGCGCGGCGCCGTCCTCGTCGCCGGGCGGCCCGGAGCGCACCTTGGCGGAGCCCTCGTCGATCGCGAAGGCGACGACGAGCGTGGTGCGGAGGTCGTCGTCGGTGACGGGGTGCGTGTAGGGGCTGCGGCCGGGGACCACCTTCTCCAGCACGGCTTCGAGGCAGGCGCGGCGCTCGACGTCGTCGATGACGCGCCGCCCCTCGCCGAAGAGGACCACCGAGCGGTAGTTGAGCGAGTGGTGCCCGGCGGACTTCGCGAGGACGAGCCCGTCGACGACGCTCACCGCGAGGGAGGCCGCGGCGCCGCCGGCGAGCGTAAGGAGCGCGCGGTTGTTCGGGGAGCCGTGCAGGTAGAGCGTGTCGCCGACGCGGACGAAGGCCATCGGCTGGAGCATCGGCGCGCCGTCGTGCACCCAGGCGACGTGGCAGACGAGAGCCTCGTCGAGGAGGGGGTAGGCGAGGGAGCGGTCGTAGGTTCCGCGCTGGCGGCGGCGGCGAAGCGTGGTGCGGTCGGTCTGGCGGAGGGCGTCGGACATGGGGCGGAGGGTGCCCCGGGGATGGTCTGTCGGAAAGTACCAGACGCGCGAAGTTGGACAGACCAGGGAGAGCCCGCCGCTACATCGACTTCGGCGGCGCCGGCAGCCGCGACAGGATCCCCTTCGCTGGCACCGCGTACACCGGCGCCTCGCGCAGCCCGCGGGCCGCGAGGATGCCGTTGGCCGCCAGCAGGCCCGACAGGCACGCGGCCTCCATCAGCGTCGCCGCGTGGGGGATGCGCACCCAGTCGCCCGCCAGCCAGAGCCCGGGAACCCCCGTGTCCACCGTGGCCCGCGTGGCGTGCGACCCGACGTGGAACGCTGCGAAATCCGAGCGGACGTGGAGGTGGGTGGCGACGTTCTTCGCGCCGACGACGCCGGGGAAGTAGTGGTCAAACTCCGCGAGCAGCGCCCGCTCGATGGCCGCGTCGTCGGGGAGGCTGTCGGGGACGGCGTAGCTGTGAAGCTCGTAGACGCCCCCGCGGTGACGCTCCGCCCAGTCGCGCGCGGCGGGGATCACCCGGTGGTTGAAGGTCACCGCGTCGAGCAGCGTGAGGCGGTCGGTGATGACGAAGACGGGGAGGTCGTCGCCGACGCGGCGGTCGTTCCAGACGCGGAGGATGGCGTAGCGCTGGGAGGTCTTCTGCAGGGCCATGCGCTCGGTGAAGCCCGGGTGCGCGGCCGCGAGCGACGACGACGCGGCCGCGATGGCGCGCGCACCGACGACATCGCACGCGAGCACGACGGCATCGTAGGGGGCGCCGTTGACGGTCCAACGCTCGCCGTCGCGTTCGAGGGAGGTGACCTCGGTGCCGAGCGACAGCGTGACGCCGTGGGACTCGAACCACGCGCGCACCGGGGCGGCGAAGGCCGTCTCGTAGTCGTCGTCGAGGTAGTCGTAGAGCAGGCCGGCGTCGTTGGAGAGGTAGTAGAAATGAAACGCGCGGATGAGGGCCGCCACGGAGAGCCGGTCGCCCTCGGAGAAGAAGGCCCGCGCGAAGGTGTTGAACACCAGCCGGAGGTCGCTCGGCAGGTCGGCGTGGCGGGCGAAGTCGTCGTAGGAGACGCCGTCCCAGTCGGCGAAGGTCTTGGCCTCGTCGTAGCGGAGAAAGGGGTCGAGCTTGTGCATCTTCGTCGAGAAGAGGAGCTCGGACACCTTGTAGACCCCGGTGCTCGCCAGCGAGAGGAGGTTGAGCAGGGGGACGGTGTCGGTGCCCGCGAAGGAGATGCGCGAGCGGTCGGTGCGGAGCACCACGTAGTCGTCGATGGCCTTCAGGTGAGCGGCCACGCCCACCTTCTTCAAGAGCCCGTCGAGGTTGTAGTAGTGCCGGAAGAAGGCGTGGAAGCCGTGGTCGACCGACTGCGTCTCGTCGCCGACCTGCACGGGCCACGCGCCGGTCTTGCCGCCGAGGTAGGCGTTGCGCTCGAGGAGGGTCACCGCGAAGCCGCGCTCGGCGAGGGTGACCGCGGCGCTGATGCCCGCGATGCCACCCCCGACGACGGCGACGCGCGGGGCCTCGCCCGAAGGACGTTCGGGCAGCGAAGGGTCGTCGTGGTGGACGGCGTGACGGTAGCCGCCGAGCTCGCGGAGGATGGCGCGGGTGGCGAGGGTGCGCAGGGGGGAGGGGAGTCGCATGGTGGTGTCGTTCAGGCGGCGCGGCGGCGGGCGTGGGCTTCGAGCAGGCGGGCTTCGCCCTCAAACTGACGCGTGAGCTCGCGGACGGCGAAGCGTTCGGCGAGGGCGCCGACGAGCGGCACGAGGATGGCGAGGTCGCCTTCGAGCACGCGGGCGGTGCGCGGGCCACGCGCTTCGAGGCGGTAGGAGCCCTTCACGTCGGCGTAGCGCTTCCACTTCGCGGGCACGTGCGGGTCGATGACGAAGGTGGCGGCGCGGGTGAAGAGGTCCCACGTGAGGATGAGGTCCCAGCCGAGCATTTCGCGCGTGAGGCCGCGGGCGAAGGCGGGCGGATCGAAGCCCGGTTCGTAGCGGTCGGTGACGCGCACCTTGCTGTCGGAGAGCTCTTCCCGCGACACGCGCGTGGCCGAGGCGACGAGCGGCATGTAGCGCGGGACTTCGACCAGCGTGGCGGGGTCGAGCGCCGCCGCGAGGAGCGCGTCGGGGTCGGCGTCGAGGAGGGATTCCGTCTTCCAATGGACCATGCACAAAGGTAGATGCATCGAAGCGCCAGAAGGGAGCGCAGAATCATGGCAGCGTATTTCGACGACGAGGACCTCCCCCACTTCGGGGAGATGGGCGACCACGCAAAGGAGCACTGGAAGCGCTTCATGGCGTACTACGGCGGCGCCTTCGAAGCGGGGATGCTGACGAAGCGCGAGAAGATGCTCATCGGCTTCGCGGTGGCCAACACCGAGAAGTGCCCCTACTGCATCGACAGCTACACCCAGCAGTGCCTCCAGGCCGGCATGACCATGGAGCACCTGAGCGAGGCCCTCCACTGCGTGGCCTCGCTGCGCGCGGGCATCACGATGGCGCACGGCCTGGTCACGAAGAAGATCGACGACAAGCTCGGGATGTAGCCCGAACGGCCCGTGCGCGTGCGGTCCGCCGCCCGCCTCGGGCCGTTCGCGCGCGCCGTGAAGCCATCGGGACCGCCGAAGCGTACGGCGAACCGACCCGCGCGGTACGGTCGCTCCCATGCGTGCCCGATCGGTTGTTGCGGCGATGGCCCTCGCCTTCGTGTCCATGGCCTTTCTCCTCGAACGCCTGCCGCCCGCCGAGGCTTCTCCCTTCGCGTGGTTGCTGCGGCAGGAGCCCGTCCACCTCGTCGCCCACAGCCTGCTCTACGGCGCCCTCGCCATCGCGCTGGTTCGATGGTGGTTGCCGCCGTCGGCCTTCGAGATGACCCGGCGCGCGCGGGCGCTGCGGGCCTTCGGCGCGACCGTGTGCTTCGTCGCCGTCGCCGCCACGCAGGAGCTCGTCCAGGCCCTCCACCGCGGTCGCCTCTGGGGCTCCGAGGAGCTCTTCGACCTCTTCGTCGACGGCGTGGCGGCGTGCGCCGGGCTCATCGTGTGGACGCGCTTCGAGCGCCGCCGAGAGTGGTCGGTCGCCCGCGCGCTCGGGGCGGTGCTGCATCCCGCGATCCTCGGTCCGTTGGGGGTGTTCGCGCTCACCTGGAGCGCCACGCACGACCGTGGCCTCGCCGTCCGCTGGACGCTCTGGTCGGTGCTGGCGGTCGCTCCGGTGGCGGCGGTGTGGCTCGTGGGGCTGCGTCGCGGGTGGTTCTCCGACCACGACCTCTCGGTGCGGCGCGAGCGGCCGGCCTTCCTCGCGGCGGCCCTCGCGATGGCGGGGGTGTTCGCGTGGGGGGTGTACGCGTCGGGCGCGCCGGGGGTGGTGCGCGGGTTCGCGCTCGCGGGGCTGGTCGCGTCGGCGCTGGTCACCGCGGCCACGGTGGCGGGGCTCAAGGTGAGCGGGCACGCGGCCGTGCCGGTGGGCGTCGTGGCGCTGCTCGAAGCGACGTCGCACCGGGGCTTGTGGCCCTTCGCGATGGCGGCGCTCGCGGTGAGCTGGGCGCGCATCCACGAAGGCCGTCACACCCCGCGCGAGGTGGCCGCGGGGTGGAGCATCGCGGGGGCCTCAGGGCTCCTCGCGCGGTGGGTGGTGTGAGCGTTACCGCGCCCGGTTGAGCGCCCAGTCGTACGGCGTGAACGTCAGCGTGCAGCGCGCCCCGTCGGCCCCGCACGCCGCCTCGATGCGCGCGCGCAGCTCGGCGCTGGCGAAGGTGTGGACGAAGCCCAGCGCCCCCGTCACCGTCGACGCCGGATGCCCCGGCACCCGCGCCGCGAAGTCGTCGCGAAACCACTCGAAGAGCTGCACCACCCGCACCGTGTGGGCGGCCTCGTCGAGGGTGACGTTGCCCGCGGCGTTGATGTACCGCGTTGCCTGCTCGTCGAGCTGCCGATCGACCCGGTCGGCCCGGTAGGCCCCTGCGCGCAGCGGCGGGCACGAGCGGGCCGCGCAGTTGAGCGCCATGTGCACCCGCGCGTCATGAAACGTCGGGCGCACCTCGCGGTTCTCGATGTCGTCGAGGGTGCGCTCGCGGCCGTCGACCCGCCACCGCCGGGCGCGGAAGAAGCCGCTGTTGGGGAGGTAGTCCATGACGTTGTTCATCGACGCCGGGGCCTCGGCGACGCCGCGGAGCACCACCGCGTTGTAGGCGTTGAGCCAGTACGCCTTGCGCGCCCCCGCGGTGGGAAACTCCGTCGGCGTCGTCGCGGGCCCGTGCGCGCCGAGCCACGCGTGAAACGCGCGGAGCTCGTCGAGGCGGCCGCGCAGGGCCGCGTAGTCGACCCCACCGCCGCGCACCACCGCGCGCAGAAGCGTATCGAAGCGGGCGACGGGGTCGTCGGCAGGCGGCGCGTCGACGGCCGCATCGACGGGCGCCGCGGCGTCGGGGCGAGTGCGAGGGGGCGGACGTCGGCCCTGCGCGAGGGCGACCCCCGAGAGGGTGAGCGTCAGGGCGAGGAGCGGGGCGGTGTGCTTCATGGTGCGATCGGGGGTTGAGACGGGTTGGGGGCGCTTTGCTTCACGCGTTCTTGTGGAGGCGGAGCTGGACGAGGTCGTGGCGGTGGCGCTCCTGGGGGTGCTGTTCGAAGCGGTTCTCGAGCTGGAGGACGCCGCGGGGACAGGCCTCGGCGCACATGCCGCAGCCCACGCAGCTCGCCCGGGTGAAGCTCTGGTTGGCCTGGGCGTAGGCCCGCACGTCGATGCCCATCTCGCAGGCCTTGGTGCACATCCCGCAGGAGATGCACATGTCGTCCTTCACGCGGATGCGGTAGCGACCAAACTTCTGCACGAGCCCGAGGAAGGCCGCCATGGGGCAGAAGTTGCGGCACCACTGGCGCGTCCCGCCGAGGGGGTAGAGCCCCACGCCGATGGCCCCGGAGAGCACGCTCACCACCACGACGCCGTAGTAGTACCGAAGCTGCCCGGCCCAGTTGACCACGGCGTGGGCGCGCGTCGGGTCGAAGCGGTAGTCGCTCACCGCGCCGTGGCCCGGCCACCACACGCCCGTCGCCTGCCCGGCGCTCCCCATGAACGACGCCATCACCACGAGGACGGTCGTCACGATGGCGAGCGCGAGCACCGAGTGGATCGCGACCTTCTCGAAGCGCCAGGCGCTCTCGCCCTTGGCGGAGAGGGCGCGGAAGGGTTCCCCCGCGGTGTTGGCGAGGCCGCCGCAGCCGCACACCCACGAGCAGTACCAGCGCTTGCCGAAGAAGATCCCCATGACGGGGACGAACACCAGCGAGCCGACGAAGCTCCAGAGGATGAAGGGCGTCGGGTCGCGGAAGATGTTGTCGGGGTAGAAGGCGTCGATCTTCAGGGGCCAGAAGTAGCTGAGGTAGTACTCCGGCTGGCGAAACATCCCCAGGAGCACCGGGATCGAGAACCCGAACGTGGTCTGCACCGTCATCACCACGAGCGTGCGAACCACCTGGTAGCGGTTGTGCCCGTAGCGCCCGAGCATGTACACGCCGCCCGTCGTGACCGACATGGTGTAGATGAGCCCGTAGAGCCCCCACTTGGAGTCCATCGCGCGGTAGAGGCGCTGCGCGAAGGCCGTGAGCGAGCGCGTCCCTTCGGGCACCGGATGCGCGGGGTCGAAGACGTGGGTGCCGTACAGCAGAACCACCACCGTCGCGAAGACGAGCGCCAGCGGGAGCGCAAGCTTGCGCACCATCACGTCGCGGTGAGCCCTCGCATCCCACGCCGGCTTCAGGCTCGCGAGGGCGCCGCCGCCGAAGCCCGCCAGCAACAACCCCAGGAGCCACGTGGGCCACGACGCGCCGGGCGAGGGGAGGAGGTGGCGCCCGTGGAGCTCGACGGGTTCGAGGAGGTTGGCGAAGACGTGAGACGCGTACATCGTGCCGGCCGTGAGACCGGCCACGGAGCCCCCGAGACGGAGCACGCCGCGACGACCCTCGTCGGTGAGGGTGCCGCCCTCGTCGCGTCGCACGAAGTAGCCGTACACGAGCGATGCGACGCCGCCGACGAGCGCGCTCAGCACCCAGGCCCCGAAGCCCGGAAAGCGCAGGTGCAGGACGGCCGTGGCGCCGAGGTCGTGGAGCTGCCGGGGCGGTGACGCGGGGGCGCTCACGCCGAGCCAGGTGAGGAGCTGCTTGGTCTCCGCCGTGAGGTAGAGCCCGAAGTAGAAGCCGAGGAGGATCGCCGACAGAACCCAGGCGGTGACGCCGCGGTGGGTGAGGTCGTGGGTGAGCCAGCCGAGACGTCCGGGGCGTCGCATCACGCGGCTCCCTTCACGGGCAGGGGGAGCTCATCTTCGCGCATCGCGCGGAGGTCGGCGCGGCCAAACTCCACGTCGAACTGGGCGTCGCGCAGGTGGTCGAGCGTCCACTCCAGCGTGCGCCCCTCGTCGACCCAGCGGGTGAGGAGCGCGTGGTCCCACCGCGACCCGAGGAGGTTGAAGCCGATGACGCGGCCCTCGTGGTGGACGATGCGCTGCGTGACGGCCTTCGTCGGGTGCTTGCGGAAGAGGCTCTTCGCGCCGGGCGGCGCGGCGTTGAGGTCGCCCACGGTCGTGTACTCCACTTCGAAGAACTTCGCGCTGTTGAAGAAGGTCGGCGGCTCGTACGGCGTGAGCTTGCCGGTGAGGTTGCGGGCGGCGTGGGCCCCCTGGCGCTTCGCCGAGTACCAGATCTGTTCGAGGAGGGGGCGAGAGGCGCCACGGTCGATCTCGGCGCAGTCGCCCACCGCCCACACGCCGTCGAGGGAGCCACGGAGATAGGAGTCGACCTTCACGCCGCGCCCGATCGCCGGCGGGGTCTTCACGCCGCGCAGGAAGCCCACCGCGGGCTCGACGCCGATGGCGACGCCGAGCATCTGGCAGGGGAGCGCCTCGCCGCCCTTCGTCACGACCGACTTCACCCGCTGCTCGCTGTCGCGTTCGACAGAGGCCACCTCGACCTCGTGACGGACGTCGACGCCGTGCGCGCGCATGTGAGCCGTGATGAGGTCGCCCTCCTCGCGGCAGAGCGCGATGGGCCAGTACCAGGGCTCGCGGACGAGGAAGGTGGTCTTCACGCCGTGGTGGAGGAGGCACTCGACGAGCTCGATGCCGATGAGACCGCCGCCCACCACCACCGCCTCGCGGGTCGACGGCGTCCAGCGCTCGCACGCGTCGAGGTCGCCCATCGAGACAAAATGAACCTTCCCCTGGAGCGTGTCGTCGAGGCCGGGTGCAGTCAGTGCGCGCGGGGTGGAGCCCGTCGCGACGATCAGCGCATCCCAGGTGAGGGTGGTGCCCTTCGCGGTGGTGACGGTGCGGGCTGCGGCGTCGAGGTCGGTGACCCGGTCGAAGACGAGGTCGATGCGGCGCTCGCGGTACACCTTGCGCTCGAAGGGCTCGAGGTCGCGGCGGTCGAGCGTGTCCATGTACGCGTACATGAGCGCGGTGCGGGAGAAGAAGTACGGGGTCTCCCCGCCGATCACGGTGATGGTGGCGACCGGGTCGCGCTCGCGCAGGGTCATCGCGGCGGTGATGCCCGCGACGCCGTTGCCGATGATGACAAAACGTCGTGCCATGGATGGGTCCTCTCGACGGGCTGCGCCGCTCTCTGGGGGGAGTTAGGGTGTGCCCGCAGCGTCCGAGGCGTCTACTCCCCGCGGGAAGGTGCGGTTACGCGAGAGAACTTCTCGACGTCCCGCGCGAGACGCGCCTACACTCCGCCGCGGTGGTTCGGGCATGAGCAGCCTCGAAACGGTCCGTGTCCCTGCGGAGATGGCCGATCCCTTCGCGAAGGCGGAGGCGGTGGTCTCCAGCTATTTCCGTGAGCGCCGCGACGACCCGCAGCACGGCACCATCGAGATTCACGGGCAGCGCTACGTGCTCGTGCGGGCGGCCTCGCTGTCGGTGGAGTTCTTCACGCTCGTCGCCGACCTGTACGGGCCGGGGCGCGAGGCCGAGGCCGAGTCCTTCTCGCGCAACCTGCTCTACGACCTCGCCCACGCCATCGGGAAGTCCGACGCCCACGCCTTTCACACCGCGATGGGCCTCACCGACCCGTTGTCTCGACTCTCCGCTGGCCCTGTTCATTTCGCCCACGCGGGCTGGGCCTTCGTCGACATCCTCCCGGGCTCCCGCGCGGCGCCCGGCGAGGACTTCTTGATGTACTACGACCACCCCTACGCGTTCGAATCGGACGCGTGGCTGCGGGCCGGTCGCACCAGCGCCTTCCCCGTCTGCATCATGAACGCGGGCTACTCCTCGGGCTGGTGCGAGGAGAGCTTCGGCGTCGAGCTGGTGTCGAGCGAGGTGCTCTGCCGGGCCAAGGGGGACGAGCGCTGTCGCTTCGTCATGGCCCACCCCAACCGCATCGAGGCCGCCATCGGGCGCTTCGTCACCGAGTCTGGCCTCGGTCCGCGCGTCGGCGCCTACCAGATCCCTGACTTCTTCGTGCGCAAGCGCGTGGAGGAGGAGCTGCGCCAGAGCCGCGCGGAGCTCGAGCGCCGCGTCGAGGCCCGCACCCGCGAGCTGCAGGAGGCCAACGAGCGCCTGCGCCGCGAGATGGAGGAGCGAGCCCGCGTCGAAGAGCAGCTCCGACGCACGCAGAAGCTCGAGGCCGTGGGGCGCCTCGCGGGGGGCGTCGCGCACGATTTCAACAACATCATGAGCGTGATCTTGAGCCGCGGGGCCCTGGCCGCGAGCCGTCTTGCGCCCGGCGATCCCCTCCGCGCCGAGCTCGACGAGATCGCCCACGCCGCCCGCCGCGCCGCGACGCTCACGCGCAACCTCCTCGCCTTCAGCCGCGGCCAGGTGCTCAGCCGCGAGACGCTCGACCTCAACGCCATGGTGACCGACGTCACCCGCCTCCTGCGCCCGCTCATCGGCGAAGACCTGGAGCTCGATGTCCGCCTCGGCGCCGACGCGGGCGTGGTGCTCGTCGACCGCGGCCAGCTCGAGCAGGTGGTGACCAACCTCGTGATGAACGCCCGCGAAGCCATGCCCGCGGGCGGCGCCCTCGCGATCGAGACGTCCGCCGTCGCCCTCGCCGCGGGGCAGGTGGCCGAGCTCGCCGCAGGTCGCTACGCCACCCTCACCGTCACCGACGCGGGCCACGGGATGGACGAGGCCACCCTCGCGCGGGTGTTCGAGCCCTTCTTCACCACCAAGGAGCGCGGCACGGGCCTCGGGCTCTCCACCGTCTACGGCATCGTGAAGCAGAGCGGCGGCCACGTCGCCGTCACCAGCGAGCTCGGGCGCGGGACCCGGTTTACGCTGTGGTTTCCGGCGGCGGAGGGCGAGGCGCGCGTCACGCCGACCCCCCACGAGCGGGCCGCCGACCCGCTCCGCGGCGACGAAGAGCTCCTCCTCGTCGAAGACCAGCCCAGCGTGCGGGCGTCGATCCGGGCGATCCTGGTTCGCTACGGGTACCGCGTCCACGAGGCGAGCGACGCGGCCTCCGCGCTGAAGCTCGCAGAGGCCCACCCCGGAATCGCGCTGGTGATCACCGACGTCGTGATGCCTCGGATGGGCGGGCGCGAGCTCGTCGAGCGCCTCCTCACCCGCCGCCCCAGCCTCGCGGTGATCTTCATGTCGGGCTACGCGGAGGACTTTGCGCTCGGGGAAGGGGCCTCCGCGGCCGCGGTCTCCTGCCTCCAGAAGCCCTTCCCGCCAGAGCTCTTGCTCCAGCGCATCCGCGACCTCCTGAGCGCGCGCGGCACCCTTACGCCCGGCTGAAACGCGCGCGGTCTCATCGCCCGGTGTAGTATCGGCCCATGGAGACCCCGCACTACCTTCGCTTCGTGCGCGCCCTCGCCTTCGTGACCGGGGCGGGCTGCTCGGACAACACCACCATGACCGGCGCCGACGCCGCGCCCGATGTGCTCCCCGATGTCGCCGCGCCTGACGCGACGCCCGACGTGGCCGCGCCCGACGTCGCCGCGCCCGACGTGGCCGCGCCCGACGTGAGCGTCGCCGACGTCGCGATGGACGCGCGCCCCGACGCCGCCCCCGACGCGCCCGCCCCCGACGCGCCCGCTCCCGACGCGCCCGCTCCCGACGTGGCGATGGACGCGCGCGCCGACCTCTCCCCGATGCTCGACGTCGCAGCGGATGACGGCGGCACCACCCCCGACACCAGCGTCTCCCCCGACGTCGCGGCCGACGTCGATCCCTGCCCGATGACGGCGCCGAGCAGCGGCGGGGCGTGCGACACCCCCAGGCTCTCGTGCCGCTACGACACCGCGGGGGGCGGCTTCACCTCGTGCTTCTGCACGGAGATGGGCGCGATGCGCACCTGGAGCTGCGCGACGGCGGTCCCCGGTCCGTTGCCGCCGCCCGAGTTCATCGTCTGACGCAGCGGCGGGCGTCGGTGCTATACCCGCCGCCCCATGCACTCCCTTCGTGACGCCCTCAGCCGCCACGCCGCGGCGGCCCTCCGCGAGCGCTTCCCCGACGCCACCGTCCCCGACGCGATCGCCATCGACCGCTCGCAGAAGGCCGACCTCCAGACCTCCGCGGCCCTCCAGCTCGCCCGCGCGCTCAAGGTGCCGCCGCGCGAGATCGCCGACGTGATCGCCGGCGCCCTGTCGTCCCACCCCGCGGTGGCGAACACCAGCGTCGCGGGCGCGGGCTTCGTCAACGTCACCGTGCGCGACGCCTGGCTGGCGGAGCGCGTGGCCACGTGCACGTCGCTCCGCCGCGTGGGGGAGGGGCGCCACGTCGTGCTCGACTACTCGTCGCCCAACGTCGCCAAGCCCATGCACATCGGGCACATCCGCTCGACCATCATCGGCGACGCGCTCAAGCGCGTGCTCCGCGCGGTGGGCTACGAGGTCGTGGCCGACAACC
>JBILLV010000341.1:0-9800 GCA_044375895.1 Polyangiales bacterium | reverse complement strand
GCCGCCGCGAGCCGGAGAACCTCCCCGCGCATCCCCGCCTCCTCGCACGCCCGCGCCTTGTTGCGCACGTACACCTGCGAGGCCGGGTCGTCGCCCACGAGCACCACGTCGAGGCCCGGACGTCGTCCCACGCGGGCCGTGAAGCCCGCCGCCGCCGCCCCCACGCGCTGCCTGAGCGCCGCCGCCACCGCCTTGCCGTCGATCGACTGTCCCATCGGGTGTGCTCCTCGGCGCGACTCTACCCAATCGCGGGGGGCGCCTCCACGACGACGCGCGGGGCTCACGCGCGCACGACGGTCGCGGACTCGATGCGGTGGAGGAGAAACTGGCGGGGCGATCCCTTGTCGAGGTCGTCGCAGTTGAGCCGGGTCTCGCCGCGGTCCATCACGACGACGCGGACGCGCACCTTGCGGGCGGTGAGCGTACCGTCGGCGCCGCGGTAGCGGATCGCGAGGGGGCGCTGTTCGAACCAGGCCTCCTCCACGGCGGCCCGCACCGGGGCGGAGGGCGCGTGGGCCGGCACCCCGACGTACTCCACCTCGCGGAGGTGGGTGAGGAGCGCCCGCTGGGCCGACGCGCCGAGGGCGGCCCGCACCTTCTCCGTGGCCCGTGCGAGCGTGGCGGTGAAGGGCATCACGCGCATCCGGTCGATCCACGCGGCGGCGCTCAAGAGGACGGCGGCCTCGCGGGCGGTGAAGTTCACGGGCGGCAGCGTGTACGAGCGATCGAGCGCGTAGCCGCCCCCGCGCCCGCGCTCTGCGCCCACCGGGAGCGACGCGGCCCGCAGGCTCGCGAGGTCGCGGTACATCGTGCGGACGGTGACCCCGAAGCGCTCGGCCAGCGCCTCCGCGGTGACACCCGTTCGACGCGCCCGGAGGTGCTCGGCGATCGCCAGGAGCCGCTCGGTCCTTCGCATGAGGGCAGTGTAGCGCCGCGCGGAGCGCCCTCGACACAATACCTGACACAAGGCTGACAGTGGCCTTCCGTAGAGTCCCCTCACCCACTCCACCGGAGCACCGCGATGACGACCACGACGACCGACACCAGGACCGCCCCCACCACCCCCGACCTGACGCTGTGTGAGCTCGGACCGACGGACATCCCCCAGCTCGAGAGCCACTCCCCCTTCTGCCTGAAGGCGCACCGCGCGCTCAAGCTCGCGGGCCTTCGGTACACCTCCCGCCGCGCGGCCACCCCCGCCGCGTACCGCCCGCTCAACCCCGCCGGACAGGTGCCAGTTCTCCTGGTGGGGGCGCGCGCCGTCGCCGACTCGACGGCCATCCTCCACGAGATCGACCGGCTCCGCCCCGGCGTCCTGGAGCGCGGCCTCGACGCCCGCGGCAAGGCGGAGGTGTGGCTCTGGGAGGAGCTCGCCGACACCGCGCTCAACGGCTTCTTCGTCGCGTCGCGCTGGGCCGACGAGGCCAACTGGCCGGTGGTGCGCGCGGCCTACTTCGCGGCCATGCCCGGGCCCGTGCGGGCGATCGTCCCGACGATGCTCCGGCGCGACGTGCTGAAGTCCCTGGTGGCGCGCGACGTGTGGCGGGCCGGGCCCGACGCGTGCTGGGGGCGCTACGAGGCGCTGCTCGACCAGCTCGACGCGCGCTCGCCGCGGGAGGGCTTCTGGATGGGAGCTTCGCCCACGGTGGCGGACGTCGCCCTCTTCGCGCAGCTCCACGGGCTGCGCAACCGGCTCACCGAGCGCCAGCGCGCGATGATCGCGTCACGCCCCGCGCTCACGGCGTGGCTCGACCGGGTGGATGCGGCCACGCGGGGGTGACGTCACCGACCGGTGGAGCGTGCGGGTTAGCGGTAGCGGCCGGCGAACGCGCGCATCACGAGGGCGTCGTCGGTGGTCGAGGAGCTCACGCCCCAGACGAGGTTCGCGCCGAGGGCGCAGGCCTGGTCTTGGAGGGCGCGCGTGCAGCCGGGGACGTCGCCCATCGCGTCGCCGGTGCAGCGCGCGGTGACGTCACCCACCCCCTGAACCGGGCGCGTCGGCGCCTCGCGGAGCACCTCCACGGGGCACCCTGCGGGGAGGGCGTCGGGCCTCGCGGCGCGCGTCGGAACGCTCGCACACGAGGCCACGAGCGCGGCCGCCACGACGACCGCGGCGGACGCGCGGGGAGACTTCACAGCAGCTCGCTGCCGGCGAAGAAGTACCCGAGCTCGCGGGCCGCGGAGGCGGCGGAGTCGGAGCCGTGGGTGGCGTTCTCGCCCTTGCTGGCGCCGAAGAGCTTGCGGATGGTGCCGTCGGCGGCCTGCGCGGGGTCGGTCGCGCCCATCACTTCACGCCACTTGAGGACGGCGTTCTCGCCCTCGAGCGCGAGCAGGTACACGGGGCCGCGGGTCATGAAGGTGCAGAGCTCGCCGAAGAAGCCGCGGGCGCTGTGCTCGGCGTAGAAGCCCTCGGCCTGGGCGCGCGTGAGCTGCACGCGGCGGAGGCCCTTCACCGTGAAGCCGGACTTCTCGATGTGGGCGAGGATCGCGCCGGCGAGGTTCTTCTCCACCGCGTCGGGCTTGATGATCGCGAACGTGCGCTCGATGGCCATGTTGGGTCGTGTGCTCCTTCTGCGCCCGCAGCGAAGCGCGGCGGGGCGGCGGCGCCCTCTACACCACCGACGCCGCCCTCCGCAAGATGATCGGCGCCCCGACGCCCAATGGCCCCTTCAACTCAGCGCGAAGGCCAGTCGACGCGCCCCTGCTGATCGAGCCACCAGAGCAGCCCGATGAGCACCAGCGCGTTGCGAAACGTCCCCTCGCGCAGCAGCGTCGGCAGGCGCGTCAGCGGCTCCAGCACCAGCTCGATGTCCTCGCCCGCATCGAAGCGCGTGGGCCCGTCGTGGACGCAGTCCTCCGCGAGCACGGTGAAGCAGGTGTTGCGCTGGAAGGCCGCGTTGGGCGCCACCTCGCCGAGCAGCGTGAGGCGCCCGGCCGCGTAGCCCGTCTCCTCGCGGAGCTCTCGGGCGGCGGCCTCGAGCGGCGACTCGCCCGGCTCGATGAGCCCCGCGGGGAGCTCGAGCTCCACCGTCGCCGTGCCGTGACGCCACTGGCGAACCAGCAGCACATGACGGTCGGCGGTGAGCGCCACGACGTTGACCCAGTCGGGGTTCTCGAGGACGAAGTAGTCGCCCACGTGGCCCGTCTCGGGGTGCTCGGCGCGGTCGCGACGCAGGCGGAAGATCGGCGTGTCGAGCAGGTGCTCGCTGCCGTGACGGATGAAGGGCTTGACCATCTCAGCGAACGCCGGGCGGCCGCTCGGTGTCGGCGCCGGGCCGCGGCGTGCCGACCACCACCGCGGGCGTCGCACCCGTCGGGGCGACCACCGCGGGACGCGCCACCGGGCTCATGTCACCGCTCGTCGCGACGATGCGCGTCTGCTCGGGGGCGACGAAGCTCGGGAAGTTGAAGTACACGAAGTTGTACCCCTGCCCGTTGGTCTCCTGCGACATCGAGGGCTCGACGTCAGCGCGGAGCTCCATCACCACGTCGGTGCCGCCGCGCGCGGGGCGCAGGTAGGCGCGTGACACCGGGGTGTTGAAGGCCTCGGTGATGAGCGGCCGGCGGTTGTTGGACAGCGAGATGCGCGCCCCCGGGATGTGAAACACCCGCGTTCGCCCGTTGCGCCCGGCGTCGGTGACGGGCATCTGCGTGGTCAGCACCACGAACACCCGCGAGCCGCCCGGCACCACCTGGAAGCCCGGCCACGCCACCAGCGAGCCCACCCGCGGCCGTCGCGCGCGGCGGAAGCCCGGCGGCACCGCGGGGGTCCCCGGCGTCACGCCGCCGTACTCCTCGGGGCGCCGCGCGATGACGCCGCGGCTCAGCACCGTGGTGCCGCCGCCCGTCGACGGCGCCACCTGCGCGCTCGGCGCGGGCTGCACCACCAGCGTCGGCTGCACGGCCTGTCCCGGCGGCGGCGGGGGCGGGGCCGCGCCTCCTCCCATCACCGTGTATCCCTGCGCCCACACGGCGCTCGTGGCGGTGATCCCGCAGGCCATCGCGATCATTGTCAGCCGGTGCTTCATAGCCACTGTGGGGATTTCATCACACACCCCACGCGGGAAGCCAAGAAAGTCACCGTTGATAGCGCAGCACGGCGTCGAGGGGGGCGGGCAGGACGCGGGTCGCCGGCGGGAGCACGCGCCGCCCCGCGCCCGGTCGGAAGGCCGCGAGGGCCGACTCGGCGTAGGCCCGCGCGATGGGACGGGTGGACGCGAGGTCGGTGAGCGAGAGGGGGTCGTCGGCCCGGTGGTACAGCGCGAGGGCGCCGTCGCGCGGGATGGCCATGAGTTCGCCGAAGCACAGCCCGAGGTCCCAGCGGGCCGCGTTGGCCACGAAGGGGAGCGCCCGGTCGTGGGGGACGCCGCCGCGCACCGAGACCCCGTCGAAGTCGGCCGGGCGCGCGAGCCCGAAGAGGTCGAGCACCGTCGCCGCTGCGTCCACGACCCCCACCACGCCGTCGACCCGCAGCGGGCCGAAGGGGCCGCCCCGCGCGAGGAGAGCCGTGTCGGCGATGGAGGCCATGGTCATCGGGCCGTCGGCGACGGTGCGGTTCTCGCCGAGGGCGCTGCCGCGGTCGCCCACCACGATCACGGCTGCGCTGTCTTCGAGGTTGAGGTCGCGGATGCGGTCGAGGATCACCGCGAGGCCACGATCGACGGCGCGCAGCGAGGCGTCGTAGAGGAGCTGGAGGCGCTCCTCGTCGGAGGGGCTGAGCCCGATGGCCTGCGGGCGCCCGCGGAGGGCGTAGAGGGCCGTCCGCGAGGGGGTCATCGTCCCCTCGTAGGGCCGCGGATCGAGCGCGGTGACGTCCTCCGGGGCGGGGTCGAGCGGGAGGAGGCCCGCACGCGTCACGATCATCGAGAACGTCGTGCCCGCCCGCTGCGCCGAGAGCGCGTCGGCGACGGCGGTGAACATCCCGTCGGGCTTGCACGACGTGGCGTCGGCGGGGCAGCCGTGGCGCGTGCGGACGCCGCGGTCGGCGCCGCTGCCGATCCAGGCGACGTCGTCGGTCCACGCCTCCGTCCCGATGCCGCTGCTGAGCACCTGACCGGCGAGCGTCGGGGCCTCGTCGTCGAGCGCGTCGGTGAGCTCGCTCACGCGGTGGATGTCCGCCGAGAGGCCCGTCGTCGCGCTCACCAGCGCGGTGAACTCCCGCGGCGCCGAGGCCCGCGCCACCGCGGCCGTCCCCTGCTCCAGCATCCGCGCGAAGCCGCCCGCGTTGAGCCGCGCCGAGAGCGTCGGCAACAGACGGTCGCTCCGCAGCCCGCGCACCACCACCATCACCACGTGCCGGACGAGCGGCCGACGCGGCGCATCGGCCCGCTCCACGCCGAGCTGCGCGCGGTAGTGGAGCGACGGGGACGCGACGGCGAGGCGGGCGGTCTCCGCCCCTTCGGCGGCGAGCGACAGACGAACCGGCTTGCCCGCGAGGGACGACAGGTCGATCCGCGACTCGTGCCACGGGCGGTTGGCGGCGATTTCGATGCGCTCTTCGATGGGGGTCTCGCCGTCGGCCTCCGCGCGCAAGACGGCCGTGACGGGAGCGGGCGTGTCGACGCCGCCGCGCGGGCTCTCCGCGGCGAGCGAGGCCGTCCACAGCGCGGAGGGCGGCATCACCATCACCGCCGCGAGCCGCGTGGGGGCGTAGAAGGCGAGCGCGCGCCGCGGCGTCCGCTCGACGGCGACGTCCGCGAGCAGGTCGGCGACGCGGGCCGGCTCGACGGCGCGACGCGCGAGGTGGACCCAGTCGAGCTGAGCGGCCGCAGGCGTCACCACGCCGGGCACCGGGCGCGGCGTGCCGAAGCGAATCTCGATGTCGGCGACGGGACGTCCGAAGCGATCGGGCGGCACGGGGAGGTCGAGCACCGAGGCCGATCCGTCGGCGGGCGTCGGGAGCGTCGCGGCCCGCACGAGCACGCCGTCGACGAGCACGGCGACGCCGCGCGCGCTCGGTCGACGCAGGCGCAGGCGGATGATCGTGGGGGCCTCCTCCGACGACTCCCGCACGGGCACACGAAGGCGCAGGCGCGTCCCCACCGAGACCCAGCTCGTCCCGTTGAGCGTCTCCGCCGGGAGCGACGTGGGGGACACGAGGTACGCCGCGGCCTGACGCTCGCCGAGGTCGATGACGGGCCCCGCGGTGTCGATCGACGACTCGCGGAAGAGGTCGGTGAGGTCGAGCGTCGCCTCCTGTCGACCGCTCACGGCGGGCGCGGCGGCGTTCGCGCGGTCGACGCCCCCATCGGTCGGCGTGGTGCCGCGGCGGCACGACGAGCACCCCACCGCGGTGAGGACGCAGGCGAGGGCCGCGGTCCGGATCGGCGCTCCGCTCATTGCGTCGGGGACTGGAGCACCACGGCCTGGCCGGCCCGCACGGTGGCAAACTGGTACCGCCACCGCTGCCCGTCGCGGAAGCGAACCGTGTGGAGCCCTTCGGCGAGCACGGCGTGGAGCGGCGCCGCCCCCACGTCGCGCTGGTCGATCTCGACGCGCGCCGGCCCTCCCCCTTCAGGCGTCGCGACCACGAGGACGCCCGCGCGGGCGGGGAGCGCGCCCCCGTCGAGCCACGGGGCGGCGTCGCTGTACTCCCCGAGCGGCGCGGCGCTGCGCGGGGGGACGGTGAAGGCCGCCGACGCCGCGTCCACCACGATCACCGCGGCGTCGGGCGCCGCGGGGGCCTCGGCGACGGGCGCCGACGCGGCGTCGTTCTCGTCTGCCGCGCCAGGCGCTTCGATGACGGCCGGCGGACGCGACCAGAGGTACGCCCGGACGCCGTAGTAGGCCCCCGCGAAGGCCGCTCCCACGCCGAGCAGGAGGCCCGCGGTGCGGCGAAAGGTGCTCCACCCGTCGGAGGCCTCGCGGCGCCGGGACGAACGGGCGGGAGGCGACGTGACCTTCGTCGGCGACGGGCGCGGCGTGGCGCGCGGCGGGGTGCGGGAGGGCGTGCTGCGCGGCGGCGGCGGGGGCTGCGTCCGCGCCGCGGGGGCGACGCTCTTCGTGGCCGCGGGGGTCGCGGACTTCACCGCGCTCGGCGGGGGCGGCGGCGGGAGCTTGGGCGCCCCCGAGAGCATCTCGAACTCGATCGAAGGGACAGACGTCGGCGTGATGCGCGGCGGCATGTCGGCGGGGTCGGGCGTCGCGTGCGAGTCGCGCTGGAGCCCTTCGATCACGTCGTCGGGAATCTCCAACGTCTCGGCCGAGACCTCGTCGGAGCCAGGGCGGCCGCGGCGGGGTTCGGGGCCGGGGCTGGCGATCGCCTCGGGGGGCATGGAGCTGGCGCGCGGCACCTTGCGGGTAAGGGCCATCGCCGCCGCGGCCGCTTCCACCGCGGGCACCTTGCGCGTCGTCTCGTTGGGGATCGACGCCGCGATGAGGCCGGCCGGGACGGGCGCCGCGGGCGTCTTGATGGGTTCGAAATCGCTCTCGATCTCCAGCGGCGGGAGGTCGTCGTCGGAGAGCGGGACGGGTTCGAGCGTGACCATCGGCGGATCCGACGGGCGCGGCGCGGCGGTCCCCTTCGCGGCGGGGTGCGGGCCGGGCGACACCTTGCGCTTGAGGGGCTCGTCGGACACCGAGTCCCGCAGCTCGCGCCACACCGCGTCGGCCAGCGAGACGTCGCTCGGATCCTCGGTGCTCCGCGACGCGCGCGACGACGCCGGCGCCGGGACCACCGCCGGCGCCGACGGGACCACGGGCGGGTCGGGGAGCGCGGCACGCTGCGCCGCGAGGTCTTCACCGCCACCGCCGAAGGCCCCGCGGACGGCGCCGCGGCGGACGAGCTCGACGAGCAGCGGCTCGAGGTCGGAGGGCGTCGCGGACTCGCGGGCGATGAGCTCGGCGGGCGACTCGCCTTCGATGATGCGCTCGAGCTGCGTGCGGAGCCGGCCCGGCAGCGAGCGCGCGTACGCGAGGGCCCCCTCCCGTTCGAAGTCGATGCGGTGCACCGCCGCGAGCGCGTCGCCCGACACGCTCTCTTCGAGGCTGACCACGGCGCGGGCGCTGCGCGTGAGGAGCTCCTGGAGGGAGCCCTGGAGGTTCTCACGGACGACCGTCTTCGAACGGACGACGGCGAAGCGCGCCGAGGTGACGCCGAGCGCCGGCCGCAGCGCCACCTCACCGCGCACGAGCGAGCCGTCGTGCGCGGTTCGAAGCGCCGAGACGAGGCGCGCGCCGCGGAGGTGGAGCTCCGTCACGCTGGAGGTGTCGCTCACGGTGACGGTGGCGTCGCCGAGGGTCGCGGCCGCTTCGAGCAGGGGGTAGAGCCCGACGCGCTCGAGACGCCCGCGCACCTCGGCGTTGCCCGAGAGCTCGCACACCCGCTTGAGGATGCGCCCGCGGAGCCGCAGCGCCTCGCGGACGCGCGCCAGGATCGCCTCGCCGCCGACCTCCTTGCGGAGGTACCCCTGGGCCTGCGCGCCGAGCTCGCGCATCCGCACGAGGAGGTCGTCCTTCCACGAGAGGAGGATGACGGGCATGTGGCGGAGCGAGGGGTCGCGACGGACGGCCCGGCACAGCGCGAAGCCGTCGAGGCCGGGCATCACGATGTCGCTGATGAGCAGGTCGGGACGGAGCTGCCGCGAGAGGGCGAGGGCCCGCTGCCCGTCGGCGCACTCGTGCACCTCGGCGCCCGCGTCACGCAGCAGCACGCGGAAGGTCGCGAGCACCGCGGGGTCGTCGTCGACCACCAGCACGCGGCGCCCGGGGAGCGGGTCGTCTCCGCCCTGGTCGGCGGGGGCGGCCGAGTCGTCCGAGCCGAGCGTGAAGATCTGCGTCCCCGGCATTCCCCGCGGCGCGGCGGGGAGTTCGAAGCGCACCGCGCCGTTGGAGCGCCGCTCGACCACCTCGCGGATGCGCGTGATGGCCTCCCACGTCGCCGCGAGCACGTCGCTCCCGGCGCCCATGTGGATGCGCGCGCCGCGGGCCCGCGGGGTGGCCGCGCCGACGATGCCGCGACGCAGCTCGTCTTGCAGCGCGCGGGTGAGCTCGTCGAGCGTGAGGTCGCCGAGCTCGTACGACGACGTCGACACCGTGGCGCCGCCGAGGAAGCGCTCGATCACGTCCCACAGCGCGGCGCCGTCGGTGGTCTCGGGGAGCACGTCGGCCGCGTCGGGGCAGCGCTCGCGGAGGGCCTCCACCGACACGCCGCCAGTCGCCAGCAGGAGCACCGGGAAGAACTCCGTCAGCCGGTCGGCGCGCAGCGTCTGCACCAGCGCGACCCCATCGGCGACGCCGCCCCCCTCGGCCACGATCACATCGGGCCCGGCGTCCTTGGCGCGCTGGGCGGCGTCGAGGGCCGTCCGCGTCACCAGGAGCTCCACCTCCGCGGGGAGGGCCTCGTGGAGCCCGTTGGCGCGCACCGAGCCGCCGACGAAGAGCACATGGACGGCCGCCGCGTGGCCGCTCGCCGCCGTCATCCCCTTGCGCAGCGTCGTGCCGGGCGGGAGCGTGCGGTACGGGACGGGCGAGGTGCGCTGGCGCTCGGCGCTCGGCGGGGCGTCACCCCCGTCGGGCGGCAGCGTGTGCTTCTGCGGCCGCGGGACGGAGGGGACGGAGATGCGGGTGGTCGCGACGCGCGACGGGTCCTGGCGCGTCCCCGAGGGGGTGGAGGGGCGAGAGGCGCCCTCCCCCGCGTCCTGCTCGGCGGCGTTGCTAAAGGCCGCGATGTGCCCGGCGAGCGAGTCGATGTGGGGCCGGGCGAGCGACGGGAGGGCCTTGGTGGCGTCGAGGATGTCGACGCACGCGCGGATCTCCTCGGCGAGCTTCGGGAGCTGGTAGGAGCGGGCGAGCGTGTAGAA
>JBILLV010000059.1:0-35491 GCA_044375895.1 Polyangiales bacterium | reverse complement strand
CCCACCCGGCGCCGGGCGTCGAGCCGAAGCGCGGGGTGAACACGCGCTCCAGCCGGTCGCCGCCGCGCTCGATGAGCGGGAGGAGGACGCGCGCCCGATCGGCCTCCAGCCGGCTGAACACGATGGTCGCGTACTGGTGGCAGCACACGCCCGCGCCGTCGCACGCGAAGCGGTAGCCGGGCAGCGGGTCGAGCGGGCGATCGACGGTGACGTCTTGCGGTGCGTCGTCGGTGTGGGCGGGGCCCTCTTCGAGCAGCCCCGCGGCGGCGAGGCGCGCGAAGAACTCCTCCACCGCCGCGCGGCTCGCCACCGCCCCCTCGCGCGCCGCGCCGAGGAGGAGCCCGTCGAGGTCGCGCGTCCCGTCGGCGAGCGAGAGGATCACCCACTCGCGCATCCCGAGCTGCCACGTCTCGCCCGACACCTGATCGATGACGACGACGGAGTCGCGGGCGCCGTCCCGCTGCAGGCGCGCGAGCGCGTGGTCGGCGAGGCGGGGGCGCAGGGGGATGGGGTCCATGGCGACGGAGGAGGGTAGTGAAGGGAGCGGGCGACGGGAAGGGTGCGGTTTGTGGGGGGGCGATTGGGGAAGCGGGGGCGGCGGTGAGGGTGGCGGGGCTTCCTTCGACGAGCGCAGCATCGGGCGAACGTCGTCGAGTTCTACCAGCGCCAGAGCGAGGCGAGGTCGAGCTCGACGGCGTCGAAGGGCGGCGCGCGGACGGGGTCGTCGCCGACGGCGTGGAGCACCGTCAGCCACCCGGCGGGGGAGTGGCGGCACACCTGGAGCGTGTGGAGCTCGGGCTCGATGAGCCACACGTGCTCGACGCCGTGGTGCAGGTACATCGGCATCTTCACCGTGAGGTCGTGGCGGCGCGTCGAGTTCGAGTGGATCTCGCAGACCCAGTCAGGGACGACCGCGATGGCCGCGCCCGCGGGGCGTTCGGGGAGACGCTCGCGACGCCATCCGGCGACATCGGGCTCGGCCAGGTCGGGCAGATCGCCGAGGCTGAGCTCGGGCTCAGGGAGAATGATCCACCCGCCGGGCCCGCCTCGACCTCGGCGAAAGGGCGAGGACAGCTCCGCGTAGAGCTCGCCGCCCGCGCTCTGATGCGCGGGGCGCGGCTTCGCCATCGCGTAGAAGACGCCGTTGATCACCTCCGCCACGACGGTCGCGGGCGCGTCGCGGTACGCCTCCACCACGTCGCGCGGCAGGTTGGGATACTCTGGATCAAGCGCGTAGGCGGGGTCCGACGGCATCGCGCGACGATATCACAGCGTGCGCCACGGTCGTCCGCGCGTCCCATCGCAGCGCGTGGCTCCGCCGGAGGCTCCGCGGCGTCGGGTCGAGCCCGTCGAACCGCTCGGTGCGGGCAGCAGCCGTGCCCCCGCGCCCCGCCCCCGAGTCGGCGTCAGCGGAACACCACCAGCCGCGACCACGCCGCCAGCACGAGGGGCGCTGCGGCCTGCGCAGCGAGCGCGACGGCGAACGCGTCTCGCGCGACCCCGCGCCCGTGATCGTCCGCCGCGCCCTCCGCGACCGGCGCGGCGCGGTACGGCGTGTTCACCCCCGCGGCCTGACCTCCCGCGCGCCGTCGGACCGCGAGCGTCGCGAGCGCCGCCAGCACACCGAGCCCGGCCCCGCCGGTGGCCCACGGCGGCGGCGCGGCGACGCCGAGCGCCTCCGCGACGTAGACGTGGGCGAAGTAGCCCCGCGCCTCGATGAGCGAAGCTTCGCGGTCGCGGTCACGCGGCACGGGCCAGGGGAGTCCCGTGCGCGGGTCTTCGCACGCGACGAGCGCGCGGTCGGGGGATGCGACCACGCGCACGACCAGTGAGGCGCGCGCGTCGGGGCACCACAGATCCGCGTACGTGGGCTCGTGTGAACCGGATGCTGGCGCGACGCGGAGCGTGATCGCGGGCCAGGTTCCGTCACCGAGGAACTCGCGGTAGGAGACTCGGTTCGCGCGCAGCGAGGGCGTGAGCGCGACCCATGGCTCCTCGGGCCCCTCCATCGCGCGCAGCGAGGGGCGCACGATGGCAGGGACGCGCGCCACGGACACGCGGGCGGTGACCGGGTACGCCGTCCACCAGCGCGCGAACGAAGCGCGGGTCAGGTGCGCGGCGATCCCTCGCAGCGCCGCCGCCGCCGGAATGGCCAGGAGCACCGCGAGCGTCGCCTTCCGCGCGGCGGGACGCGCCAGGAGCGCCGCCGCCCCTCGCGCGAAGAGCACCGCGGCGAGCGTCACGCCGACGCAGGCCGCGAAGGCCACCTCGGGGCGGCGATGTGCACCACGCCCGCGCGCTCGCCGCCGTAGAGCTGCGGCGCCGTCAGGATCCAGTACGCGTCGCCCCACCCGCCCACCAGGGTCTCGCCGAGCCAGTGGAGGGTGCCGGGGTTCCATGCTGGCAGGAGGGGCGCAGTGGAGAGCAGCGCCAGCGTCGCGGCCCCGCGGAGCCGCGGCCAACGCAGCGCGCACCCGTAGAGCGCGGCCACGGCGAGGCACCCGCGGAGGGTGTCCATCGCGGGGTGCCAGCGGCGCAGAAACGCCGCCCCGCGGTGGAGGTCGAGCACGCCGACCGCGACGCCGAGCACGAGCGCCACGCCCACCACGGTGAGCGCCTCCCGGTGGCGTTCGAATCCCGCTCGCGGCGACGCGTCCATCGCGCCGGAGGCTACCCCGGTTCGCACGCCGGGCACCATCCTGCGCAAGCTCTTGCGCTGGGGTTGGTCGCTGTCGCTCCCGCACCCCAGGCTACGGATGGCGGCGCCCTCCGGGCTTCCAGAGCGACGGAGTATCGGCGACTTTGTGCGTGGTGCGCCGACGCGCGCGGAGCGCTCGTGGAGAAGGCTGTGGAGGTCTCTCTGGAAGCCCGGAGGGCGCCGCCATCCGTAGCCTGGGGTGCGGGAGCGACAGCGACCAACCCCAGCGCGGCAATCGCGCAATGCACCAGAAATCAAACCCAATCTGGTGCGCTTGCCCCCACCGCGAAGCAAGCCGTCGCGATGCGCGGGGAGGCCGTGATAGCGTCTCCGCAAGTGGAGGTGACCTCATGGTGAACGCGGTTGAACAAGAGAGGCTGGTTCGCTCGCAGTCGCGGCGGGCGAAGGTGACGCGCATGGCGCTTCTGGCGTCGGCGCTGGGTGCGGCGATCGTCAGCGGGATGTCCGTCGTGTTCCTCATCAACCCAATCCCCGCCGTGGGGATGGAGCCGATGGGCTTGCTCATGGCCTTTGGGGCCCTCGCGTTCGGGTTGGGGATGGTGCTCTGGTTCGGCGCGATGCTCGTCTCGGCCGTCGCCTTCCTCCTGTGGTTCCACCGCGCGTACGTCGCGGCGGCCGCCCTCGACGCCGCGCCGACGACGGAGACCGCGGGCGGCGCGGTCCTGTCGTTCTTCATCCCCATCGTCAATCTGCTGCGCCCCTACCGGGCCATGGATGCGCTCCTTCAGAACCTCGACCCGGCCTGGATGCCCGAGCTCACCGTGACGCCGCACCAGGCGCCGGAGGCCGGCGTCGGGTACCGCGACAACGCGGGCCACGTCCACGCCGCCATCCCGACGCCCCCAGCGCCCATCACCGCGTGGTGGGGCCTCTGGCTGCTCCAGAACATCGCGCTCCGATTCACAGGGACGGCAGGCGAGGGGCACGAGCTCGACTCCGACGCGTATTGGGGCTGGCTCGTGGGCGGAGCGGTGTCCGCGGTGGCGGCGGTCCTCTGCGCCCGTGTGGTCCATGCGGTGGACGCCCGCGTGCGCGAACGCCACCGGCGCATCCAGCTCGCCGCGCGGTGACCTGGAGGGCGCGCTCGCCGTAAGCGCTACTCGCCCGCGTCAGGGAAGTCGGTCGACTGCACCCGCGCAAGCCGCCGCGCCGCCCCGACCCCGCTGAACGTGAACTCCTGGAGCTGCCCGCCCGCCGCGTGCCGGGCGCGGCAGACGTCGCCGCGCGCCGTCGACTCGCAGGTGAAGTCGAGCACGCTGTCAGCGAAGGCGTTCTCGATCTCCTGACGCACGTCGCGGAGAAGCACCGCGTCGGTGGCGCGCCCCGTGAGGCGGCGGCACTGGCGCCCGATCGTGCGCCCGCGAGACGCCGACAGAGCGCAGACGTCAACGCCGCCCGGAGCGAGCACGGCCCGGAGTTGCGCGGCCGTCGCGAAGCTCAGGCGCCCGAGGAGGGAGACCACGGAGGACGTCCCGATGTCGTCGAGGCCGAGGCCGCGGGAGAGCGGGAGGCGCGCCCGCGCCTGGTCGACGTCGCGCGCGCCGTCGAGGGCGGCGGAGGCCGCGATGAGGTGCAGCGCCTGATCGCGCTCGGGCGGGAGATCGAACACGAGCACGCTGCCCGCGGCGCCGCCCTGCACCCCGGCCCCTTCGCCGAAGGCCAGGAGCTCGGCGCGGCCGTCGCCGTTGACGTCGAGCGTCGCGAGGGCGGTGGGCGCGAAGGGCCCGACGGGGTACTCGCGCGCGTCGGGGGGCGGGGCGACGTCACCCTCGCGGAACCATGAGACCACGCGGTCTTGCGCGCGCGCATGGGCCCGGCGCGACACGCCCGCGAACGCGACGACGTCGTCGAAGCCGCCGGCGCCGGGCCACACCACCGCCACACTCGCCCCGACGCGGGCGCGGGCCCGGTCGAGGAGGGGCGCGCCGGCCCAACCCCCGCTTGGGTCAGCGGCGTCGGCCGCGGCGGGGACGTCGGCGGCGCGCTCGCCGCCCGCGGGAGCCACGGCGGCGGCGGGCGCAGCGGCGTCCGGGGCGCGTGACCCGCTGCACGCGGACACACTGGTGAGGAGGCTAAGCCACGGTGCGGCGGCGGCGACGACGGAGAAGCGGTGGTGGGTTCGCATGGCGAGGTCCGTTCGCAAGGGTCGCGCCGCCGTCCACGCGTTCTGTCAGCCCACGGCGGTCACGTCGACGCGCTGGATGGATCCGCTCCGCAGGGTGACGGCGTGGGTGCTGACGATCACCTCGGCGCCCTCGGCGTGGCGCCCGCGATCTCCCTTTACAGCGAGGCCGACGCGGCGTTTTATCTGCGCATGGCGACCATGACGGGTGAGTGCTCGATCGACGAGATTCGAATGGGGAGCGCTGATGAGGCGGCCGTGGTGGTGGGGTCCTTTGTGAGCCATGCGGACGGCAACGTCGGCGAGGGCGATCGCCGGTGGGGCGCGTCGCTGCTCGCCGAAGCGCTCCGCAAGCTCTCGGGCGTCGACGTCGACCCTTCGGAGCTCATGGGCGCCGTGGGCAACGTCGTGTTCGACACGCCCCGCACGCGCACGACGCGCTTCGAAATCTACGCCGACCTCTCGATGCTGGCAGGGCTGCGCGTCGGCGCGTGGGAGTCGTACAGCCTGGGGTGAGCGCCGCCTGCCACCGCTGAAGCGCACGGCCCCGCGGCCACACCCAAGGGCATGCGCGCCACTTCTCCCGTCGCCTTGCTGTGGTCGGCCTGCTCGGTGGTCGTCCCCCCGCCGACCACAGACGCCGCCACTGCGGACGCGTCCGACGCGTCGTCCGAGCCCGCCCTCACGCCGCCCGCCCCACCCGGCCGAGGTGCGTGTCGCCGAACGCGCTCGTGTACTTCAACCCGTACCCCAGCGCCCGGTCGAAGCCCACGTGCGCGAACCAGATCGCGGCGAGCGGCAGCGCGGCGGGAACCGACAGCCCCACCAGCGCGAGCGCCGCGGGGCCGACGTAGCTGTGCGCCGCGTTGTACGCCGTCGCGCCGACGCGACGGCCGACGAGGTACCCGAGCATCGAGAGGTCGGGCAGGAGAAACAGCGCGGCGAAGACGCTCCAGCGCCCGCCGAGGTGGTGGTACGCCGCGAGCGACGCGACGAGCATCAGCGCCGCCTCCGCGCGGAGGATCGCCCGCGGCGTCGCGGTGACGCCGCCAACGAGCGGAGCGGCGGGAGCGGGCGTGGCGGAGGCGACGGGGGCTTCGAGGGCGAGCGTGGACATGGCGGCTTCTCCGGGTGACGCGGCGGCCATCGCGGCCGTCGACAGGGAGAAACCTACGGCCACCCGCCGCTGGAAACGATTGCGCAAAGACGTCCATCCGCTCATCCTTTCTTGATGAGCGAACATCCGCCCTCCTGGGACCTCTACGGCGCGCTCCTCGCGGTGCTTCGCGAGGGCAGCCTGTCGGGGGCGGCCCGCGCGCTGGGCGTCGCGCAGCCCACCGTCCGCCGGCAGATCGAGCAGCTCGAGGCCGAGCTCGGCGTGGTGCTCTTCACGCGCGCCTCCAACGGGCTCGTGCCGACGGAGACCGCGCTGGCGGCGCTCCCGTACGCGGAGTCCATCGCGTCGACCGCGCACGCGCTCGCGCGGGCCGTGGCGGGGGGCGCCGACGGCCAGCGGGGGACGGTGCGCGTGACGTGCAGCGAGGTGATGGGCGCGGAGGTGCTCCCGCCGCTGCTGCTGACGCTGCGCCGGGCGCGGCCCGCCCTCCAGATCGAGCTCGCCGCGACCAACCGCACCGAAGACCTGCTGCGGCGCGACGCCGACGTGGCCGTGCGCATGGTCGAGCCCACGCAGGCGGGGCTGGTGCGGCGTCGCGTCGGCCGCGTCGAGCTCGGGCTCTTCGCGCACGCGGACTACCTCGCGGAGCACCCGCCGCCGCGGTCGCTCGACGCGCTCGCGGAGGGGCACTCCCTCGTCGGCGCCGACCGCGGGCGAGGCATCCTCGACGCGCTCGCGGCGATGGGCGCCAACCTGGGCGCGAGGCACTTCGGGCTGCGGTGCGACAGCGACCTCGTCCAGCTCGCGGCGGTGCGCGCGGGGCTCGGGATCGGGGTGTGTCAGGTGCCGCTCGCGGCGCGCCACGGGCAGCTACGGCGCGTGCTGCCGAAGGTGGCGCCGCAGCTGGAGGTGTGGGTGGCGATGCACGAAGACCTCCGCGCCAACCCGCGCGTCCGAGCGGTGTACGAGCACCTCGCGGAGGGGCTCGAGGCCTACGCGGCGCCCGCGAGACGCGCGCGGTGAACCCTTGCGTCCTCCAGAAGGGTGCTGCACGCTGCGCCGCGTTGACGGTGGCAGAGAGCGAACCGCGCGAGGTGTTTCTGGAGGTCGACGCCGCGACGTCGACACCCGCCCCCGCGCCCACCACCTCCGCGACCCCCTGGCTCGAGCCCTCGGACGAACCCGCCGACGTCCCCGAGTCCGCGCGCCGTCGCAAGGTGCGCGCGGCCGACCGGGCCGCTCCCACGAGCGACCAGGTGTCCCTCGCCGTCGTCGCCGCGCTCCAGACCGAGCGACCGTTGATGGCCTGCCTGTGGCCCGACGTCGCCGCCGCCGAGCTCCTCCGCACGCCGCCGCCCGACGCTGCGTTCGTGGCCCGCTGCGACTTCGCGCGCCGCGCCATCGACGCCGTCGCCCGCCGTGACGCCGCCGCCCGCGCGCAGGCCGAGGTGGCCCAGCGCGCCCTCCAGCGAAAGCTCGACGCCCTCGGCGCGGAAGACGTCCGCTGCGAGGCCGCCCTCGCCGAGCTGCGGCGCGCCCAGGTGGCCGAGCTCGAAGGGGTGCTCCGCGTGCTGGCCGGGTCGCCGCGCGCGCTCGTCGCCGCGGAGTTTGCGCGGCTCGTGGAGGCCGCGGAGGCGCGCGGGCTCGACGCCGACATCGCCCGCGGGGTGGCGCGGGAGCGGGGCTACGACCTCCCCGCCCCGGGGGCCTCCACGTGGTCGTCGCTCGACGCGCTGCCGGGGGCGCCCACCACGATGGACGCTGCGGCCCTCGCGCTGCTCCAGCACCCCGCGCAGGGCTACGAGGCCGTGCGGAGCGGCGCCGTCCTCGCGTGGCTGCGCGCCAACGGGGCCTCCACCGAGGTCACCGAGCGCTCGCGCGACGCCCGACTCATCGCCGAGCGCGGGAGCGCCGAGGCCCTCGCCGTGCACACCCAGGCGTGGGCCCTCGGGCTCCGCGTGCTGGTGATCGGCGCCACCTGGCTCCGCTCGCCGGGCGAGATCGCGGCGGCCGTGCGGCGCGGCTCGATCGTGCTCGACGAGCTCGCCCGCGCGGCCCGGGAGCAGACGCTCGGCGCGTGGCTGCGCGCGCAGGGCTGGGTGCCGGCCGCGGGCGCCGCCGACCTCGTGGCCCGCGCGGAGACCTCGGGGATGAAGCGCCTCGCGTGGTCGCTCGGTGAGCCCCTCGTCGTGGGCGACGCGGCTGTCGGCGACCCCGACACCCTCGCCCGCACCGTGCTGGCGCGCCCCGCGCTGCGCGACGCGCTCACTGCGCTGCACGCCTCGGGCGACCTCCTCGCGTGGCTCGAGTCGCTCCCGCCGGTGCTCCGCGACGAGCAGTGGATCGACAAGCTGCGCCGCGCCCGCGCCGACGCGCGCCGCGCCGACGACACGCTCCCGCTGTGGCGGGGCATCTACGGCCGCGCGCGGGCGACGTCGCTCACGGTGCTCGACGCCGCGGGCAACCCGGTGGTGCTCTCGTCGACGGCCTCGCTGCGGGTGACGGCGCAGGTGGCCGACGTGTGGGACTCGCTCAAGCGGGCGCTCCGCACGGGCGAGCTCCTCGCGTGGATCGAGGTCGTCGCCCCCGAGGTCGCGCTCCCCGCGCTCCCGCGCCCCGCCCGCGACGAGGACCGCGAGCTCAACGCGCTCCTCTGGGCCTTCGACCACCGCGGGCTCGTGCTGGAGTGGGGTCCGGTCGACCTCGCCGTCACCTCGCCCGAAGACCTCGTCCGCGCGTACCAGCGCTCGTGGCAGCAGTTTGAGGCGCAGGTGACCCGCGGGTACGTGCTCGACTGGCTCGAGCGCTTCCACGGCGCGGCCAACGTGCTCCCCGCGGCGCCGGGCGCGGCCGCGGTGGCGATGCGCGACGCGGTGGCGTGGCTGCGCGGCGAGGCGGGACGTCTCCCCGCGGGCCACCTCGCGCTCAAGCTCGCGCTCCTCTGCGGGATGCGCCACCTGCCGCTCGATCCGACGGCGCCTGGCGACCCGGCGACCTTCCGCGGGTACACCCACGTCGGCGGTGACGCGCACGGCAGCCGACGCCGCTGGGACCCGCTGCGCGACCACGCCGCCTCGGGGAGCGCTCCGCTCTGGGTGGCCCTCTCCAAGGTCACCGACGCCATCACCGCGCGCACCCTCTTCCAGAACGCCTTCCTCGCCCCCGCGCAGGCCCGCACGGCCGACCACCCCGACCAGGTGCTCGGCATGCTGGCCCGCTCCTTCGGCGACCCGGTCCCCTCCCCCGCCCTCGCCGTCGATCTCCCCGAGCTCGCCCTTCGACGTGTCGCCGCGGCGCCAGACGTCCCCGCGCGGCGCGGTGGGTCGTGGCTCTCGCGCCTCGTCGTGCTGACGGCGCTCGCGGGCGGCGCGTTTGGCGTGTGGACGTGGTGGACGCAGCGGGTCACCGCCGACCCCGAGGAGCCCGCAGTCACACCGGGCACGGAGGTGTGGGTGCAGGTGAAGCTCCGCCTCGACGCCGACCGCACGCGCCTCGGCCGCCCGTGGGACCCCAACGGCAGCGCCCCCGACCTCCGCGCCACCGTGCGACCGCGCGGCGAGGCCGTGACCATCGGCCCTTGCGAAGACACCCGCCGCTGCGAAGGGACCATCGACGCCGCCCGCCTCGTGCCGGGCGTTCCGTTTCGGGTGGCCGTCGACGAGATGGACTACGCGCTGCCCGACCGCGTGGGCGGCGTGTGGCTCATCTGGCGCGGCGGCCGCGAAGAGACGCTCCACACGCACGTGGGCGCGGTGGAGCTGACGGTGACCGTGCGACGCCTCGCCTTCCAGCCGCCCGCTCCGTTGCCCGCGCCGACGCCGCCCCCGCCGACGCGTCCCGACGCCGGTGCGCCCGCACGACCGGATGCTGGGGCGCCGCGCCGATCGCGCGTGCGTCGCGACGCCGGGACGGCCGCGCCCGTGACGAAGGCGCCGACGCCGGTGACGTGAGCGCGTCGGAGCGATCGGACGCTCCCCCTGGCGCAGGCGCGCCGCTGGCACTACGACCCGTGCGAATGACGCGACCACGCCGTCTTGGGGTCCTCCTCCTGCTGCTCCTCGGCGGTTGCAACCTGGGATCCTTCGAGCGCCTGGCGACGACCGGCCTGGCCACCCGCGTCCCCTGGGCGGCATCGCGCCGCATGGGCTGCCTCGACCTCGGCGCCCACCTCACGCGCCACCCGGAGGTGCCGCGCGACTTCGTGGTGATTCAGTACGAGCTCGGCAACCGCTGCGAGGCCGCCGTCCGCGTCGACCTCTCGGCCGTCCGGGTGCGCGCCCGGTACCCCGGCGGCGCCACCGTGTGGCTCCGCGTGTTCGACCCCCGCGCCGAGCTCCGCCCCGGCGCCCTCGACGCGCGGATGCACGCCTTCCAGCCCATCGCGTACGCCCCCGGCGCGGGCGAGCACGCCCCCGAGGAGGTGTGCGTCGCCCCGGGCCGCGCGGCCCCGGATGAGGCGCCGCGTGGAGGCGACGGGGAGGTGTTGTGGTGCTTCCCCGTTCCAGCGTACGAAGAGTTGCCCTTCGCCCGTGGAGGTTTCGCATGATGACCCGATGGATCCTGGCCGCATCAGTAGCCCTTGGCGCGTCGCTCCCGCTCGTTGCGGAGGCCGGGTGCGGCGGCGGTGGGGGCGGCGGTGGCGGTGGCGGCGGCGGTGGCGGCGGATCGTCGCCGGCCTGCGTGGAGCGGAGTCCGGTGCTCGGCTTCCAGGGGCCCTGTGGGTCGTACGGGCGCTGGGACGTCGCGCGCACGCCGCGGGTCATCTTCTCGGCGGGCCTCGTCTACCGCAACCAGCCGCTCCGGGGGCGGCAGTTTTCGGGCGAGGCCGAGCACGACGACCACAACCACCCCTTCTCCTTGAGCGGTGACGGGGTGCCCGCGCTGCAGCTCGGCGGGATCTCACTGCAGGGGGGCGCGCTCCTCGGGCGCTACGTGTACCTCGGCACCGACTTCGAACTGACGGCGGGGGCCAACCCCGGCGCAGAGATCCGCCAGGGGATGCAGGTGCTCCGGCCGCGCTCGACCGTGAGCCTCGGCATCCTCGGCGTCGCGGGCCTGTGGGTGCCGGTGCTCGGTCGCCTGCGGCTCCGCGCGGAGGTGGCGCTCGGCGGGCGCTTCGTCAGCATGGGCTACGAGAGCACCGTCGGCGCGTGCGTGACGAGCACGAGCGTGGGCGCGCACCAGCTCGTGGTGGAGCCGCGCGGAGGGGTGGAGTTCTTCCTCACGCCGTGGACCTCCGTCGGCGTGACGGGCGGCACCAACGTGCTCGAGCCCGGACAGGTGAGCGCCGGCCTCACGCTGCGCTTCCACGCGCAGGCCTGGGACGGCGTGAGGGACTGACGCTCAGCCCACGCCCTCAGGCGCGGACGGCGCGTTGGACTTCACCAACTCGCCGCCGCCCGCCAGCGTCTGCGCGCTCGCTTATATGAGGGGGAGCGCCCCGCCCGGCAAGCGGGCGGGTGCGGTCAGGAGCGGGTGACGAAGCGCCGGAAGAGCGACGCGATGGACTGGCCGAAGGAGGTGCTGCCCGTGAACGTGGTGTACGTCACCGCGCCCGCGGTGCTGCCGCGGAAGAACTGGATCGCCCGGCTCGGCGAGCCGACCAGTACGTCGCTGAAGCCGTCGAGGTTGAAGTCGCCGAAGCCCGACACCGCCGTGCCGAACTGAAAGCCCACGTACGTCTTCGGGAGCACCGTCGCGGGGGTCGCGGTGACGCCCGTCGCGTTGCCGTTGTAGATGTACGCGTTGTCGCCGGTGGGGGCGCCGACGATCACGTCGCCGAAGCCGTCGCCGTTGACGTCGCCCGCGCCGTCGACCGTGAGGCCGAGCGTCGCCGAGCCGCCCGCGAGGGTGCTCGCGGGCGTCGTGGCGAGGCCGCCGGAGCCGCCGCGGAAGATGTACGCGGTGGCCGAGTTGTACGCGCCGATGATCACGTCGGGGTAGCCGTCGCCGTTCACATCGCCTGCCCCCGCGACCGCGCGGCCGAAGCCGTTGGCGCCCGCGGGTGCGCTGATGCCCGTCGGGGTCGTGCCGAGGCCGCTCGCGCCGCCGAACCACACGTACACGATGCTCGCGCCGTCGGTGCCGACGGCGATGTCGGCGTAGCCGTCGGCGTTGACGTCACCGATGCCCGCGACCGAGACGCCGAAGTTGGCCCCGGCGCCGGTCGGCAGGAGCGTGACGGGCATGGTGTCGTTGAGGCCCACCGCGCGGCCGAAGTAGAGGTACGCGCGGTTGGTGCCGGGGGCGCCGACGAGCACGTCGCCGTAGCCGTCGCCGTTCACGTCGCCCGCCGACGCGACCGAGGCGCCGAAGCGGGAGACGCCCGAGGGCGCGTTGAGGGTGGTGGTCGCCGTCGTGAGGAGCCCCGACACACCGCCGTTGTAGATGAACGCCTGGTTGGCCGAGGGCGCGCCGACCACCGCGTCGCTGTAGCCGTCGGCGTTCACATCACCGGCCGCCGCGACGGCCGTCCCGAAGGAGGGCGCCGCGCTGACGATGGTGGTGAACGAGAAGCTCGAGAAGGCGCCGCCGAGGTTGTTCCAGTACTGCACCCGGTTGAGCGAGGGGAGGCCGACGAGGACGTCCGCGTACCGATCGCCGTTGGCGTCGAGGAAGGGCCCCCACGTGGACGACGTCGGCGCGCTCGCCCCCGCCACCACCGCGAACTCGGTGACCGCCGAGACGGGCGTCACCACCGAGCCCGCCGAGGTGCCCGCGACGCGCCAGTAGTACACGCCCGGCGTGAGCGTCGCCGACGACGTCACGCTGTTGCCCGTCGCCATGAGGGTCGTCGCGACGGAGGTGCAGGCGCGGTCGCCGCACACCTCGATGCGCGCCCCCGTGCTGCCCGGCACGAGTGCCACGCGGAAGGTCGGGCGGCGCGTGGTGACGAAGGCCCCGCCCGCGGGGGCGACGGGCCGCGGCGGCGCGCGCACGCACATCGCGCCGCTGAGCATGTAGCCGTCGTCGCAGAGGATCACGCAGGCGCTCGACTCGCACGTCGCTCGCCCGTTGGAGGGGGCGTTGCACGCGCGACCGCACATCCCGCAGTTCGTCACGCTGCGGGTGACGTCGGTCTCGCAGCCGTTGGCGATCATGCCGTCGCAGTCGCCCTGGCCGGTCATGCAGGCGAGCGCGCAGCGGCCCGCCGCGCAGGTGGCCGCCGCGCCCGGCGCCGAGGGGCAGCGCATGCCGCAGGCGCCGCAGTTGAGCGGGTCGCTGGCGAGGGGCGTCTCGCAGCCGTTGAGCCCGTTGCCGTCGCAGTTGCCGAAGTTGGTGAGGCAGGCGATGCCGCACGAGCCGGCCGCGCAGGCCGCCGTCGCGTTGGTGGCCGCGGCGCAGCGCCGGTTGCACGCGCCGCAGTGCAGGGGGTTGGTGTTGAGGTCGGCCTCGCAGCCGTCGACCACGGAGAAGTTGCAGTTGCCGAAGCCAGGGTTGCAGGTGACCTGACAGGAGCCCGCCACGCAGGTGGAGGCGCCGCCCGGCCCCGTCGCACACGCGTTGCCGCAGGCGCCGCAGTTCATGGCGCTGGTGCGGAGGTCGGTCTCGCAGCCGTTGGCCGCGTTCATGTCGCAGTTGCCGTTGCCCGCGGTGCAGCTGATGTTGCACACGCCGACGGAGCAGAACGGCGTCGCTCCGGCGGGCCCAGCGGGGCAGGCATTCCCGCACATCCCGCAGTTCATGAGGTTGGAGCGGGTGCTGGTCTCGCAGCCGTTGGCGGTGTTGCCGTCGCAGTCGCCCGTCCCCGCGGGGCACGTGATGCTGCACCGCCCCGCGACGCACGCCGCCGCGCCGCCGATCGCCGGGCACACGGTGCCGCACGCGCCGCAGTTGCGCGCGTCGGTCATGATGTCGACGCAGGTGCCCGCGCAGCGCGCCTGGCCCATCACGGAGCAGCCGCTGGAGCACCCGAACCCGCCCGGAGCCCCCGCCATCGCCATGCAGGTGGGGGCCGCCGCGCTGCACATCGTCGTGCAGCTCCCGCAGCGGGTGGCAGTGTTGACCATCGCCTCGCAGCCGTCGTCCGCGACGCCTGAGCAGTTGGCGCGGCCCGGGAGGCACGCGCCGGTGAAGTCGCAGCGACCCGCGACGCAGCGCACCCGCGAGATGTCCACGCCCGGGCGGAGGGTGCAGTCGTTGCCGCAGGCGCCGCAGTTCTCGGGGTCGGTGTCGGGGTCGGTGCAGAAGCCGCCGCAGCGCGTGCGGCAAGGCGCGTCGGCCGTCACGTCGGGCGGAGGCATCACGTCGGGCGGAGGCGTCACGTCGGGCGGAGGCGGCGGCTCATCCGCGGCGTCCGCGGTGGCCTCCGGGGCGGCGTCCTTCGCGGCGTCGGGGCGCGGCACGTCCGGGAAGGTCGGGACGTCCATGTCCACCGCGTCGGGGGCCGGCTCGTTGTCCACGGGGACGTCGGGCTTGGGCTCGGGGACGTACGGGGGGTTGGTCGAACAGCCCGCGGCGACAGCCAGCGAGCAGAGGGCGTAGGTCAAGGTCTTCCAGCGCTGCGTCACGGGCGTCGGGTCTCCTGGCGAAGGTGAAGGTGCGAGGTCGCGCGGGCGGAGTGTACAACAACCGAACTGCGGGGAGGCAGTTCGGGAGGGTCGACGCGTTCTGTCACGCGAGGGTGCGCGCGGAGGGCTCCTCCGCGTCGAGCCAACGGCGCACGAGCGGAAACACCTCCTCCACCGCCCGATCGCCGAGGATGAGGTCGAGGTGGTCGTAGTTGCGCGTCGCCCCCGTCTCCTTGCCCACGACCCGCGACGCCGAGGGGGCCGGGATGCGCCGGGCGGCTTCGAGCACCGCGTCGGGCAGCGCGAGGCGGTCGCGGCTGCCGGCGATGACGAGCGTCGGGACGCGCACCCGCCCGAGGCCGCCGAAGTAGTCGTCGGCGTGGTCGTCGCTGTCGAAGCACCCCTCGCGGATCCACCGGACAAACTGGATCGACACGCCCATCGGCACGTCGGCGAGGGCGTTGGCCATCACCCGGCGCAGGCTCGCGCTGTTGTAATGGTCGCCGCGGAGGCCCTGCGACATGGCCCGCGGCACGCCCGACCAGATGAGCGGCGCCGCCAGCAGCGAGAGGAAGCGGAAGGGCGTCCGCACGAGGAGCCGCGCGGGCGCGAAGAGCAGCGGCGCGAGCCCGACGCCCCGACGGATCGGGAGACCGTGGAAATGAACGGGCGAGCCGATGGTGACGAGGCGCCGCACCCCGGCGCCGCCGCGCGCCCCGAGGTGGGCGTAGGCCAGCATGCCCCCCATCGAGAAGCCCACCCAGTCGACCTCCGCGGCGCCCGTGATCGCGCGCACCTGCGCCAGGGCCAGCGGGACGTCGATGCGGGCGTAGGTGTCGAAGGTGGCGAGGCGGAGCGAGCGGGGGTGTCGGCCCTCGGAGGCCCCGCGGAGTTCGAGCGCCCACACGTCGCGCCCCGTGGCGGCCAGCGCGTGGGCGAACGAGCGCTCGGGGAGCAGGGCGAAGGCGCGGCGGTTCATCGCGAGGCCGTGGCAGAGGAGGACGGGCGGGGCGCCGGAGGGCTCACCCCGGGCGCGGAGTCGACAGAGCGTGATGGTCGCGCCGTCGGGCGTGTCGACCTGGTGCACCTCGTCGAAGAGCTCCGGCAGCCGCAGCGCCCGCGCCGCGAGCGTGATCCAGAGCCAGAGGGCCAGGAGGAAGACCCCGCAGACCGCCAACGTAGACAACAGGATGGAGAGGCCGTCCATGAACGCGACGGAGTCCATCGCACCGCGGGGTGGGATGGCGCAATGGGTCCCCGAGGGAATGTGCTACACCCGCGGCATGACGGAGGCCGAGGCCCACGACCCGCGGGGCACGCTCGAGCGTGGCGTCGGCTTCGCGGGCGACTACACCGTGGTCCGGGTGATCGCCGAGGGCGGCATGGGGTCCGTCTACGAGGTGATCCAGGGCAACACCGGGCAGACGCGCGCCCTCAAGGTGCTGCACCGCTGGCTCGCCGACGACGACCGCGTGCGCCAGCGCTTCATCGACGAGGCCCGCATCGGGTCGCGCATCGACAGCGAGCACGTCGTGCAGGTGATCGACGCCGGCATCGCGATGCCCGAGGGCGTCCCCTGGTACGTGATGGAGTACCTCCGCGGCGAGACGCTGGAGGAGCTGGTGGTCCGCCGCGGGCCGCTCCCGGTCGGCGAGGTGCTGGCGATCTTCGACCCCATCGCCCACGCGGTCGGGGCGGCCCACCGCGCCGGCATCGTCCACTGCGACCTCAAGCCCGAGAACCTCCACCTCGCCGAGGTGCGGCGCGTCGACGCCCGCCGCACGGTGAAGGTGCTCGACTTCGGCATCGCCCACGTCCTCCCCGCGCTCAAGGCCTCCGTGGAGGTCATCATGCCCCACGGCTCCCCCGGCTGGCTCGCCCCCGAGCAGATGAACCCGACGGGTCACGTCACCCTCGCGACCGACGTGTGGGCCCTCGGGCTCATCGCCTTCTACACCCTCACGGGCGGGTCGTACTGGCGCTGGTTCGACCAGTACCCCGCCATCCTCGCGGAGATCGAGGGGTCGCCGCTCGAGCCCGCGAGCGTGCGGGCCGCGTCGCTCCACCGTAAAGCTCAGCCCCCGCCGGGCTTCGACGAGTGGTTCGCCCGCTGCGTCGACCGGACGCCCACGCGCCGCTTCCACGACGCCACCGAGTGCCTCGACGCCCTCCGCGCCGTCCTCACCACCGCCGCCCGCCCGAGCTGGAACACCGCCCCCATGGGGAGCTCCCACGACGAGGCCGGCTCGCGCGTGCGGATGCTCCAGCTCGCGCTCAACGAGGGCGAGCGCCGCGGCGAGGTCGAGGCCCGCATTCGCATCGGCGAAGAGCTCCTGGCGCACGGCGCGGTCGCCTCGGACATCGCGGGTCGCACGGCCTCGGCCTACGTCGCGCGGGCGTGGTCGCGCGAGCAGTCGGGCGACCGCGGGGCGGCCCTCGACGACGCTCGCCGCGCCGCCGACCTCGCCCCCGAGGCCCCGCAGGCCCACTACCTCCTCGGCGTGCTGCGCGCCCGCCGGATGGAGCTCGCCGAGTCCCTGGACGCGCTCGACCGCGCCGTCGACCTCAACCCCGACGCGATCGGTTTTCTGCGCGAGCACGGCCGCGTGGCCCACATGCTGGGGCGCTACGAGGTGGCCCTCGCCGACCGCCGCCGCGTCATCGAGCTCGACCCCACGCGCGCCGACGCCTGGCTGGCCCGCGCGATGACCCACGCCGCCCTCCGCGACCTCGCCGCCGCCGACGCCGACCTCACCTGCGCGATCGAGCGGGAGCCCGGCTCCGTCGACGCCCTCCGCGCCCGCGCCGCCGTCCGCGTCGAGCGCGGCGACCTCGTCGGCGCCCTCCGCGACCTCGACCACGGCGTGGCCCGCTCGCCCGGTGACGGCCAGTGCTGGTTCGAACGGTGCCGCGTGCGCCGCGCGTCGGGCGACCCGGTGGGCGCGCTCGACGACCTGCGCCGCGCCGCAGCCCTCGGCCATCCGCTCGCGGCGCAGGAGCTCCGTTCGTTGGGGGTTGGGTAGGCGATCACCCCGGGGCGCGCGACGGGCGCCCGCGGGGTGACGGGGGGGCGATCAGCGGCAGCTGCCCATCACGCACATGCGGCCCATGCCGCAGACGTTGCCGCAGCGGCCGCAGTTGTTGTTGCTCGACGCGAGGTTGGTGCAGGTGGTGCCGCAGCGCGTGAGGCCCGCCTGGCAGGTGCAGGTGCCCGCCACGCAGGCCGAGCCGCCCGTGCAGGGGTTGCCGCAGCGGCCGCAGTTGTTGTTGTTGGTCAGCGGGTTGACGCAGGCGCCGCCGCAGAGCGAGAGGGCCGAGTCGCACGCGCAGGTGCCGCTGTTGCAGTACGAGCCGCCAAAGCAGATGCGCCCGCACGCGCCGCAGTTGTTGTTGTCGATGTTGGTGTTGACGCAGGTGCCGTCGCACTGGGAGATGCCCGGCACCGGGGGGCAGCGGGGGGTGCAGATGCCGAGCGTGCACGCCGCGCCCGTACCGCACGCGCGGCCGCAGGCGCCGCAGTTGGCGGGGTCGTCGAGGAGGCTGGTGCACACGCCGCGGCAGGGGGTGCGGCCCGCGTTGCAGGCGCAGAGGCCGCCGACGCAGGCCTGACCGCCCGTGCAGACGTTGCCGCAGCGGCCGCAGTTGGCGGCGTCGTTGGCGAGGTTGACGCAGGCCGTACCGCAGGTGGTGATGTTGACGCCCGGGGGGCAGGCGCAGGCGCCGCGCTGGCAGGTCTGGCCGGTGCCGCAGCGGGTGCCGCAGGCGCCGCAGTTGGTGGGGTCGTTGCCGATGTTGACGCAGCGCCCGTCGCAGACGCGCGTGCCGCCGCCGGGGCCGCCGCCGGTGACGCAGGTCGCGGCGCAGCGGCCCTGGGTGCACACCTGGCCCGCGGTGCAGGTCACGCCGCACGCGCCGCAGTGGGTGGGGCTGTTGGCGAGCGAGACGCAGACCCCCGCGCAGAGCACCTGCGCGCCGCCGCCGCCGGGGCCACCGCCGCCGGGGACGTTGGGGCAGGTGCACGCGCCGTTGGTGCAGACGGTGCCGCCCGTGCAGACCACGCCGCACGCGCCGCAGTTGTTCACGTCGTTGCCGGGGTTGACGCACGAGGCGCCGCAGCGCGAGGTGCCGGGGGGGCACGACGACTGGCACGAGCTGCCCGAGCACACCTGGCCGGCGGCGCAGCGACGACCGCACGCGCCGCAGTTGTCGGCGCGGTTGGTGGTGTCGATGCAGGCCGCGCCGCAGAGCGTCTGGCCCGAGGGGCAGCCGCAGACGCCGCGCGAGCACGACTGGCCGACGCCGCAGCGGCGCCCGCACGCGCCGCAGTTGGCGTTGTTGGAGGTGAGGTCGAAGCACGCGCCGCCGCAGAGCGTCTGGCCCGCGGGGCAGGTGATGGTGCACACGCCGCGCGCGCACACCTGACCGGTGGCGCAGACCCGCCCGCAGGCGCCGCAGTTGCGCGCGTCGGCCTGGAGGTTGGCGCAGGCCCCCGTGCAGAGGCTCTGCCCGTCGGGGCACACGCAGGCGCCGCCGGAGCACATCGTGCCGGCGAGGCAGCGGTTGCCGCAGGCGCCGCAGTTGGCGCTGTCGCTCCGCACGTCGACGCAGCTCGCGCCGCAGGCCACGAGGGCGCCGCAGGCGGTGGTGCACACGCCCGACGAGCACACCTGGCCCGACGCGCACGCGATGCCGCAGCCGCCGCAGTTGGTGGCGCTGCTCTGGGTGTTGACGCAGGCCGTGCCGCACAGGGTCGCCCCCGGGTCGGTGCAGGTCGGCGGCATGTCGATGGGGACGTCCATCCCGGGCGGCACATCGACGCCAGGGGGCACATCGACGCCGGGCGGCACGTCGACGCCAGGGGGAACATCGACGCCGGGGGGCACGTCGACGCCAGGGGGAACATCGACGCCGGGGGGGACGTCCTCGGTGGGCGGCGCGTCCTCGCCCGGCGGCACGTCTTCACCCGGGGCGATGTCCAGCCCCTTCGGCACGTCCTCGCCCGGGGGCACGTCGACCCCTGGAGGCACGTCCTCACCGGGCGGAACGTCTTCCGTGGGCGGAACGTCTTCCGTGGGCGGCACATCGACCGCCGTCTCGGCCCCGCCCCCATCGGGCCTCGGAACCGTCAGCTCGCTCGTGCCGCAGCCCGCCGCGAACAGCGACGCGGCGAGCAGCACCCTCCAGGATTTCAACGGACTCATTTCGACCTCCAGATGAAGCGATGTGTAGGCTGTCTGCGCACGGGGCGCGTGCCTTCGAGGATGGCACCATCGCCCGTCCGACCGCAACGTTGTGACGTGCGAAATGACCTTGATTTCGAGGTCATACGCGCGGTCGTGAGGCCGCACCGCGCGTCGACGGCAGGCCACACCGCAGCGTCACGCAACGATCCGCAACGCGCGCCATGCGACCAGGGGCGCGGAGCTCCGAGCGGCGCGTCAGGGAGCGGCGCAGCGGAGGGGTAGGGCGCGCATCCCGTCGTGCTCGTGCCCGCTGAGCGCCCCGCCGCGGACCGACAGAAAGAGGTCGGCGGCGAAGAGCCCGCGACCGTTCGCCGCCGGCCCGCCCGTGACGCCCAGGAGCCCGTCGACGCACAGACCGTCCGCGGCGAGGCGTACCCGCGCGCGGGTCACGCGCACCACGCTGCGCGCCGCGGTTCCCGTGGTGACCCCCTCCCGTTCGCTGCGCGCGTCGACGGGCACCTCGGCGTAGGCGGCGCCATCGCCCGGGGTCGTGCACAGGCCGAGCGTGGTGGGCACCCGCACGCGCCACCGCCGCGCCACGGCGGCGCCGCGAAAGGCCACGTCGAGCTCGCCCCCGCGTCGCGGCGTCCACGTGACCACCCCGGGCGCGCCGTCGACCCTGGCGAGGTAGGGGAGCTCGCGCGATCGCGTCTGGAAGCTCGCGGTGACCTCGCCCGCCGCGGAGAGCGTCCAGGCCCGCACCGTGGCGACCTCGTCGGCGATGACGCTCTGCACGACGAACACCCCACCGTCGGCGAGCGCCTCGCCTTCCCACAGCGCGTCGCCCGCGAGCGGCGGGAGCGCGCCGGGCAGCGAGACCACGCGCGGTGTGGCGCCGCCGACGGTGAGCGTCCAGAGCGACGAGCGCTCGATGCCGTCCGCGGTCACCAGATGGAGGCTGCGCGCATCCGCGGCGATGGCCGCGGGGACGCCCTGGGGGAAGGCGGTCTGGGGCTCGTCGCCGGGCGACAGGGGCCCCGGGAGCGTCGCTTCGGCGAGCGCCACCGCCCGGACGCCTGCGACGGTCATCCATCGGACGGTGGCCGTGGCTCCCTGGATTTCGAGCGCCGCGTGGACGGGCGCGTCGAAGGGGATCCCCGGCAGCGATCGTCGGTGCGTGAGGGGCGCGCTCACCGAGCAGCGGTCGATCGCGCGAACGTCGACCACCGCGGGCGCGACGGGCGCTTCTTCGGGCGTGCTCGGCGGTGTCGCGGGCGCAGTGGCGACGGGCAGCGCGTCGGGGCGGCGCACGATCGCGGCGCCGAAGCGACAGGCGTCCGGGCGGCACTCGAAGCGCGGCGGCGTCGGGGAGATGTCACCGCGCGCGAGGAAGCGCGAGCCCTCGCCGCCGAAGGACTGCGTCGGCAGCCCGCCGATCGGTCGCCACGTCCCCTCCCCCAGACCACGCCACCAGAGTCGATCGCCGACGTACCCGACGAGGTGCCCTTCGCCGAGCTGGGCCACCGCGGCGAGGGCGATGGGGAGTGCCTCCTGCACGGCGGCTTCGCGCGGGCTCACGCGGTGGAGCGCCCCGTCGTACACCGCGCGGGCCACGTCCCCGTGGAGCGTGGCGCCGACCAGCGCGCGAAACGGGAGCTCCGCGCGGGCGTCGGCGCCCGTGTCGGCGTCGAGGAGGCGCACGTCGAGCGACGCGGTGGCGCAGAGCGCGTGGCGCCCGTCGTCGGAGAGCACGAAGGCCCCGCGGCACGGATGGGCGACGGATTGGAGCGCCCCGTCGGCGCACACCCGATGCAGCGCCGCTCCCTCGCAGAGAACGGCCGCGCAGGACCCCCACGCGGCGACCTCGCAGCCGGTCGCGCGGAGGAGCGGTGTGACGGTGGCGCGGTCGGGGCTCCACGACTCCACGCCCGCGGTCGTCGCGACGAGGCCGCGCCCGTCGTCGAGCGTGGCCGAGGGCATCGCGTCGAGGAGCGCGGGGATCGTGCGGAGGGCCTCGGCGCGGGCCCGAGCGATCACGGCGGGTGAAGGCTCACGAACCGTCGTCTCGGCCACCGTGCAGACCACACCCTCGTCGGCGGTGGGGCGCCACGTGCGGCCGCCGTCGTCGGTTCGGTCGAGGAGCCCGTCGGCCGCGCGGCTGTATCCGTGCGCGGCGTCGCAGAAGCTGAGTTCGAAGGGCGCACCGGGCGGGAGGCCAGTCGCGAGGCGCTCTTCGCGGCCGTCGCTCACCACGGTGCCGTCGTCGCGTCGAATGGCCGCGCCACCCACCGACTCCGGCGGCGAGGCAAACGCGGCGGCGCCGTCCCCGAGCGAGGTGAGCGGCGCGAGGAAGGACTCGGCCCGCCAGAGCCGCTGCCGCTCGTCGCGGAAGAGCACACCCCGGGCGAGCGAACGCGCTTCCACCAGGGCCACCGCGGCGCCGTCCCGCGCGACCTCCACGGCCCCCGAGGCGGGCTCCCAGCGCACACGAACGCCGCCGAAGAGGAGCCCCACCGCCCCGTCCGGGAGCGCGACGGCGACGGGCCGATCGCGCCACGCGGGGAGGAGTTCGAGCGCGTCGTGTGAGGGGCCGGGCGCGTGGCGTGTGGCGACGCGAACGACGGGTCGGACGCAGGCGAGGGAGAGCGCGAGGAGAGACAGGACACACACGCCGGGACGCACCATGGGCGGAGCCTACCCCCGTCGTCGGGGGGACATCTTGACGTTCGTCGCGCGACGGCATAGCAGCGAAGGCCCCTCGTCCTTCCCTTCGCCCCCCATGACGCACCCGACCCACCACCTCCTCCGCGCCTCGCTCGTCGCCCTCCTCGCCGCCGCCTGCGATGCCCGGGGCAACAATGACGCTCCAGCGGCGACGGATGCGGCGCCCGATGGATCCCCGGACGCGACGCCCGACGTCACCACACCCGACGTCACTGCGCCCGACGTCACTGCGCCCGACGTCACCACACCCGACGTCGCCACGCCCGACGTCACCACACCCGACGTCACCACGCCCGACGTCACCGCGCCCGACGTCACCGCGCCCGACGTCACCTCCCCCGACGTCACCACGCCCGACGTGGCGCCGGTGCGTTGTATGCGCGACCTCGACTGCACGGGCGTCACGTTCTGCTCGCCCGATGGGTTGTGCGTTCCGCTGGTGTGCACGCCGGGGCGGCTGATGTGTGTGAGCCCTTCGCGCGCTCAGGTGTGCGACGGTCGTGGCGCCACCTTCAGCGAAATGCCCTGCCCGGGCGGCTGCGTCCTCAACAACTGCATGGGCGCGACCAACCCCTGCCCCGCGCCCCGGGTGATGTGCGGCACCACCTGCGTCGATCCGCAGACCACGACGGCCCACTGCGGTCGCTGTGGCAACGCGTGCGCCGCGGGCGACACCTGCGTGGCGGGGGCCTGCGTGACGCCCTGCGCCGCCCCGCGGATGACGTGCGGCGGCGCCTGCACCGACGTCGCCACCTCCGTCACCCACTGCGGCCGCTGCAACAACGCGTGCGCCGCCGGGCAGAGCTGCGTGGCGGGCGCCTGCGTCACGCCCTGCGCCGCCCCGCGGCTCACCTGCGGCGGCGTGTGCACCGACGTCGCGACCTCCCCGACCCACTGCGGCCGTTGCAGCAACGCCTGCCCCGCGGGTCAGGCGTGCGTGGCGGGGGCCTGCGCCGCGCCGTCGACCGGCTTCCGCGTCGTCAACCTGTCCACCACCGGGTGCAGCTTCGTGGAGCACACGACCTTGACGGGCGACGACCGCGGCGGCATCGCGCTCACCCCCGACGCGGTGTTCTACAACGCCGACAACAACCTCGGCCGCTGGTCGCTCGACCTCACGGGCTACACCGGACCGACCGGGCCTCACGACGGCATCATCGGCGACCTCACGAGCGGTACGCTCTACGCGTTCCTGTCGGCCGAGGGGACGGAGTTTCCGGGGTCGAACGCGACGATGGTGACCCCCTTCGTCATCACGCAGCTCGGCGTGCTCAACCCCACGACCGCCGCCCTCACCGCGGGCCGCATCGCGCTCTCGGCCCCGGTGACCATCACCCACGACGCGGGCTTCTTCGCGGGCCCGAGCTTCCTCATCGTCTTCTCGGGCATCGCCACCCCGACGGCGCCGCAGCGCTGGTACCGCATCGACCTCCCGAGCGGGGCGGTCACCACGACCCCCGGCTTCGGCGGCTTCTCCCACCACGTCTGCGAGAACGGCGCCTGGTGGGGCATCGCCGAGCGCTCGGGCGCGGACTACTCCGTGGTCTACGTGCGCAACAACACGTCCGTCGGCCGCTACCGCGTCGCCGACGGCACGCAGACCGTCGTCGGCATGTACGTGGACCTCGCCGACACCTGCTCCATCACCGCGTCGCCCACCCGCAACCGCTGGTACTTCCACAACGAGGGCGTGTCGGAGATCGCGCCGATGGGCGTCGAGACCACCGGCTGGTGCCCCGCCACCTTCACCCTCACCCCGTAGCGCTCACAGCGGCCGCTCGGCCCCGCCCCGCAGGCACCGCACCCGCCGGAAGCCCCACGCCCGCAGCTTCGCGCGCTGCGCCGCGGGGACGAGGGTGTCGATCATCGCGAGGTCACACGCGCAGGCGTCGAAGCAAACCTCGTCGGCCTCGCCGCTGTCGTTGTGGATGCACCCGTAGAAGCGCGCCCCGACCCGGTCGAGGGTGTTCACGAGCGCCCGCCGCGCGTCCGCCCGCGCGTCGTCGTCCGCGGGGACGGGGCGCGCGGTCTCGTGGTCGATGATGTCGGGGAGCAATCGGCTCATGCGCTGGCGACGCGCGTCGATGTCGGAGAGGATCCCCGCGACGGCGGCGTGCTCGGGCGCGGCGTCGGGGATGGCCCGGAGGTGCTCGGCGGCGCCGTCCATCTGACCGCCCACGCCGTAGCGCGCGTCGTAGTCGATCGCGAGCAGACGACGCGCCTCCGCGAGGTGCTCCGCCGGCGTCATCGCGAGGAAGCGCCGCCGCAGCTCCGCCGAGCGAGCGCGGGCCTCCTCGGGCGACGCGAGCCTCCCCTCGGAGACCTGCGCCTCCGACAACGCGCGACCGTACAGCAGCAGCCCCGCACCACACGCGGCGGGCACACCGATCACCATCGCAGCGAGCGTCAGGGCACGCGAGAGCGCAGTCGCCATGCGCGCGACGCTATCACAAGCTCATCCGCCTCGACGGATGCGGCGCGCGCCGATGAGCGCCGCCGCGAGCTGAACGACCACGAAGGCCGCGCGCGCCCGCTCGGGCGCCACCACGCCCACCAGCGCGCCCGTCGCCGCCACGGCCGCCAGCCAGCCGAACCACGGGAGCAACGTGGCGCCGAGCACCGCCGCCATCGTGGCCCACACCAGCATGTCGTACGTGTACGCCGCCGCGAGCGGGATGCCGAAGGCGTAGCCCACCGCGTGCGACAAACCCGTGGTGAGAACGGCCAGCAGCATCCCCGCGATCACCCTCCCCCCGAAGGCGTTGGCGAGGATGACCCGGCGGAAGGCGAGCACGATCACCGCGTCGACCACGAGCGTCACGAACGGCGCCGCCACCACCGCAGGCGCCGCCGGCACCAGCCCCCGCACCACCACCAGCTCGCGCAGCCCGCTGATCGCGAGGCTGGCCGCGAGGAGCGAGGCGAAGATCCACGCGCGCGGTCCGGCGAGGAGCGAGGCGTCCTGGTCGCGCTGGAGCTGCTCCAGGCGGCGCAACTCCGCCTCCGCCCGCGCGCGCTCGGCGGCCAGCACGTCGAGGGCCGACCGGACCTCCTCGGGCACTTCCACCACCGCTGCGGCCAGCGCGCGGGCGCCGTCGAGCTCGCCCACCGCCACCTCGTAGCGGAGCGCCGCGAGGAGGGCGTCGCGCTCCCCGACGCGCGAGCGGGGGTTGTCGGCCCACGATCGCCCGGCCTCTTCGTAGCCGAAGCGACACGCCGCCAGCGCCTCGTACACGCGCACCCGGTCGTCGAGCGCCCCGCGGCTCGCCACGGCGCGGAGGTCGTCGAGCTTGCGGTCGGTGGCGGCGAGGAGGTCGCGCGCCCCGCGATGCCGGAGGTGCGCGTCGAGCCGCTCGCGGAAGGCCAGCGCGCTCTGCGGGCGGCGCGCGGGGTCGCGGTGCGTGGCGTCATTGCAGAGGGCCGCGAGGTCGTCGGGAACGCCCGCCCCGTACGCCACCGGCTCGGACTGGGCCGCGTGCCACACCGACGCGAGGATGTTGACCCCGGGATGGCGGATGTCCCCCGTGAGCACCTCGTGCAGCGTCGCGCCGAGGAGGTACACGTCCGTCCGCGCGTCGATCTCCCAGCCCGTCGCCATCTCCGGGGCCATGTACGCCGGCGTCCCCACCACCCGACGGCGCGGGTCGCCGCCCGGATCGATGGGCTCGGGGAGCGTCACGCGCGAGCCCGGGAGCGCGAGGGCGACGCCCCAATCGAGGATCCACACCTCGCCCCACGCGCCCACCATCACGTTGTCGGGCTTGATGTCGCGATGAACGATGCCCCGCTCGTTGGCGAACTGGACCGCGTCGCACACGCGCTGGAGGATGCGCAGGTGGGCGTCGAGGCGGCCCTCCTCGGAGGCCCCGACCCGCGCCCAGTGGGGATGCTCCCGGTCGCGGATGAGCGCCCGCCACGACACCCCCTCCACCCGCTTCATCACCAGCGCGGGCCGCCCATCGCCCGCGGCGCCGAGCGCGTGGACGGGGATGATCCCCGGGTGCTCCAGGTGGCCCATGAGCATCGCCTCGGCGACGAGGGCGCGCTCGGCGTTGGGCGGCGCGTCGGTGCGGACGGACTTCACCGCCACCTCGCGCTGGAGCGTCCGCTGGTGCGCCGCGAACACCTGGCCCATCCCCCCCTGCCCCAGGAGCGCCCCGGCCTCCAGGTCGGGCTGCGCCTCACGCCCCGAGGGCACATCCGGGAGCGCGAGGTCGAGCGGCGGGAGCGAGAAGGCATGGGCCACGCGCGCCGCGCCGGACTCGACGCGCGCCCAGTCCTGCAGCGAGATCGTCGCGTCGGTGGCCAGCGAGGCGTCGAGGGCCCCCAGCGTGCGTTCGAGCTCTGCGCGATCGATCACTGCGCCGTAGTGCATCTACGGTGCGGGCGCCCGCGTCAAGGGCGATGACGGCCTCATTCCAGCGGGCGCCCAGACGCGATCCACGACGTCACCAGTTGCAACTGCTCCGGCGTCACCGCGGGGTGCCCGAGCGGCATGCCCCGGACCCCCTCGTCCACCCGCCCGCTCTCCTCCAACTGACGCGCCCGCAGCGCCCGCACGAGGCGCGGCAGGCCCGAGTCGTCCGCCGCGAACACCGAGCGCCGCTCTCCCCCCACGAGCATCCCCGACATCGCGCCGCTGTAGCTGTTGAGGTTGAGCCGCCGCGGCGCGAAGCCGAAGCCCCCCGTGTTGCCCGGGCCCCCATCGCCGAACGCGAAGCCCTCGTCGGCGTGGCAGTGCCGACACGTCCGCCGAAACACCCCCGCCTCCACCTCGTCCCACGTCACCCGCCGCGCGAGCGCCGGGAGCATCGGCGGCGGGTCGCGCGACACCCGCGCCCGCAGCGGCGCGAACAGCACGTACGACGCGAGCGCCCCCGCCTCCTCGCGCGTGAGCCCGAGGGCGGGCATCGGCGTCCCGGGCTTCAGCCGCGGCGGATCGAGGATCCACGCGACGAGCCGGTCGCGGCGAAACCGCGCGCGGGTGACGGCGAGGTCGGGCGCGAGCGTGGCGGCCTCCGGGGGCGTCGCGGGCACCGGGCGCGCGTCGATCGCGGCGTCGTCGAAGCGGTGGCACTGCGCGCAGGTGCGCGTCACGAAGAGCGCCCGACCGCGCGCCACGAGGGCTGGCGACGGCTCTGGGGGCGCGTCACTCGATGCGTCGACGTCGCGGGTGAGGAAGGCGGCGATGGCGCGCGCCTGCCCCGTCGACACGTCGAGCCGCGGCATCGTCGCGCGGAGGTGCGGGCGGAGGTCGTCGGGGCGTTCGAGGAAGGCCGCGATCCACGGCGCGCGGTGGCGGCGACCGACGGCGACGAGCGCGGGGGCGTCGACGAGGTCGACGAGGTTCGCTCGCCACTCGGCGAGGTGCTCGGGGCGCGCGGGAAACGTCCCCGCCCGCACCGCGCGGTGACAGCCGACGCAGTCCTGCGCGCGATCGGGGGAGGCGACGCCGTCGATCGTGTGGCAGCGCGCGCACTCGAAGCGGGCGACGAGCGCGCGACCCTCGGCGACGAGCGCGGGCGACGGGCGCACCACGGCGGGCGGCGGGCGGGCGGAAGGGCGCGGGCGGCGGCAGGCCGGGAGCGCGAGGGCGACCGCGAGGGCGGCCCGCGCGAGCCTCACGGGACGCAGGCGGAGGCGGCGTTGCGGCCCGCGAGGGCGGTGCAGCGCGCGAGGGCGGCGGCGCGCTGGGCGGGGTCTTCTTCGAGGCGAGCAAGGGCGGCCCACGACCACGGGTCGGCGAGCACGTCGCGCTGGGCGAGGCCCCGGAGCACGGTGCGGGCCGCGGCGGCGCCGCTCGGGTCGCGGCGGGCGCGGGCTTCGGCCTGGTAGGCGAGGGCCCGCGGGTCGGCGGGGTTGGCGGCGACCGCGGCGTCGAGGTCTTCGAGCGCAAACTGGAAGCGCGCCTCGCGCTGCGCCGGCGTCGCGCGGCGGAGGGGCGTGAGCGCGGAGTTGAGCTGCCCGTTCATGCGGGCGATGATGATCCCGCGGAGCAGGCGCGCCCGCGCGAGGAGGGCGTTGGCGTCAGCGACCGGAGCGGCCGGGGGCGGCGTCTCCACGGCTTCATCCGGCGCGTTCACGTGCCAGTCGCCGGGCGCCGCGCCGGAGGTCTCGCGCAGCGCGGCCGAGAGCGATCGCACGGCCGTCCCCTCGCTCGCGGTGGTGGCCACCGGGTGAACCAGCCGGAGCGCGGAGGAGAGCTGCGCCCGCGCGAGCAGCCGCTCCGCGGACTCGAGCTGCGAGCGGGCGCCCGAGAGCAGGTAGTAGTGGGTGTACGAGTTGCCGCACGCCGCCGCGGGCCCGCGCGCCGCGAGCGAGGCGACGAGGGCGGCGACGGAGAGCCACGCGGTGACCGCAGACGCACGAGCCTTCATGGTGCGGGCGAAGGTACCTCCATCCGCCGCGACCGCGAAGCCCCTCAGCGCGCGACGCCCGTGTCCACTTCATCGACACAGCGGAAGCCCGCCACGACGATCTGCCACGACGGCGGGTGGTGCACCCGGTTGGTCACGCGGAGGCCGCGGGCGCCGTAGTTCCAGGCGCCGCCGCGGAGGGTGCGCTCGCAGGTGGTGGGCAGGGGGTTGCTCCCGGTGAAGCCGCGCGTGCCCGCGCGCCGCAGCTCGGCCAGCGCGGCGAGGGCGGTGTCGCAGGTCGTGGGCGCGTCGGGGTGCCGATACGCGAAGGGGTCGTAGGGGCTCTCGGTCCACTCCCAGACGTTGCCCGCCAGGTCGAGCGCGCCGTAGGGCGACGCCCCCGCGGGACGCAGCCCCACCCCATCCGGCGCTCCATCCCTCCCGCGACCGAACACCGCCCGCGCGGCCGTCGGGGCCTCCTCGCCCCACGGATACGTCCGCCCGTCCGTCCCCCGCGCGGCCTTCTCCCACTCGCGCTCGGTGGGCAGTCGGCCCGCCGTCCACGCACAGTACGCGCGCGCCTGCATCCACGAGACGCCCACCACGGGCTGCGTGGCGCCGCGAAAACGAGGCCCCAGGTCGCGCGGCGCCGTGCACCGACCCGCCGTCACGCAGCGCTGAAATCGCTCGCGCGACACCTCCACCCGATCGATCCGAAACGCCCCTACCGCGACGGTGTGGCGCGGGCGCTCATCGGCTTCACCGCCGCCGTCGCTCCCCATCGCGAAAGGCCCCGCTGGCACCGGAACCCGGTCGACCGCGGGGCCTCCACCGGGCGCGGGCTGACCGACCAGCACCGGCGCGAAGGCCACCGCCGCTGCCATGAACGAGACCCACACAACGCCGCGCACGCGGAGGCTTCTACCACGGGGCGGTTCCGCCTAGGCTCCGCCCGTGGCCTCCGCCCGTGTCCTCCTTCTCCTCCTCGCCCTCGCGGCCCCCTTCGGCTGCGCGGGCGCCGCTTCGCCCGTCCGTCGCGCCGTCGCGGCGGGCGACGTCCCCAACGCCCTTCGCCTCTACGACGAGTACGTCGACGAGCGGGGCGACGGCGACCCCGACCTCCTCGCCGAGGTGGCGCTCGGCGTGCTGCGCGACGCGGCCGCCAGCGCCGACCCGCGCGTCCGTCCCGCGGGCTTCGCCGCCCTCCGCGGCATCGGCGTGGCCGGTCGCGAGGCGCTCGAACAGCTTGCCACGCGCCCCGGCGTCGTGGGCGACCGCGCCCTCGCGGCGATCTTCGAGCAGGACGGACGCCGCGGCCGCACCCCCGCCCGCCTCCGCGCCGCCCTCCGCAGCGACGACACCGAGCGCCGCGTCGCCGCGATGGTCACCGTCCGCGGCCGCACCGCCATCCAGCGCCTCGCCGAGTTTGCGCGCGACCGGGAGCCCCTCGTCCGCGCCGCCGCCGTCCGTGAGCTCGCGCGCCGACGGGGGGTGGCCGCCGCCGCCGCGGTGCTCACCGAGCGGGCCCACGACGACGCCGACCCCACCGTCCGCGCCGCCGCGGTGATGGCCCTCGGCGCGCAGGGTGAAGCCGCCGCCCCGGCCATCGCCGCTGCGCTGCAAGACCGCGATCCCATCGTGCGGATGGCGGCCCCCGCCGCCCTCGTCGCCGCGATCGGTGACGCCGCGGCCGCGACGCTCGTCCCGCTGCTGACGGAGACACCCAGCAACCTCGCCGTCGAGAGCGCGCGGGTGCTCGTCACGCGCGGGCACCACGACGCCGAGGCCTACGTGCTCCGCGTGCTCGCCGACGGCCCCGCCGCCCTCCGTGCGCAGGCCGCGGTGGCCGCCGCCTCGCTCGCCCCGACGCACGGCGCTGCCCTCGCCCCCTTCCTCGCCGACCGCGACCCGGAGGTGGCGATCCGCGTGGGGGCCATCCTCGTCCGCCGCGACGAGTACCGCACCGCCGCCATCGAGGCGCTCCGCCCGCTCGCCGCCCGGCCCGACGGCTTCGTCGCCGTCCGCGCGCTCGGCGCCCTCGCCAACGCGGGCGACCCATGGGCGCTCGACCCCGTACGCCAGGCGCTCACCGCGCCCGACGCCACCGTGCGACGGCTCGCCGCGATGGTGTGGCCCCAGGCGATCGGCCCCCGGGGGAGCGACTGCGACGCGCTCGCGCCGCTGCTCCGCGACACCGATCGCTCCGTGGCGCTGCTCGCCGCGATGCAGATCATCATCATCGCAGCGCGGTAGACCAGGAGGCCACGGATGGGCGGACGAACCTTTGTCATCGGCGACATTCACGGCGAGATCGACCACCTCCGGCGCCTCGTCGCGCGCATGCCCGACGTGGGCGCGAGCGACACGGTGGTGTTCCTCGGCGACTACGTCGACCGGGGCCCGAACTCGCGGGCGGTGGTCGACGCCGTCCGCGGCCTCGACCGTGACACCGGCTGCCAGGTGGTGTGCCTCCGCGGCAACCACGAGGACGCGTGGCTCCGCGTGATGGGCGCGGGCTGGCCCGGCTTCGTGCTCCCGCCCGGCAACGGCTGCATCGCCACGCTCAACTCCTACCGCGGCGCCCCCGCCGACGCCCCCCTCGATCAGAGCGCCTACGAGGCCCTCTTCACCGGGAGCTTCTTCCCGAGCGAGGTGGTGGCGTGGTTCCGCGCGCTGCCGGTCTGGTACGAAGACGAGCACGCGATCTACGTCCACGCAGGGCTCGTCGCCGACGCGCAGGGTCACTTCCTCCACCCGCGCGACGCCCCCAACCCCGCGGCGCTGCTGTGGACGCGCACGGAGGCCTTCTTCCGCGATTACCGCGGCAAGCGCGTCGTGGTGGGGCACACCCACACGATGGAACTCCCCGCCGAGCTCTCGACCCACACCGTCGACGATCCCTCCGACCTCTGGGCGGGCCCCTGCGTCACGGCCATCGACACGGGCTGCGGCCGCCATGGATTTCTCACCGCGCTCGAGCTCCCGGCGATGAAGGTCTACGAGTCCCGCTGACCGCGCCGCGAAGTTCCGCGGCTTCTCGCACACGCCCCGGTTGCGTCTCTCCCCGCGCCGCCCGATGATCTCGCCACTTCCCTCATGCGCGCGCTCCCCACCGCCCTCTCCCTGCTCGCGGCCCTCTCCCTCGGCTGTGAAGCCCCCTCCCCCACGCCCGTGACCCCCGACGCCGCCGACGACCAGCCCGCGCCCGACGCCACCCTCGACGACCTCGGCGCCGACATCCCCCGCCCCGACGTCGCCCCCCCCGACGGTGACGTCCCCGCGCCCGACGCGCCCGCTCCTGGCGCGTGCACGGCCGCGCGCGGCACCGGCACCGCCGCCACCGACCGCCTCGTCGACGGCGCGCAGATGACCGCCGTCACCGTCCTCGATCCCGCCGCCTGCCAGCGCACGTATGTCATCTCGTCCACCGCGCCCCTCCGCGACGGTCAGCCGGGCAATCCCCGCCGCGTCACCGAGCGGGCGAGCTTCCCGACGCTCCGCACGCGCAACGACCTCTTCGACGCCCTCTACGCCCTCGCGCAGGACGAGGCCCGCGAGAACAGCGTCAACGCCATCCGTGACGGGTCGTTCAACGACGGCGCCCCCATCGACTGCCCGCCCGGCGGCTGCTTCGAAACGGGCCGCCTCTGGACGTACGTCTGGACGCGCGACACCTCCTACTCGGTGAACCTCGCGCTCGCCTCCCTCGACCCGACGCGCTCGCGCAACTCGATGGAGTTCAAGCTCTCCGAGCGGCGCGGCGGGGGCGGGCTCCAGGTGGTTCAAGACACCGGGACGGGCGGGTCGTACCCCGTCTCCACCGACCGCGTCGTGTGGGCGCTCGGCGCCACCGAGCTCTTGAAGTACCTCGACGGCGACGCGCGGACCCGCTTCTCCGAGCGCGCCTTCGAAGCCCTCCGCAACACCGTCGACCACGACCGGGCGGTGATCTTCGACGCCGCCGACGGGCTCTACCGCGGCGAGCACTCCTTCCTCGACTGGCGCGAGCAGAGCTACCCCGCGTGGACGGCCACCGACACCGCGCTGATCGGCACTTCGAAGTCGCTCTCCACCAACGTCCTCCATTTTGCGGCCCTCCAGGCGCTCGCCAACCTCGCCGCCGCGCGCCCCGACGCCGCCCTCGCCCGGCGCTACGGCGACATGGCCGACGCGCTGCGCACCGCCATCCGGGCGCGCTTCTGGGACGCCACCGCGCGGCAGTTTCGCGGCTTCACCACCACCGCCCTCGACCCCGCCCCCGTGCAGCGCTGGGACCTCCTCGGCTCCTCCCTCGCCGTGCTCACCGGCGTCGCCGACGAGGCGCAGGCGCGGGCCGTGGTGGAGACGTATCCCCACGCGGGCAAAGGGGCGGCGGCGGTGCTGTGGCCGCAGCAGCAGTTTACGCCCATCTACCACAACCGGGCGATGTGGCCCTTCGTGACGGCCTACTGGCTGCGCGCGGCGCGGTCGGTGCGCAACGACGCCGCCGTCAACCGCAACGTCGCCGCGATGATGCGGGCCGCGGCGCTCAACCTCTCCAACATGGAGAACCTCGAGATCCTCACGGGCTCTCCCCGCGTGGAGGAGGGCCCCACCACCGGCCCCGTGGTCAACTCGCAGCGCCAGCTCTGGAGCGTCGCGGGCTACCTCTCGATGGTCCACGACGTGCTCTTCGGTCAGGAGGCCACGGAGGCCGGCATCCGCTTCCGCCCCTACGTCACCCGCGAGCAGCGCAACACGCTCTTCGCCAACGCCGACTCGATCGCGCTCAACGACGTCGTGTACCGCGGTCGCACGCTCACCGTCGTCGTGAACCTGCCCCCCCGCTCCGCCGACCGCGCCGGCGCCTACGCCGTGGGGTCGGTGCGCGTCAACGGCCGCGACGCGGGGGACGCCTACCTCACGCCCGCGATGCTCGACGCGCGGAGCACCATCGAGGTCACCCTGGTCGACACGCCCGAGGCCGCCTCGCGCATCCGCGACGTGACCGACACCACCGCGTGGCGCAACGTCTTCGGCCCGCGGACGCCCGCCGTCACCCGCGTCGACGTCGACCCCGCCTCGGGCCGCGTGCGCCTCACCCTCGACCGCGGGGGCGAAGACGCCGCGGACGTGCGCTTCAACGTCTACCGCATGGGCACGCTCGTCGGCCGCGACCTCGCCGGGAGCACCACCACCTGGATCGACCCCGACCTGCGCGACGGCGCCTCCCCCAACGCCTGCTACGTCGTGGAGACGGTGTTCGCGTCGGGCAACGCGTCGCAGCGCTCGCAGCCGCAGTGCTGGTGGGGGCGCGACGGACACCTCGTGCGGCAGATCCCCGCGCAGGATTTCGCCAACGTGGGCGGCTCTCCCTCGTCCAACCACGGCCGCTTCCACTACGAAAACTGGGGCGACCCCGCGCACAGCCTGGAGGTCGCGTACTTCCGCCCCGACACGCGCGGCGAGCACCTGCTCCAGCTCGTCGCGGGCAACGGCTCCGGGGGCTACACCACGGGCGTCACCTGCGCGGTGAAGCGGGTGCGCGTGCAGGAGCTCCCCGCCGGCACCGACGTGGCCTCGGGCTACGTGCTGATGGCCCAGGCGGGCGCGTGGAGCGAGTGGCGAGGGTCGTCCTTCGTGCGCGCGACGCTCGACCCGTCCCGCACCTACCGGGTGGTGGTCGACGCCGACGAGCGGGCGGTCAACATGTCGTCCTTCGCCCACTTCGAACGCTACACCGGCGGCACCGGCGGGCGCTCGGGCGCCTTCAACCGGGTGAACGTCGCCGAGCTCCGCGTGCTCCCGCTCACGGGCGGCAGCGGGACGGGCGCCACCGTCCCCCTCGACGGCACCAACGACGTCGAGCGCTTCGGCGCGGCGGGGGCGCTCACGGTGGGCGTCCCCTCCGGCGCCGACGACGCGGTCGCGATGCGCCTCGACGAGTCCTACCTCTACGCCTCCGTCCGCGTCCGCAACCTCGCGATGAACGACCTCCGCGCCTACGTGATCTACGTCCAGGCGAGCGGCGCGGCGCTCCCCGCGGCGGCTCCGCGTGCGGGCCTGACGTACTTCGAGCAGACGCCGACGGTGCCCTTCCAGGCCGACTACGCGATCGTGCTGCGCCGTCGCAACGACGCGGGCGACATGGCGGGCCCCTACGCGGGCCTCCTCCGCTGGGACGGGACACGCTGGGCGCGGGCGCAGCGGTACCGCGACGGGGTGGAGGTGTTCCCTTCAGCGGGTGGGGTGTCGGTGCGGCTGACGCGGGCGAGCCTCGGAGCGCCGCGCTACGTGCGCCTCGCGGGCCACGCGGTGCAGGGCAGCGGGCTCTACAACGCGACCGTCCCCGCGACGCACCAGCCGTGGACCATGGGGCGCACGACGGGCTTCTACGAGCTCGACCTCACGACCGCGGGCGCGGCGTCGACGTGGACGGCTCGGTAGCCAGCGACCGCGAGCCTGTGGCACCATCGTCCTCATGATGGGTGAAGCCGCTGGCGCGCTCGAGAAGACCTACGCGGAGTACCTCGCAATCGAGGCCGCGTCGGAGACGAAGCACGAGTGGGTGGACGGGTGCGTGTACGCCATGTCGGGCGGCACCATCGCCCACAACCAGCTCGGCGCGCAGATGATCATGGAGCTCGGCCGCCTGGTGGAGGGCCGCCCCTGCCGCGTGCTCACCTCCGACCAGCGGACGAGGCCGCGCAGCATCCGCTTCGCGACCTACCCCGACGTCACGGTCGTGTGCGGAAAGCCCATCACCCACGAGGACGACCCG
>JBILLV010000340.1:0-9878 GCA_044375895.1 Polyangiales bacterium | reverse complement strand
GTGGCGGGGCTCTGCCAGGCGCTCGCGACGGGCGTGCTGCCGGGCAACCCCAACCTCGACGACCCCGACCCCACGATGCGCGCGTACGAGACCATGTGCTTCACCGACGAGGCCATCGCCCTCGCGCCGGGGAGCTTCGAAGCGGGGATGGTGACCTCCCTGGGCTTCGGTCACGTCGGCGGCGTGGTGTGCCTGGTTCACCCCGACCGCGCCCTCGCGGCCCTCGACGACGACGCATTCGCGCGGTACCGCAAGCTCCGCGACGCCCGCGAGCGGCAGCGCCTGCGCGACGAGCTCGCGGTGTACGAGTCGACCCGCCCCGCGGTGCGCATCCGCACCGACAAGACCTTCGCCGTCCCCGCGGACGAGCGCTACGCGGGCCTCGACGGCGAGCAGGCCGTGCTGCTCGACGCGGCCTCGCGGCGCCTCACGCGCGACGGCCCCATCGTGGCGGGCGGCGTGGCCGAGCGCATCGGGTTGCCCGACGCGCCGGTGGCGTCGCCGAAGGATTTCTGAGCGGGGTGATCGCGTGAATCCACCCCACACGCATGGCGCCCAGGGTTCGCCCGACGTGAATCGATCGGCGCGCGAAGGCTCACCCCGGGCTCGCAGCATCGGATCGCCCGGTCGGTACCGGGCTCCGCAGCGAGCGTCGTCGGTGGCGAGCGACGGTTCACGTGGCGCCTGCACCCCTGAATCCGCCACCGGGCGGATGAGCCCCTGCCCCCGGGATGCGCATCGGCTCGCGTGGCCTCCATCCCCCGCTCGCGGACTCGCGCGTCACCCCTTCCTCCGTCGCAGGAAGCGCCAGAGGAAGGGGCCATCGGCGCACCGTAGTGCGGCGACGCACACTTCGCACTGCGCCACTGCTTCGCCCGGGCGACGCCCCACGGTCGCCCCGCACCGCGCCAACGCCGCCGGGCGGAGCAGCGGTCCAGCGGGGGTTGCGCTCCGCCACCAACGGCGCCGGGCGGAGCAGCGGTCCAGCGAGGGTTGCGCGCTGCGCCAACGCCGCCGGGCGGAGCAGCGGTCCAGCGAGGGTTGCGCACCGCCGCCCTACAGTGCGTCGATGGCCCCTTCCTCTGGCGCTTCCTGCGACGGAGGAAGGGGAAACGCGCGAGTCCGCGAGCGGGGGATGGAGGCCACGCGAGCCGATGCGCATCCCGGGGGTATGCTGCGAGCCCGGGGTGAGCCTTCGCGCGCTGATCGATTCATGTCGGGCGAACCCATGACGGAAGGGCCCCCGTGATCGCCGGCGTAGGCATCGATCTGGTCGACCGCGCACGCTTCGAGGCCCTCCTCCGCGAGCCCGGCAGCGCGTTCGAAGCGCGCACCTTCACCGCCGCCGAGCGCGCCGTGGCTTCGTCACGCCCCTCGCGCGACCCCGCGCAGCACCTCGCCGCCCGCTACGCCGCCAAGGAGGCGTGCGTGAAGGCCCTCGCCCAGGCCCTCGCCCCCGCCGCCCTCCCCGCGGGCCTCGCCGACCTCGCGGAGATCGAGGTGATCTCCGACGACGACGGCCGCCCCTCGCTCGCCCTCCGCGGCCGCGTGCGCGCCCTCGCCGAGCGCGCGGGCGTCACCGCGCTCCACGTCTCGCTCAGCCACGACGGCCCCCTCGCCACCGCCTTCGTCATCGCCGAACGCTAAAGGACAACGCTGCCCCCATGTCCCTCATCCACCGCCCGTTTCGTCGCGTCGCCGTCGTCAACCGCGGTGAGGCCGCCGTCCGCTTCCTCCGAGCCGCCCGCGCGTGGTCGAAGCGACGTCGCGAGCCTCTGGAGGTCGTCGCCCTCTACACCCTGCCCGACCGCGACGCGGTGTTCGTCCGCGAGGCCGACGACGCGGCGCTGCTCGGCGAGGCGATGGTACCGACGCCCGGCGGCGCGCCGCGCAGCGCGTACCTCGACATCCCGCGCGTGCTCCGCCTGGTGGTGGGGCACAACTGCGACGCGGTGTGGCCGGGCTGGGGCTTCGCGTCCGAGCGACCCGATTTCGCCGACGCGTGCGCGGCGGCGGGCGTGGTGTTCATCGGGCCGTCGGGCGCCTCGATGCGGCTGCTCGGCGACAAGATCGGCGGCAAGCGCGTCGCCGAGGAGAACGGCGTCCCGGTGACCCCCTGGAGCGGCGGCGCCGTGGCCACTGCGGAAGAGGCCACCCGACACGCGCGCCACATCGGCTTCCCCGTGCTGCTCAAGGCCGCGTCGGGCGGCGGCGGGCGCGGCATCCGCATCGTGCGCAACGTGCAGGAGATCCCCGGGGCCTTCGCGAGCGCTGCGGCCGAAGCGCGCGCGGCCTTCGGCGACCCGACCCTGCTGGTGGAGTCCTTCGCCCCCGAGGCGCGCCACGTCGAGGTGCAGGTGATCGCCGACTCACACGGCCGCGTCCACGCCGTCGGCACGCGCGACTGCTCGATGCAGCGGCGTCACCAGAAGGTGCTCGAAGAGGCCCCCGCGCCGGGCCTCGGACCGCTGGAGGAGAAGATCCGTGACGCCGCCGTGCGCGTCGCGAAGGCGAGCGGGTACGTCAACGCGGGGACGGCGGAGTTTCTCGTGCTCCCCGACCTCTCGGGCTTCTACTTCCTGGAGATGAACACCCGCCTCCAGGTGGAGCACCCGGTCACCGAAGCCGTGACGGGGCTCGACATGGTGGGCCTCCAGATCGACGTGGCGCGGGGCGACGCGCTGCCCGTGACGCTCCCCGCGTCTCGCGGCCACGCCATCGAGGCCCGCCTCAACGCCGAAGACCCCGACGAGGGCTTCCGCCCCAGCGCGGGACGTCTCCTTCGCTTCGACCTCGCCACCGGCCCCGGCGTCCGCGTCGACTCGGGCTTCGCCGCGGGCGACGTCGTCCCCGGGGAGTTCGACTCGATGCTCGCCAAGGTGATCGCCACCGGCCCCACCCGCGAGGACGCTCTCGCCCGCCTGGAAGAGGCCCTCGCGCGCAGCACCGTGGCCATCGAAGGGGGCGCCTCCAACCGCGGCCTCCTGCTCGAACTCGTCGCCCACGAGGCCTTCCGCGACGGCCGCGTCACCACCCGCTGGCTCGACGGCCACCTCGCCGCCCGCGGCGACGCCCGGCAGCGCAAGCACCTCGACGCCGCCCTCGTCGCGGCCTCCATCGGCGAGTACCAGCGAGCCCGCGGTGAGCAGGTGGCCGAGCTCGCCCGCCACGCCCACCGCGGCATCGCGCAGAGCATCCCCGAGGCCGAGCCGCGGAGCTTCCGCTTCACCGTCGCGGGCTCCACCGCGACCCTCGACGTCCTCGCCACGGGCCCCGACCGCTACCGGGTCACCTGCGCGGGCCGCTCGGTCGACGTCGCCTACCACACCACGGGCGCCTGCACGGCCGTGCTGACGCTGCGCGGCCAGCGGCTCCCCGTCGTGCAGGTGGTGACGCCGACGGCCCTCCACGTCGAGTGCGACGGCGCCTCGCACCGCTTCGCGCGGGCCTCCGACGGTCGGGTGGTGGCGCCCGTCCCCGCGGCCGTCACGGGGGTGTCGGTGCGCGAGGGCGACGTGGTGGCCGAGGGCGACCGCCTCCTCACGCTCGAAGTGATGAAGATGGAGCTCGCCGTGAACGCCCCCGTCGCGGGCCGCGTCGGGCGCGTGCTGGTGGAGACCTCATCGCGCGTCACCGCCGGCCAGTGCCTCGTGGAGATCGAAGGGGCCGCGGGGGCGAGCGCCTCGACGACGACGCCCCTCTCGCCGCTCACGGCCGACGACGACGGCGACGTGCACGGGCGGGCCGCGGCGCTTCGCCTGGGCGTCGTCCTCGGCTACGACGTCCCGGCCCGCGAGGTCGACCGCTCGCTCGCCGCATTGCGCGACGGAGCGCTCCGCGTGACCCGGGCCGAGCTCGCGCGGCTCATCGACGCCTACGTCGCCCACGAGCGCCTCTTCGACACTGCCCACGGCCCCGACGGAGCGGCCCCTGTCGACCTTCTCGCGCGCTACCTCCGGCCGCGCCACGAGCGGGTCGCGGGCTTCCCCGACGCCTTCCTCGCGCAGGTGCGGGAGGCCCTCCTCTGGCATGAGGTTCGGCCCGACGACACCACCGCGCGCCACGACGACGCGATGCTCCGCGTGCTCCAGGCGCACCGGGGCCTCGACCTGCGCGACCGGGTGCTCTCCACCGCCCTCACGGCCTCGCTCCGTGACGCCGGCGAGCACGCGACGGAGGCCGAGCGCGGCGCCCTGCGCGACCGGCTGGAGGCCTTCGCGGCCACGGTGGTTCGTCGCGACCGGGCGCTCTCCGAGGCGGCCTACGCGGCCCTCTACGTGCTCTGCGACCGCCCGCGCCAGCTCGCCGACGCCGCCCGCCTCGGACGCGCCGCGGCGGTGGCCTTCGCTCGCCTCGCGGACGACGGCGTCGACGACGAGGAGCGGGCGCGGCTGTTCACGGCCCTCGACGAGCTGCCGCAGGGGGCGCTCCTGTCGCTCGTCCACGCGTCGCCGTCGCTGCGTCGGGCGGAGGCGCGCGCCACGCTGCTCGACCTCCTGGTGACGCGGATGTACCCGGGGGCCACGCGGACGCCCGACGCCGACGGCGACGCGGTGGTGTACCTCACGCGCGGTCGGCGCATCCTCGCGCTCTTCACGACGCCCGCGGGGGTGGCGCGGGACGTCGTCGACGCGCTCGCGACGCGCGACGTGGCCGAGGTGGAGTGCTTCGTCGCCGAGCCCGACAGGCAGTGGCTCGATGGCTTCGACCCGCGCTCGCTCGACGGCGCGGGGAGCGTGCGGCGGGTGTCGGTCACCTGGGGGAGCGTCGAGCTCGGACGACTGAGCCGCACGTACATCCGCAACGAGGGCGACGGCTTCCGCGAGGACACCGACCTCCGCGACCTGCACCCGGCGCGCATCGAGCGGACGGAGATCGCTCGGCTCGGCAACTTCCACCTGCACCGCCTGCCCGCGCCCGGCGAGGTGTTTCTCGCGCTGGCCCGTTCGAAGACCGACCCGACCGACGAGCGCCTCGTGTGCGTGGTGGAGGCCGAGCGCATCGACCCCGACCGCGACCCCGCGACCGGACAGCTTCGGTATGTACCGGGCTTCGAACGGGTGTACCTCACGGCCCTCCACGCGATGCGCGACGCCCAGATGCTCCGCGTCGGCGACGACCGCCCGTACTGGAACCGCCTCGTCGTCTTCACCCGCTCGCTGCTGTCGCTCTCGCGCGAGGAGCTCGCGAGCGTGACGCGTCGACTCGCGCCGCCCACCGCGGGCCTCGGCATCGACAAGATGGTGGTGTACGGCCGCTGGGAGGACGGCTCCCCCGGCGGTCGCCCCGTGCAGATCGAGTGGACCAACCCGACGGGTCACGGCGCCACCATCACCACGACGGCGCCCGACACCACCCCCGTCGCGACGCTCACGGCCGACGAGCGGCGCATCGTGCAGGCGCGGCGCCGCGGCCTCTTCTACCCCTACGAGCTGCTCCGCGCGCTGACGCGGGAAGACGGCGCGGGCCCGTTCCCGCCCGGTCGCTTCGTCGAGATGGACCTCTCGTCCGACGGCGAAGGGCTCGTCGAAGTCGATCGCCCCTACGGGCAGAACGTCGCCCACGTCGTGGTGGGTCGCGTGACGCACCGGCTCGCGGCGCACCCCGACGGGCTGTCGCGGGTGTTCGTCGCGGGCGACCCGACGCGGGGGATGGGCTCACTGGCCGAGCCCGAGTGCCGACGCATCGTCGCGGCCATCGACCTCGCCGAGCGCGAGGGCCTCGCGGTGGAGTGGGTGGCCGTCTCCAGCGGCGCCCGCATCGCCATGGACAGCGGCACCGAGAACCTCGACTGGACGGCGCGCGTCCTCGCCCGCATCGTGCGCTTCACGCAGGGCGGCGGCGTCATCAACGTCATCGTCGACGGCGTCAACGTCGGCGCCCAGAGCTACTGGAACGCCGAGGCCACCATGCTCCTCCACTGCCGCGGCGCCCTCGTGATGACGCCCGGCGGCGCGATGCTCCTCACGGGCAAGCGCGCGCTGGAGTACGCGGGGAGCGTCGCCGCGGAGGACAACCTCGGCATCGGCGGCTACGAGCGGGTGATGGGCCCCAACGGCGAGGCCCAGTACTTCGCGCCCGACCTGACCGCGGCGTACAAGGTTCTCTTCCGCCACCTCGCGCTCACGCAGCCCGCGCCTGGCGAGCAGCGCCCGCGGCGCATCGAGAGCCGCGACCCCACCGACCGCGACATCACCCGCTCGCCCTACGGGACGGACGGCGACGCCGAGGACTTCCGCACCATCGGGGACGTCTTCGACGAGGCCACCAACCCCGGACGCAAGCGCCCCTTCAGCATCCGCGCGGTGATGCGCGCGGTGCTCGACCAGGACACCGCCGCCCTCGAGCGCTGGAGCGCGTGGCAGGGCGCCGAGAGCGCGGTGGTGTGGGAGGCGCGGCTCGGCGGCGACGCGGTGTGCTGCGTCGGCATCGAGTCGCGGCCCATCCCGCGTCGCGGCGAGGCCCCCGCCGACGGCCCCGACCACTGGACCAGCGGGACGCTCTTCCCGATGTCGTCGCGCAAGGTGGCGCGCGCCATCTCCGCGGCGAGCGGCGTGCGGCCCGTGGTGGTTCTCGCCAACCTCTCGGGCTTCGACGGATCGCCCGACTCGCTCCGCCACCTCCAGCTCGAACACGGCGCGGAGATCGGTCGGGCGGTGGTCAACTTCCAGGGCCCGCTCGTGTTCTGCGTGGTGTCGCGGTACCACGGCGGCGCGTACGTGGTGTTCTCCCGCGCGCTCAACCCGTCGCTCGGGGCGGTGGCGCTGGAGGGCTCGTTCGCGAGCGTCATCGGCGGTGGGCCGGCCGCGGCGGTGGTGTTCCCGGGGCTCGTGCGGCGAAGGGCGGAGGCCGACCCGGAGGTGGTCGCCGCCCGCAAGGCGCTGGAGGCGAGCGGGGCGTCGTCGCGCACCGCGGCGGCGGCGTTCGAACGGTGCCTGAAGGAGGCGAAGGGGCGCGCGCAGGCGGCGGTGGCGAAGGAGTTCGACGCGATCCACTCGGTGGAGCGCGCGCATCGGGTGGGGAGCCTCGACGCGGTGCTCGCCGCGAAGACGCTGCGGCCCGAGCTCATCGCGCGCATCCGGGCGTAGGCGTCCACCGACGGGCGCGCGAGGGTGGTAGGCTCTCGCGCGCCATGACGACCGCCGCCGAACTGCGACCCAGGGTCACCATCGCGGAGTACCTCGCCCGCGAGGCCGAGGCCGAGACGAAGCACATCCTCTGGGACGGCGAGGTCTTCTCCGTCGAGGCGATGTCCGGCGGAACGCTCGACCACAACACCATCTGCGCGAACGTGATCGCGACGTTGCACGCTGCCCTGCGCGGCATGCGCTGCCGCGTCGTCACCTCCGACCAGAAGGTGTGGGTGCCACACAAGGAAGGCTTCGTGTACCCCGACGCGACGGTGATCTGCGGCAGCGTCGAGCGGTACCCCGGCACGACCGACGTCGTAACCAACCCCACCGTCGTCGTCGAGGTGCTCTCGGAGGGCACCGAGAAGTTCGACCGCGGCGACAAGTTCGAGGGCTACCGCTCCATCCTCTCGCTGCGCCACTACGTCATGGTGTCGTCGCGCCACGTCGGCGTCGAGCACTACGTCCGCGCCGAGGGCGACACCTGGCTGCTCCGCCCCTACCGCGCGGGCGAAACCGTCATGCTCCGCGACCCCGACCTCTCCCTCGCCGTCGACGAGCTCTACCGCATGGCCTTCGACGACGGCGCCGCCTGAGCGCTCACCCCCCGCGCCGCAGCACCAGCCGCTCCCCCTCCGCGCGCAGCTCCACCGGGCACGCGCGCGTCGTGCTGCCCTGCGCCAACGAGGGGCTGGAAGACCGCGGAGCGACGTGCCAGAGTCGCGCCCATAGGAGCGTTCCATGGAGAAGGCCGTCATCGTTCGCGGGAGACTCTCGGACCCGACACACGTCGAACTCGACGAGGCCGTGACGGGCGTCGCGGGCGCCGTAGAGGTCGTGCTGCGTCAGGCCCCCGTGGCGAACGAGCAGCTGGCGCCGGACATCTTCGAACTCATCGCGGCCCTCCCCCCGGGGACGCGGACCCGCGGTGAGATCGATGCCCAGGTGTTCGCAGAGCGTGCCTCCTGGGGCGACGAGTGAGCGTCGTCTACCTCGACGCCTGCACGATCATCTATCTGGTCGAGGGAACGCCTGCCTTTCAGGCCGCCGCAGCGGCCTTCGTCGCCCCCTACCAGAGCGATCCAAGCGCACGGCTTGTGACGTCGCGACTCTCCCGGATGGAATGCAGGGTGAAGCCGCTTCGCGAGGGAAAGGCAACCTTGCTCGCGGTGTACGAGTCCTTCTTCTCTGCGCGCAGGATGCAGTTTGCGGAGGTCTCTCCAGCCGTCGTCGAGCGCGCGACGGAGCTGCGAGCGCGCTATCAGGTGCGGACGCCTGACGCGCTCCACCTCGCGACCGCGATCGAATCCGGCGCAGTAGCGTTCCTCACCGGCGACGTCGCCCTGAAGCGCTGCACGGAATTGAACGTCCAGGTGATCACTCCCTAACGTGCGGCGCCCAGCGAAAGGCCGCGCCGCAGCACCAGCCGCTCCCCCTCCGCGCGCAGCTCCACCGGGCACGCGCTCGCGGTCCCGCCCGCCACGCTCGGGCACCCCTCGCGCCGCAGCCGCTCCATCGTCACCGCGAGCCGCGCGCACACCTCCGCGGCGTCGGCGGCGCTCGCGAGCGCCACCGTCCACCGCGCCGCCACGCGCCCGCCGCCCTCGTAGAGCGCGAAGCCGTCGCCCCGCCACGACGCCGCCAGCGCCGCCGCGCGCTCCCGCCGCATCGCGCGCTCGAGCAGCAGCAGCAGCTCCACCTCGCCGAGCGTGCGCGTCTCCGCCCGACGCATCCCCGCGGCCTCCAGCGCCTCGTCGCGCGGCGCTTCGACCGCCACAAAATCCACCGCCTCGCGCTCCGGGTGCAGCACGCTCGCCGTTCGCAGCGACGTGTCGCGCAGCGCGTCGTTCACGCGGCCCCACGCGCCCATCGCGTACATCCGCGCGACGCCCACCGCCCCGAGCTCGTACGGAACCTCCGCGCTCGCCGCGAGGTACGTCGGCACGTCGGCCTCCGTGAGCACCTGCGCCCCTTCGGCCCAGCGCTCCACCCGCGGAACGAGCTCCGTCGTCCCGAGGATCGGGTGCCCGCGCCGCCGCGCCGCCCACTCCATCGCCACCACCGTCGCGTCGCCCTCCAGCAGCGCGAGCCGCGCGCGGGCCGCGTCGCTGAGGTCGGGCGGCTGCACCCGCCCCGCCAGCACGCGCCCCGGAAAGTGCTGGTGCTGAAGCGCGTGCGTGAGCTCGTGGACCACCGTCGCCCGCGCCTCGATCCCCGCGGGCCCCGCCGTCGTGAGGGCGGCCGCTTCGCTCTCCGTCAGCACAAGGACGGCCTCGTCGGGGTCGTAGTACCCCTGCGCCTCCGCGCCCACCAGCCGCGCGATCGCGTCGCCGAGGTCGACGCCGTCGGGGACGATCCCGAGCGCGGTCGCGACGCGCGACTCCAGCACCTCCGCGTCGCCGGGCTTCGATGTTCGATCACGCTCGGCCCGCTGGTGCTCCAACACCTCCGCCTGCGTCTCCACCCGCAGCGGAACCTCCCGCACAAACGACAGCCCCCGAATCGCCGCCGTCTCGCGGGCGAGCTCTCGCACGATGGGCGTCATCGCCCGCATCGGCGGCGCCCGCGGTCGCTCGGGGGCCGCCGGGGGAGCTGCGGTTCGCACGCACGCGAGCAGCACCGTCGCGAGCATCGCCACCTGTCGCTTCATCGCCACAGAGCCTACCGCGGCTGGCACAAAGCGACTCAGCGACCGGTACCGACTTCGCAGGGAATCGACGCGGCATCGCCTTTGCTGACACCATCGAC
>JBILLV010000339.1:0-9930 GCA_044375895.1 Polyangiales bacterium | reverse complement strand
GCCACCTACCGCCTCACGCCCACCCCCACCGCGCCCACGGCCCGCCCGCCCGGCGCCGCCGCGTCGATGACGGGCGACGACGACGCGGCCGGCGAGGCCACCGTGCGGGCCCGCCGCCCCGCCCGCGAGGTGACGCGGCGCAGCCTGGAGTTCCGCGAGATTCTCCGCATGCCCGGCACCGGCGGCGACGCCCTCCGCGCCGTGCAGAACTTCCCCGGCGTCGCCCGCTCGCTCAACGGCCTCCTCCTCGTGCGCGGCACCGTCGCCCAGGACACGCAGATCTTCGCCGATGGCACGGTGATCCCGATCATCTACCACTTCGGCGGCCTGTCCTCGGTGATCTCGTCGGAGCTCCTCGACCGGATCGACTTCTACCCCGGGAGCTTCTCCGGGCGCTTCGGGCGCGCGCAGGGTGGCATCGTCGACGTCGGCCTCCGCGCGCCGCGGCGCCAGGGCTGGCGCGCGGTCGCCAACGTCAACCTCATCGACGCGAGCCTCTTCGTCGAGGGGGCCATTACGCGCAACCTGTCCTTCGCGGCCTCGTTTCGCCGGAGCTACGTCGACGCCGTGCTCGGGGCCGTGCTCAGCAACATCGACGCGGTGAGCTTCACGTCGCTCCCGGTCTACTGGGACTACCAGGCGATGCTCGAGTGGCGGCCCTCGACGCGCGATCGGGTGCGCGTCGCCGTCCTCGGCAGCGACGACTCGCTCTCCATCCTGCTCAACAACGCGGGGGAGAACGCGCCGCGCTTCACCGGCAACTTCTCCACGGGCATCGGCTTCCACACCGCGCAGCTCCTCTGGGACCACACCTTCAACGCCAACCTCTCCAGCCGGGCGGTGGCCTCGCTCGGGCGCAACGCGCTCAACTTCGGCGGCGGCGAGGTCTTCGGCCTCGACCTCTCGTTCTGGCAGTACACCTTCCGCTACGAGCTCACCTACCAGGCCTCGCGTCAGATGCGGGTCAACGTCGGCTTCGACATGATCGGCGGCCCCGCGAGCGTTCGCTTCAACGGCATCCGGCAGCCCACCGAGGGGCAGGCCTTCAACGTGGGGGAGACCGCGCGGGTGTCGACCAACGCGTCCGACTGGGTCTATCGCCCGGCGGCCTACGCGGAGCTCGAGCTCACCCCCACGCGGAGCCTTCGGCTCATCCCGTCGGTGCGGGTCGACTACGCCCGCGACGCCAACCGCACGATCACGGTGTCTCCGCGCGCCAACTTCCGCTGGGAGATGTTCGACGGGTGGTTCCTCAAGGGCGGCATCGGGCTCTTCTCACAGCCGCCGCAGAACCAGCAGACCTCCAACGCGCGCAACACCTTCATGCCCAACACGACGGTGGGCAACCCCTTCCTCATCCCGCAGCGCGCGATTCATTATGGGCTCGGCTTCGACCACGACTTCTCGCGGTACATCAGCCTCTCGATGGAGGGCTTCTACCGCGACCTCGACGCGCAGGTGGTGTCGCAGCCCGCCATCACGGGGGCCGGCTACCTCAACAACGGCGCGGGGCGCATCTACGGCGCGGAGATCCTCCTGCGCCACCGGCCCTCGGAGCGCTTCTTCGGCTGGCTCGCCTACACCCTCTCCCGCAGCGAGCGGCGCGACGGCCCGGGCCAGGACTACCGCATCTTCCAGTTCGATCAGACGCACATCCTCACGGCCATCGCGAGCTTCCGCCTCGGTCGCGGGTGGGAGGTCGGGGCTCGCTTCCGCTTCGTCACCGGCAACCCCACCACACCGGTCGCCGGCGCGATCTTCAACGCGGACTCTGGCACCTACAATCAGCTCCCGGGCGCCCGCTTCTCCACCCGCGTCGACCCCTTCCACCAGCTCGACATCCGCATCGACAAGACCTGGACGCTCGGCGCCCGCGGCACCTTCAACCTCTACCTGGAGGTGCTCAACGTCTACAACAACAGCAACCCCGAGGGCATCTCGTACAACTACAACTTCACCCAATCCAACGTGGTGACGGGGCTCCCCATCTTCCCCAACCTCGGCGTCCGCGTGGAGTACTGAGATGAACCTACCTCGCGCTGCCCTCCTCACGGTCGTCGTCCTCCCGCTCGGGTGTGGTGGCGACCTCGACCCCGCCTGGGACCTCAAGACCTTCCGGATCATCGGCGTCCAGGTGACCAACGCCACGCGCACCAGCGACCCCCGCGCGGCCGAGGTCGCCCCGGGCGAGACGGCCCGCCTCTCGCTCACTACGTACGATCCGATGCCAGGCCGCGCCGCCACCGTCGTCTGGATCTTCTGCCCGCAGACTGCCCGCATGGGGAACACCTTCGGCTGCGCCCCCTCGGCCGAGTTCCCCCCGCTCATGGGGGCCACGGTGTCGCTCACGGTTCCGACAACGGTGACCTTCGGCGTCGATCCCTTCGGCCGATCGCGCATCCAGGCCATCGCGCTCGCGTGCGCCGGCGGGTCGATCGGCCTCGACCCGACGACCCGGCTCCCCACCTGCACGGGCGCTGGCGCGGAGTCCGTGACGCTCACCCGCTCGATCATCGTTCGCACGCAAGAGATGGCGGAGATGAACCACAACCCCGAGCTCACCGAGGTGGTCTTCTACCCGGGCGCGGTGTTGACCAACCCCGTGGTGCTGCGCGAGGGCGACGCGTCGCTGCGCGTCCCGCGGTGCACCGGCGACCCCTGCCTCGACCACATCATCGAGCTGCGCGTGTCGTCGGCAAGCCGCGAGACCTACAGCACCCTCGACATCCGCGCCCAGCGCGTGATGCAGCCCGAGCGGCTCCAGTTCGGGTTCTACTTCGCGCCGCCGGCCGGAGTGCCGCTCCCGGCGACCCGGCAGCGCGAGCGCGGGCAGATGGACGGCACCTTCTTCGTCGACACCACTGAACGCCCGATGGGCCCGGTGCGCAAGAAGTGGAACGCGCCGACCACGCCGGGCGTGGTGCAGTTTCTCTTCAACGCGTCCGACGTGCGCGGCGGGTACGACGCCACGCGGCGCTCGCTCACGGTGGAGTAGCGCCGCGTCAGACCGTGTCGGGGTCGATCCCCAAGGCGCGGAGCCGCTCGGCGAGTCGGTCGGCGCGGGTGCGCTCCTGCTCGGCGCGGGAGCGCTCCTGCTCGGCTCGCTCGGCGCCCGTGGGGATCAGCCTGCCCTTCGCATCGCACCACCGGAGCCAGCGGCACGCGCAGCCCTCGAACACGCCCTCCCACTCCACCAGCCCGAGCCCGAGCGACTCGAAGAAGCGCGCGCTGGATCTCGTGTAGAGGCTGCCCCGAAGTTCGAACACATGCAGGGCCGTGCTCCCCAGGTGCGCTCCCGGGTCCCACACCACGTAGGTAGGGATCAACAAGCGGCGGTAACGCCGATGCTTCTTCGTGAGCTCCTCCCCCTCACGGTTCGACACGATCTCGATGACGAGGTCGGGCGCCTTCCCGAACTCCCACAGGAGGTACGTCCGGTGCTCCTTCGCGAGGATGTCCGGGCCGAAGGTCACGTCGAGGCTCACCAGCACGTCCGGCACGATGGGCGGCGCCTCGATCGTGCTGAAGATCCCCACGTTCGCCGTCGCGACGAAGGGGCGGCGCTCGCCCGGCTCTTCGGGCGGCGGACCCTCCCAGCTCCCGTAGAGCGGCTCGGTGAGGAGGCGCTGCTGCTTCTCCGAATAGATGTTGTCCACCGGGGTGTCGTCCTCCGTCACGAGCGACGAGATGTCCGGGCGTGCGATGACCGGGATCGACGAGGGCGCGCTCATGGCCACGACCATGGCTCCGCGCGGGGCCGCCCGTCAACCCACCAGCGTCGCGGGCGCGAGCAGGGCGACGATGGTGTCGTCCTCCGACGCGCAGAGGGCGACGTGCACGCGCGAGCGCTCCCCCTCCCGCGACGACCACACGTACGTGGGCTCCACCGCGTCGGCGCCGAGGCCGAGCTCCTCGATGCCCATGCGGCTCACGCCGACGTAGCGCTCGCGCGTCGTGATCGCCTCGACGCCGCGCTTGTCGAGCATGCCGCCGGGCGCGAGGCTCGCGATGGGGCCGAGCTGGTTGACCACGCGCACCGGGTCGCCGATGCCACGCAGGCTCACCGACGCGCCGTCGCGGTGGTCGATCACGTCGCGGGCGCGCCACGCGGCGCCGATCCAGAGGCGGGCCGAGCGGCCGCCGTCGAGCTCGGCGCGCACCACCACGGCCTCGTCGAACCACGCCGCCACGCGCCCTTCGGCGCCGCGCGCGAAGGCCGCGAGCAGCGCGTCGCGGGCGCGCAGCGGGAGCACGAGGTACGCGTCGTCGGGGGAGATGTCGGGCGCGGCGCAGAGCGCCAGGCGGGTGTTGGCGCGCACGTCGGAGAGCTCGTCGCCCGCGGCGAACGCGACGACGAGGGCGGTGTCGTCGAAGGGGTAGTCGTCGAGCGCAGCGCCCCGCGGGGCGATCATGCTGGGGCGCTCAGCGGGGGGACAGCGGTCGTCGGGCCTCGGCGAAGACACGAGTCGCAGGTGCATCGTGCGGGGAGATGCGCACGGGCGGCGGGGAGGGGGCAAGTTTGTGGCAGAGCGCGGCGGGGGGCCGAGGAATGTCCCTGCCCGGCGGGTGCCATGTTCATCGGCGTGCACGCCCGTGATACCGATCGTCACCATGACGGATCGAAGGGCGGAGTCGGCGGCGGTTGACGCGCAAAACGTCGGCATCGAGGAGCTGGTGGCCCGGTTGGAGCTCGAGCTCGCGATCCCGCCACCACCCCGCGGGACCCAGCGCATCATGCAGCTCGCGGCGGCCTCGGGGTGGGACGCAAGCGACGACCCCGTGGGCGCGGCGACGGCGACGCTTCGGCTCGCGGACGCGCTGCGGCTCGAGGGAGCAACACGAGAGCTTCTCCCGGCGCGATGGCGCCGCTCCCTCGATGGTGCGCTGGACGTCCCGGGCGCCCTCGCCGATCGCATCGATCGCGTCATGCGTTCGCCATTGGCAGCATTGCGGCCGCGGTCGTTGAGATTCGTCGGGCCCGCTCCGTGTGTTCCGGCGAGGGTGCGAGGGCTCCTCGATGCGCTCGCGCGCTGCGGATGGACCCTGCGCCCAAGGGCAACACCGGTCGCGGGGGACGACCTGCGCGTGTCGGTGGTGCGCGGTCGCTCGCCAGCCGCCGTCGCAGAGACCGTCGCGACGCTGGTGAGCGACCGGGGAGAGGTCACGTGGGTCGCGCCCGACGGGTTGGTGGCGCAGGCGCTGGCGGCGCGCGGCGCGCCCGGGCTCGGGCTTCGCTCTCGAACGGGTGCCCACCGCGGCATCCTCCGCACGGTGGTGGCCCTCGCCTGCGCGCCACAGGACCCGGAGGACCTGCTCGATCTGCTCGGCGCCTCGGCCACTCCCATCCCCCGCCCGGTGGTTCAGGCGCTCACGGGGGCCCTGTGTGAATACCCCGCCTGGAGCGGCGAGGATTGGGATGTGGCCGTGGCCTCGGTCCGTGGGTCGTCGCCCGAGGCCGACCGCGCGTTGGCCTGGATCGACGCCATGCTCGCGCCGCTCTCCGCGACCGACGGGGGCGTTCCCCTCGACCCGCTGAGGGCGCGCGTCGAGTCCTTCGGGGCGCTGTGCGTGGCGCACCCGGCTGGCACGTGCGAGGCCCTCGCGGCGCTCTGCGGCGAGCTCTGTGCGCTCCTCGCCGTGGTCCCCGCGGCCGCGCTCACCCGCGGAGCGATCGACGGGCTCGTGCGGCTCGCTGAAGCCGCGGTCGATCCCGGCCCGGCGGACGTCGCGCAAGTGGGCGGGCGCTACCTCCCAGCCCTCGACGCGGTCACCTCACCCGTCTCCGACCTCGTGGTCTGGAACGCCGCCGTGGCTCCGTCGGACCCCTTCGCGGCGATCCTCCCGTCGGAGCGTCGCGCCCTTCGTGCCGCGGGAGTCAACCTTCCCGACCGCGCCGCGCGCGTCGCCGCCTGGACGGAAGACCTGCTCCACGCCATCGCCCAGACCCGCGGGCACGTGTGGCTCTGCCTCCCCGACACCGACGATCGAGGTGAGCCCGTGGATGACCCGCCCTGGCGCGCGGCGCTCGACGCGTGGCTGCGCGTCCCTGCCGGGGCGGTCACCGTCCCAGCCGTCACGGTCTCTGCCATCCCCGCGCCGCAGCCGCGCGCGCGATGGGTCGTCCCCCCAACGCTCCTGCGCGAGCGCGCCGCCGAGTCGCCGTCGAGCGCCGCGACGCTGCTGGGGTGCTCCTTCCGTTACGCGCTCCGACATCAGGGGCAGGTGCCCGATGGGGTCGCGCCCCAGCTCCCGGCCGACGGGCTCCTCTATGGGAGGCTCGCCCACGCTGTGTTCGAAGCGACGTGGTGGGCGCAGCGCGGCGTCCCCGATCCGCAACAGGTCGCGGACGCGGCCAGGCGAGAGGCCGACCGCTGGATCGACGCCCGCGCCCGCACCCTCACGCTCCCGTCCGCGCGGGGGCGGCGGCGCTACGTCGTCGAAGCCGTCGCGCGGGCGGCGGCGACCCTCGCCGCTTCGCTCCGGTCAGCGTCCGCGGAGGTCGCCCACGTAGAGCTCCGGCTCGGTCGTGGCCTGCGCCTCGCCGGCCTGCGCTGGAACGGCCGCGCCGACCTCGTCCTCGGCCCGACCCCTGCGGTGCTCGACCTCAAGTGGTCGGGGGCGCTCCACCGCGGTGCGCTCGCGCAGGGAACGGCCCTTCAGCTCGCCCTCTACGCGTGGATGCTCCGTGGGCGCAACGACCTCGCCTCGGCCGACCCGTGGCCCGCCGTCGGGTACCTCGTCGTCACGACCGGGACGCTCCATGGGACCTCCGATCTCGCGCTGCCCGGCGTCGACCGGGTCGCAGGTCCTTCCCCGGCCGCCACGGTGCGGGCCGCGGCCCGTGCGCTGACGGATCGCGTCGCGGAGCGGTCGCGCGGCGAGCTCTACGCGCCCGGAGTGCTCCCCGCGCCGCCTCGTGACGGTGTCACCGATGGCTTCCTGACGGTCGCGCCGCCCTGCCGTCACTGCGCCTACACCGCCTTGTGCGGGCGCGGAGGTGCGCCGTGAACCCCATCACCTTCGTCTCGGCCAGCGCGGGCTCGGGCAAGACGTGGCGCGTCGTCACCGAGGTCGTCGCCGCGATCACCGCGGGCACCCTCGCCCCCGAGGCCCTCGTCGCCACCACCTTCAGCCGCCGCGCCGCGGCCTCGCTCCGCGCGGCACTCGACCGTCGATTGCGGGAGGCCGGCCGCCACGACGACGCCCGGCGCCTCGCCGACGCCCGCGTCGGGACGGTGCACAGCGTCTGCGCGTCGCTCCTCGGCGCCTTCGCGCACGAGCTCGGCGACCCCGCGGGGCGCCGGATCGCCGCGCCCGACGCTGTGGCCTCGCTGCTCACGGAAGTCCTTCATGAAGAGGTTACGGACGCGGAGCTCACCCGTCTGGACGACCTGTCCACCCGCCTCGTCGGCCTCGACCCCTGGCGTGACGCCGCCTCCCTCGTCGCGCTCGCCCGGGCCTGCGGCCGCGACGCCCACCAGCTCGTGGCCGATGCTTCTGCCAGCGCAAACACCCTCGACGCCACCCTCGGCGCGGTGGGCGACGGCGACGCCATCGTCGCGGCCCTCGACCGCGCCCTCGCGCGGGTGCCCGACGCGGCGCTGACCCCCCTCGTCGACGCCGCCCGCCAGCGCCGGTCGCGGGGGCTGTTGCCGCCCTGGAGCCACTGGTCGCGCCTCGCCTCCCTCGACGCGGGGGCCGCTCACGACGACGCGCTCCAGCCGCTTCGTCGCGCGGCGGCCGAGCACCTCCGACACCCCACGCTGCGAGACGACCTCCGCGGGGCCGTGGCGCTGGTGTCGTCCCTCGCGGCCCGTGCGCTCGACCCCTTCGAGGCGAAGCGCCGTCGCGCGGGGGTGGTCGACTACCTCGACCTCGAGTCGCTCGCCCTCCGCCTGCTCCGTCGATCCGACGTGCGCGACGCCCTCGACGGCGCCTTCGGGCTCGTGGTGGTCGACGAGTTTCAGGACTCGTCGCCGCTGCAGCTCGCCCTCTTCCTCGAGCTCGCTTCCCTCACGCCACGGAGCCTCTGGGTCGGCGACCTCAAGCAGTCCATCTACGCCTTCCGCGGCGCCGACCCTGCGCTCGTGTCCCGCGTCGTCGCGGCCGTCACCCCGGCGGGGCCGCCCGAGGTGCTCGCCACATCCTGGCGGAGCCGGGGCGATCTTGTCTCCCTCACGTCGGGCCTCTTCGCGCCTCCCTTCGGCGCTGAAGGGATTCCCGCGACGCATGTGGCCCTCAGCGCGGCCCACCAGGAAGGAGGCTCCCTCGGCCCCGCGCTGGAGCGGTGGCGCCTCCCCGACGGCGCCGACCGCCGGGCGGCTGCCGTGGCCCGCGGCGTCAAAGCCCTCCTCGACGACCCTGCCGTCCGCGTGCGCGATCCGCGTGACGGATCGGTCCGTCGTCCTCGGGTGGGCGACCTCGCCGTCCTCGCGCGGCGACACGCGCGCTGCGACGCCATTGCGACCGCCCTCGCGTCCCTCGGCGTACCGTGCGCGTACGAGCGGGCGGGCCTCGCCGCCACGTGGGAGGTGCGCCTCGCGCTCGCCACGCTGCGACTCCTCGTCGACGCCGACGACCGGCACGCGCAGGCCGAGGTGGCCCGGCTCACGGCCGAACACCCGGACGACGATGCGTGGCTCCTCGCCCTGCTCGAAGGCGGCGGCTCGCTCGAAGCGCTCCCCGCGGTGGCGGCGCTCCGCGCGGCGGCCCAGCCTTCGAACGACCTCGTCGCGACCTGGGACCGCGCCGTCCTCGCTCACGGCGTACGCGAGCGGGTGAGGCGCTGGGGCGACCCGGCGCAGCGCACGGCCAACCTCGACGCGCTCCGCGCCCTCCTCGTCCGCCACGTCGAGGGACGCGCGGCGGAGGGCCGTCCCGTGTCCGTGGGGGCCTTCCTCCTCGCGCTCCGCGCCCTCGCGTTGAAGGGAGACGACCGCTGCGCCGTGAGCGGCGACGAGGCGGTGACGGTGGTCACCTGGCACGCGTCGAAGGGGCTCGAATGGCCCGTCGTCGTGCTCGTCGATGTCGACGAGGAGTCCGAGGGAGACGCGGTCTTCGGCGCGCACGCGACCACGGCGGAGGGGCCCTTCGACCCGGGCGATCTCCTGGCGACCCAGCGCGTCACGTACTGGCCTTCGCCCTACACCCGAGACGACGCGGGCGCGCTCGGCGGCCTGCTGAGCACGGGGGCCGCGAAGGCCGCGCGCGAGCGGAGCGCCCGCGAGTCGCTCCGTGAGCTCTACGTGGCCTTCACCCGGGCCCGCGACCGGGTGTGCCTCGCGGCGCCTTCCGGGCGACTCGCCGCCGGGCTCATGGGGCTCCTCCGCAAGGACGGTGTGCCGCTCACGCCGGAGCCGCGTGTGGGCAAGGCGCGGTGGCTCCGCCGCGAGTGGGCTGTCATGGAGCGCGACCCTTCGGGCAAGCCGGTGGATGGGCTCACCCGGCCGGAGACCGTGCGCGTCCCTGCGTCCGGCCATCGCCCCGCGGGGCCGCACGCGGCGCGTTGGACGAAGCCGTCCGCGCAGCGCGCCGAGGGCGTGGTCGTTGCGGCGGAGGGGATCGGCGCACCGCAACGCCTCCGCGCGTCGGTCGACCCGCGGGCGTTGGGATCGTTGCTCCACGCGTGGCTGGCGAGCACCGTGACGGGCGACGCGGCGGAGTTTCTTGCGGCCTTCGGGTGCGAGGGGGCGCTGACGGCGGGAGCCCTCCATGCGGCGCGGGAGGCGTTGCGCGCGTGGTGCGAGCGGCGCTTCCCGGGCGCGGTCGCGTACGCGGAGTGCCCCGTCACGCGGGCGATGCCCAACGGGAGCGAGCTGCGTGGGAGCGCCGACCTCGTGCTGGTGACGTCCGATGGGGTCGCCGTGATCGACCACAAGAGCCACCACGGCGAGGGGTGCGACGCGCGGGCGGCCGCGCACTGGGGGCAGT
>JBILLV010000338.1:0-9984 GCA_044375895.1 Polyangiales bacterium | reverse complement strand
GGGCAGATGGTGTCGCGGTCGGCGCCGATCACGAGGACGGGCGCGGTGATCGACTTGAGGTCGGCGCGCTGGCCCCGGACGCGGTGCTCGCCCTGCACCAGGAGGTTCTTCTGGTAGAGGTCGGTGATGTACGTGCGGTACGCGGCGGCGGGGAAGGGGATGTTGTCCGAGCCCCACGTCTCCATCGCGTAGAAGCCGTCGAGCACGGCCTTGCCGCCCTTCGCCCGGTCGATGAGCCCGACGGCCTTGGAGAGGTCGAGCGTCGGCCGCATCGCGCTGAAGCCGCTCTGCATCTGCTTGGGCGACACGTTGCCCGCGTCGGCCACCGCGTTGGGGTCAAACCACTCGGGCTTTACCAGGTGGGCGAGCAGGCCCCCCTTGTGAAAATCGATCGGGCCCGCGAGGTTGGCGAGGGCGGCCACGCGGTCGTTGTGCAGCGCAGCGTAGACGGTGGCGAGCGTCGCCCCCATGCAGTACCCCAGGATGCCGACCCGCGGCGCGCCCGTGATGCGCTGGACGCGGCGCACCATGCGGGCGAGCCGGTCGATGACCTCGTCCCACGTGAGGTGGCGGTCCTCGTCGCGGGGGACGCCCCAGTCGAGGAGGAAGGTGTCGACGCCGCCGCCCGCGAGGGCCTCGCAGAAGCTCGACCCCTTGCGCAGGTCGAGCACGTACCAGCGGTTGATCATCGACGGCACCACCAGCAGCGGCAGCGCGGTGGGAGCGGGCGCGCCCGCCGGGGCGCGGAAGCGGTAGAGGCTCGCGCCGCCGTCGCGAAACACCGTGTCGCGCGGCGTGGCGGCGAGCTCGGGCAGGTCGCGGACGTCGCGCCCGAAGAGCGAGCGGATCGCCGCCTCGGAGAAGGCGTTGGCGCCGTCGCGGGTGAGGTCGAGGGGGGTGTACTCCATCATGACGTGCAGCGCCGCGGGCTCAGCGACCGGCCATCATGTCGAGGGTGCGCTTGGACGCCTCGAAGGCGAGCTTGCGCCACTCCTGCCCGAGGTGAGCGGCGTACTCGATCGCGCCGACGCCGAGCTTGTTGTGCTCGCCCATCATCGTGCGCGCCTGCGCCAGGCCCTGCGCCTCCATCTTCGCGTACTCGTCCCAGAAGGACTTCGTCCGCTCGAAGCCGTCGGCCATCGCCTTGTGCATCGCCTCGCCCGTGAAGGGCAGCGCGAAGGGGAACGAGGGGGTCGCGGGCTTCGTCGTGGTCTCGGCGGTGGTGCTCATGGTCGTCTCCAGGGAGGGATTGTTGCGTCTGCGAACGTCAGGGCCTCGCCCCGCGTCCGTATGCGCACCGTAAATACCTACCTGGAAGCCGTCAAGGAGAAATGTTGCGCTGCACAAAAGTCAGCGGCGCTTCGCGGCGGCGGGCTTGCGGCGCTTCGGGGCGGCGGCCTCGCGGTCGGCCTGGAGCGAGCGCTTGAGCTCGTCGAGCTCGCGGCGCAGGGCCTCGACGCCGATGGATTCCGCGGGCGCGGCGGGCGGCGGGTGCGGGGCGGCGGGCGGGCGCTCGTCGGCGGGCAGCGCGCTGGCGTCGGGGGGCGGCGCGGCGTGGGGGTAGGCGGCGTAGGGCTGGGCCGCGAGCCAGGGGCCGGGCATCACCTGGAGCACGCGGGAGAGCACGTTGCCCGCGGCGAAGGGCATGGCGGCGAGGGGGTTGTAGGGGGCGATGGCCTGCACGCCCTGCCGCGCCTGCTGGTAGAGCTCGAGGGCCGCGCTCACCCAGCGGCCGAAGAAGTCGGCGAGGGCGTCGTCGTTCATCCGGATGAGCTGGGTGAGGATGGGGACGGAGAGAAACTGCGCGGCGCCGCGGCCCTCGATGATGATTTGCGCGAGGGTGGCCTGCGTGAGGTCGTCGCCGGTCTGGGCGTCGAGCACGCGCGCGTCGGCGCCGCGGCGGATGCTCTCGGCGAGCTCGTCGAGCGTGATGTAGCGGCTCTCGGCGGTGTCGTAGAGCCGACGGTTGCTGTACTTCTTGACCACCCGGGGGCCGGCGCTTCGGTTCATCGCGGGCGGGAGGATACCGACGGGTTGCGGCGGCTGCGAAGGGAATCTTGTGCGATGCAGCAGCGCTGTACCGCCGCGGGGGCTTCGTGCCACCATCCGCGCCCCGTGCGGAGCCAAGTGTCCCCAGCCGCCGCCGCGTGGCGCATCGCCGCCGACGTCGCCATCTACCGCCTTCGAAAGCGCGAGGCGGGCAACCTCGCCACGAGCCTCACGCTGGGCCTCGCGCTCGGGCTCCCGTGGATCGACCTCGGGTGGCGCGCGGCCTTCGGGGCGCTGCTCAACCTCTTCGTCTACCTCGTCAACGACGTGTTCGATGTCACCATCGACCTCGCCGCGCCGGGCCGCGACACGGAGCGCACGCGCTTCCTCGCGGCCCACCTGCCCGAGGCGAAGGCGCTGTGCGTCGCGCTCGCGGTGGCGCTGGCGATCGCGGGGGCGCTCCACTCGACGGGCCTGCTCGCGGCGGCGCTGGTCAACACCGCGGTGATCGTCGCGTACTCGGGCTACCTCAAGCACCGCCCGGTGGCTGACATTGCCTCGATGGGCGTGTGGGGCGTCACGATGGCGATGGTGGGCTTCCCCGTGGAGTCCACGGCGGGGTGGCGGTTGGCAGCGCTGCTCGGGCTCCTCTCGATGGTGACCGAGGCCGTCCAGGTGGTGCGCGACGAGCCCTCCGACCGGGCCGCGGGCGTGCGCACGACGGCCGTGGTCTACGGGGCCCGCACGGCGTCGCGCGTCGCCAAGGTGGCGATGCTCGTGGCGGCGGGGTACGCGGCGGTGATGATCCACCCGGCGGGGGCGGTGCTGGGGGTGGGCGTCTTCGTGGCGCTGCGGCCCGAGCGGGCGTCGAAGTCGTGGGACGCGCTGCGGGTGCTCTTCGGCGCGACGTGGCTCGCGCTGCTGTGGCTGCGGCGCGCGTAGGAGACGCGCGGATGGAGGGGGAGCTGTTCGAAGTGTTCCCGGTGATGGCGCCGAGCGAGGCGAGCGACGCCACGCTGCGGGGGCTGGTCGACGCGCTGGACGGTGGTCTTCACGCCGCTTCGTCGGACGACGCCGCGGCGGAGCTCGGCGCCCACCCCGACCCGTCGGTGACCGGCCTCCTGCGCGAACACCTCGCGCGTGCCACCCGGGACGTCGGCGTCACGGAACTCCCCGACGAGCTCCGCGCGACGCTCGCGGGGGACAGGCTCCACCTGGCCGAGGGGGCGCTCTCTCGCTTGCAGGTTCCGCTCTTCGGGCGCGTCGCCCTCGTGCGGCGTATCGCTCGCGCGCTCGCGATGCGCCGCGACGACGAGGGCTGGCGCGACCTCGCCCGCGTCGCCGCGGAGCACCCCTCGCGGGCGCTGCGGTACGCCGTCGCGGGGGCGTTGCTCGGCGAGCGGGAGAACGGCAGCGAGCGCCGCGCCCGGCACGCGCCGGTGGAGCACCTGGAGGGCCTCGCCGACGCGCTCGAAGGCGGCGGCACCGACACGTGGAGCCTCACGCTGCACAGCTACGCGGCCGAGGCCGTGATGGTGATCGACCCCGCCCGCGCCTTCGAACGCCTCTCTGCCCACCTCGGCTTCGCAGCGCCGGGCGACAGTGCGCAGGAGTACCGCGTGCGAGGCATCGCCAACGCGTGGCACGTTCGGATGCGGCCCGAGGACGACCCCCGCCTCGCGCGCGCCCTCGCCGAGCACATGACCGACGCGGGGACCCTCCCCGTGACGCTCTGCCAGACGTTGAAGCAGCGCCCGCACCCGGCCATCGTCGATGGCGCCCTCGCCGCGCTGGAGCGCGCCACCGTCGGCCCCAACCCCACGGTGCACTACCTCTACGAGCTCCTCGGGGCGCTCGGCGATCGTCGCGCTGCGCTGCCGATCGTCCGTTCGATCGAAGCGCACGGGGAGGCGGTGGTTCCGCACACGGCGTTTCGCGCGCTGGAGCTGCTCGACGAGCCCGCCACGCTCGCTCCGCTCCAGGCGCTCGCTGCGACGCGGAAGGGGTCGCGCGCCGATCACAAGGCGCTCCGTCAGCTCGTCAAGCACCTGTCGCGGGACGAGAAGAAGGCGAAGCGCACCGAGCTGCAGCCCGTCGCTCCCGGGCTCCCGGTGTGGTACGCGCCGCCGCCGCTCGCAGCGCCCGCGACGGGGGACGCGGCGCTCGACGCGCTGCTGACCGCGCTCCCGCACGACGACGCCGTGAAGGCCCTCGCGAAGCGGCGCGACGCGCTGGCGACGCAGGCGATGGGCGCGCGCTTCATCGCCGCCGCGGAGGGTGTGTGCGACTACACCTGGAACGAGACCCTCGTGCAGGCGCTCCCCTCACCGCTCAAGGGCAAGGCCCGCCGCGCCCACAGCGCCCTCTACGGCCCGATGAACGATCGCCTCACGCTCGTGCGGGTGCTGGCCACCGACCTCGCGCGGCGCTGGGATGCGGTGGGCGACGAGGCCCTCGCGACGACCCTCGCCGCGCACCCGTACCGCGAGCTGCGGGCGCTGGTGGCCAAGGCCGTCGTGGCTGCGGAGCCGTCGCGCGGGCTGCTGGAGAAGGTGGCGGCGCGCTTCGACGAGGCCACCGACCACGACACGCTCGTGGCCGCCGCCGCCGCGTCGCTGGCGCTCGGGGACGACGTTGCGTTCGAGCGATTCGGCGCGGTGCTCGGCACGTCGCGGCGCGCGCAGGCCGACGCTGCGGTGCAGGCGCTGGCGCAGCGGCTCACGGCCCGCTCCGACCGGCGGTGGACGGCGCTCTTGATCGCCGACCTCGCGGCGTCGCTGCACCCATTCGCGCACTTCGACGCCTTCGCGGCGCTCCGTGACCCCGCCGCGGTCGACGCGATCGGCGAGGCGATCGGGAGGCTCCTCGTCCATGGGGCGGGCGTCGAGTCGGGCGTGCGGGCGCTCCACCAGATCGGCGATCCGCGCGGCGCGGTGCATGTGCTGCGCGTGCTGGAGAGCCAGCTGACGAGCACGTGGTTTCGGGAGACGGCGGAGGTGCTGCGGAAGCTCGACGACCGGACGCTGCTGCCGCGCGTGCGGGCGCTGCACGATGAGTTGTTGCGCTCGCCGATGAAGACGCCCGCGAGGGAGCCCGAGGCGCTGGAGGCGATCATGAAAGCGTGGGGCTGATCCGAACAGGATTGCCCTCGGTGCGCCTCACTCCTCCACCTCCCACCGCACCTTCCCCATGTCCACCCGCCCGACCCCCTTGAACGCCACCCCCTCCGCCCGCAGCCGCTTCACCTGCTGCGTCTTCACCCCCGGCGCGCACGTCCCATCCGCGCGCAGCACGCGCCACCACGGCGCCTCGTCGCCCCGCGTCGCCATCACCTTCGCCACCTGACGCGCCCCACCCCCCACGCACTTCGCGACGTCCCCGTAGGCCATCACGCGCCCGCGCGGGATCGACTCCACCACCTCCAGCACCCGGCGCGCGAACGCCGCCGCGCCACCACCGCTCGCCGCCTCTTCGAACACATCCGTCCCGCGCCGCGTGCTCATCGTCCGAGCACACACCGACCCCTCCACCCTTGACAACCCCCTTCTTTCATCGCTATATCCGTTCATCGCGATACACGGATGAGCCTCTCCCACTACGTCGACGCGCTCGCCCTCCTCGGCGACGAGAGCCGGCTCCGTCTCTGCGCCCTCCTGCGCGAGCGTGAGCTCTCCGTCACCGACCTCGTGCGGGCGACGGGGCTCTCGCAGCCGCGGGTGTCGACGCACCTCGGGCGGCTCCGTGACGGCGGCTTCGTCCGCGACCGTCGCGTCGGGCAGAACGCCTTCTACGCCCTTGCCACCGACGCGCTCCCGGGCGGCGCGCGGGCCCTCCTCGACGAGGCGGCGCGCTCGGACGACGTCACACTCGCGGGCGATCGGCGACGTCTCCAGGCGATCGACGACGAGCGGCGCGGCGGGCTCCCCGAGTCCTTCGCGGGCGAGATGGAGCGCCACTACTCTCCGGGCCGCACCTGGGAGTCGCTCGCCCTCGGGATCGCCGGGCTCCTGCGGCTCGGCGACGTGCTCGACGTGGGCTCCGGTGACGGCGCCGCGGCCGCGCACCTCGCCCCCTACTGCGCCTCGCTCACCTGCGTCGACGCGAGCGAGCGCATGATCGACGCCGCCCGCCGCCGCCTCGCGCGCTTCCCCGCCGTGCGGGCGCTCGCCGCCGACGCCCACGCGCTCCCCTTCGACGCGGGGTCGTTCGACGTCGCGCTCCTCTTCCACACGCTCACCTACGCCGAGCGCCCCGCCCGCGTGGTGGCCGAGTGCGCCCGCGTGCTCCGTCCGGGCGGGCGCCTCGTGGTGCTCTCCCTCGACGCTCACGCGCACCATGACGTCACCGCGCCCTATGGGGAGCGTCACGCGGGCTTCGCGCCCGACGCGCTCCGCACGATGCTCGCCGCCGGAGGCTTCGTCCCCGGCGCGTGCGAGGTCGTGTGCCGCGAGGCGAAGAAGCCTCACTTCCAGGTCGTCCTCGCGCTCGCGGAGCGCCCCCTCCACCCCACAGCCGGCTGAGATCCACCGATGTCCCTGCACCCCCTCGAAGCGCTCCTCCGCCAGAAGATCGTCATCATCGACGGCGCGATGGGCACCACCATCCGCACCTACGGGATGAAGGAGGCCGACATCCGCGGCGAGCGCTTCGCCGACTCGCGCAAAGACCTCCTCAACAACGGCGACCTCTTCTCGCTGACGCAGCCGGCGATGATCTGCGACATCCACCGGCGCTTCCTGGAGGCCGGCGCGGACATCATCGAGACCAACACCTTCGGCGCGACGAGCATCACGCAGAGCGAGTTCTTCGTCGACGACCCGCGCGAGCACGGGCGCCGCAAGGACCCCGACTTCTACGAGAAGCTCATCGACGACCCCTTCCTCGACGCCCTCGCGTGGGAGATCAACGAGCGCTCGGCGCGGCAGTGTCGCGAGATGGCCGAGCTCGTCGCCCAGAAGGACGGCCGTCGCCGCTTCGTCGCGGGCGCCATCGGGCCGCTCACCGTCTCCCTCTCCAACTCCCCCGACGCCGATGACGCAGGCTTCCGCGTGGTCACCTTCGACCAGGTGAAGCGCTCGTACGCGCGGCAGGTGCGGGCCCTCCTGGCGGGCGGCGTCGACACCCTGCTGGTGGAGACCATCTTCGACTCGCTCAACGCCAAGGCCGCCCTCGTCGCCATCGCGGAGGTCTTCGAAGCCGACAAGGTGCGCGTCCCCGTGATGGTGTCGGCGGCCGTCGGGCGCGGCGGCGAGACCATGATCTCCGCCCAGACCGTCGCCGCCCTCTGGACCGCCGTCGAGCACGTGAAGCCCCTCTCCATCGGGCTCAACTGCTCCCTCGGCCCCGACCTCATGTACCCCTTCCTCGCCGAGCTCTCCGAGAAGGCCAGCGTCGCGATCTCCTGCTACCCCAACGCGGGCCTCCCCAACCCGCTCTCCGCCACGGGCTTCGACCTCCTCCCCGCGGACATGGGGCGCTACCTCGGCGACTTCGCGAAGGACGGCCTGGTCAACATCGCCGGCGGCTGCTGCGGCAACACCCCCGAGCACATCGCCGCCATCGCCAAGGCCCTCGAAGGCCGCGCGCCGCGCCCGCTCCCGGGCACGGACGTCCCCCGCGCGGAGAGCACCCCCGCGGTGTCGTCGCGCCCCCTGCGGCTGTCGGGGTCGCTCCCCTTCGCGCAGCAGCCGGGCGTCTTCATGATGATCGGCGAGCGCACCAACGTCGCGGGCTCGCCGAAGTTTGCGAAGCTCATCAAGGAGGGCAAGTACGAGGACGCGGTCGCCATCGCGCGCCAGCAGGTGGAGAGCGGCGCCAACGTCATCGACGTGTGCATGGACGAGGGGATGATCGACGGCGTCGCGGCGATGCGGCGCTTCCTCGCGCTCCTGGCCAGCGAGCCGGAGGTGGCGAAGGTCCCCTTCATGGTCGACTCGTCGAAGTGGGAGGTGATCCTCGCCGGGCTCGAATGCCTCCAGGGCAAGGGGATCGTGAACTCCATCTCCCTCAAGGAGGGCGAGGAGAAGTTTCGCGCCTGCGCCCGCACCATCCTCGAGTACGGCGCCGCGGTGGTGGTGATGGCCTTCGACGAGCAGGGCCAGGCGGCCTCCTACGCCGAGAAGATCCGCATCTGCGAGCGGGCCTACCAGATTCTCACGGGCCTCGGCTTCCCCCCCGAGGACATCATCTTCGACCCCAACGTGCTCACCGTCGCCACGGGCATCGAGGAGCACAACAACTACGCCGTCGACTTCATCGAGGCCACCCGCTGGATCAAGCGGAACCTCCCGCACGCCAAGGTGAGCGGCGGCATCTCCAACGTGTCGTTCAGCTTCCGCGGCAACAACCGGGTGCGGGAGGCGATGCACTCGGCCTTCCTCTTCCACGCCATCGGGGCCGGGCTCGACATGGGCATCGTCAACGCCGGCATGCTGGAGGTGTACGAGGAGATCGACCCCGAGCTCCGCGCCCTCGTGGAAGACGTTCTCCTCAACCGGCGCCCCGACGCCACCGAGCGCCTCGTCGATTTCGGCGAGCGGCTCAAGAGCGCTGGCGGCTCCGCGGCGGCCGACAAGAAGGAGGCCGAGGCGTGGCGCGCGGGCACGGTCGAAGAGCGCCTCTCGCACGCCCTCGTGAAGGGCATCGACGCGCACATCGACGCTGACACCGAGGAGGCCCGCGTGAAGCTCGGCCGCCCGCTGGCTGTCATCGAAGGCCCGCTCATGGCGGGGATGAGCGTGGTGGGCGATCTGTTCGGCGCGGGGAAGATGTTTCTCCCGCAGGTGGTGAAGTCGGCGCGGGTGATGAAGAAGGCCGTCGCGTGGCTGACGCCCTTCATGGAGGCCGAGAAGGCCACGATGGCGGCCTCGGGGCAGACGGTGAAGGCCCAGGGCAAGGTGGTGCTCGCGACCGTCAAGGGCGACGTCCACGACATCGGCAAGAACATCGTCGGCGTCGTCCTCGCCTGCAACAACTACGAGGTCATCGACATGGGGGTGATGGTCCCCTGCGAGAAGATCCTGCAGAAGGCCCGCGACGAGAAGGCTGACCTCATCGGGCTGAGCGGGCTCATCACCCCCTCGCTCGACGAGATGGCCCACGTCGCCCGCGAGATGGAGCGGACGGGCTTCACGCTCCCGCTCCTCATCGGCGGCGCCACGACGAGCCGCGCCCACACCGCGGTGAAGATCGCCCCGCACTACAGCCACCCGGTGGTCCACGTGCTCGACGCGAGCCGCGCCGTCCCCGTCACCACCAGCCTGCTCAGCGACGACGGCAAGGCCGCCTTCGTCGCCGAGCTCCGCGAGGACTACGCGTCGCTGCGGCGCATCCACGGCGGCTCGCGCCACACGCTCGTCTCCCTCGACGAGGCCCGCGCCCTCAAGACGCCCATCGCCTGGCGCGCCGAAGACGTCGCGACGCCCGAGCGCACGGGGGTCACGGTGCTCGACGACTTCCCCCTCGCGACGCTGCGCGGCTACATCGACTGGACGCCCTTCTTCCACACCTGGGAGCTCAAGGGCGTGTACCCCCGCATCCTGGAGCACGAGGTGTACGGGGAGCAGGCCCGCAAGCTGTTCGAGGAGGCCAACGCGCTGCTCGACGTCATCATCGCGAAGAAGCTCCTCCGGGCGCGCGGGGTGTACGGGCTCTTCCCGGCGGCCAGCGTGGGCGATGACGTGGCGGTGTACGCCGACGGGGGCCGCGGGGCCGTGGCGGAGACCTTCCATTTCCTGCGGCAGCAGACGGCGCGGGACGGGGGGAAGGCGCAGCAGTCGCTGGCGGATTTTGTCGCGCCTCGGCAGACGGGCCTGGCCGATCACCTCGGCGCCTTCGCGGTGACCACGGGCCACGGCCTCGCGGCGCTCGTCGAGCGGTACAAGGCCGAGCACGACGACTACAACGCCATCATGGCCGAGGCCCTCGCCGACCGGCTCGCCGAAGCCTTCGCGGAGTACCTCCACCAGCACGTGCGGGCGGAGTGGGGCTACGGCC
>JBILLV010000058.1:0-36203 GCA_044375895.1 Polyangiales bacterium | reverse complement strand
GCTTCACCGTCGCCGAGCCCGTGAGCATCGCCGCGGGGTCGGCCGCGCTCGTCACCATCGCGAGCCGCGAGATCCCCGGCGACGACGTCTACCTCTTCCGCCCCGAGTCCGCGGCGGCGGCGAGCCGTGAGCACCCCTACCGCGCCGCGCGCCTCCGCAACACCACCGGCATGACGCTCCTCCCCGGCCCCGTCGCCCTCTTCGCCGGCGGAACCTTCGCGGGCGAAGGGCTCCTCGACCGCCTCCACGAGGGTGAGACCACCTTCATCCCCTACGCCATCGACCCGAGCACCACCGTCCGCACCGAGGTGACCGATCGCCGCGAGCCCCGTCGCATCGTGTCGGTGCTGCGCGCCGAGGTGGTGCTCGAAGACACGGCCGTCCACGCCACGCGCTACACCATCGCGCCCGGCGCCCAGGCCCCCTCGCGCATCTTCCTGCGCCACGTGCACTTCCCCGGCTACGCGCCGCGCGCCCTCCCGCCGGAGAGCGAGTCGACCGCCGAGGCCGACCTCGTCCCCATCCCCCTCACGCCCCGCCGCGAGAGCGTCGTCACGCTGGAGCAGACCACCGCCGCCCGTCACCCGCTGTCGCTCCTCGACGACGTCTCCACCGACCTCGCGCCGTACCTCGCGGCGTCGAGCGAGGGGATGCGCCAGCGGCTCACGGCCATCGTCGATCAGCGCAACGCCCTCGCGCGGTCCGAGCGCGAGGCCGAGGAGATCCGTGAGCAGCTCGGGGACGTCGCCGAGCGCAACGCCGAGCTGCGCGAGACGCTCCGCACGCTGGGGGCCGTGACCGACGCCGCCCGCGTGGCCCTGCGGACGCGCCTCACCCAGCAGCTCAGCGCGTCGATGGCCCGGCACGCGACGCTCTCTACCGAGCTCGCCACGCGCGGGGCCAACGCGTCGACGCTCCGCACGCAGCTCGTCGACGCGCTCCGGGGCCTGCGCTACGACGCCGACGCGCCCGCGGCTCCCGCGCCGTGAGCCGTCACGCCCGGCCGTGCATCCACTTCTTCAGGAGGGGGGTGAGCGCGAGGAGGAGCAGCGCCGGGCCGATGGAGCTCACGACGAGGAAGCCGTAGATGGGCACGTGGCGGTGCTCCAGCAGCGACTCCAGACGCCCGGCCAGGTAGTTGGCGATCGCCGACGAGAAGAACCACAGGCCCATCGCGAGCGAGCCCACCCGCGCCGGCGCGAGCTTGGTGACCATCGAGAGACCGATGGGCGACAGACACAGCTCGCCCACGGTGTGGATCGCGTACACGGCGACGAGCCAGTTGGGCGACACCTTGCCGCTGTCGCCCGCGAGCTGCTGGCCGAGGTACATCACCACGAAGCCGAGGCCGAGGGTGATCATCCCGATGGCCATCTTGGTGGGCGTCGAGGTCCGCAGGCGCCCGGAGTCCAGGCGGATCCAGAGCTTCGAGAACAGCGGCCCGAGCGCGACGATGAGCAGCGGGTTGATGGCCTGGAACTGCGCCGCCGGCAGCACGTACGTGCCCGTGTCGACGAGCTCCTTGATGCCCGGGCCGGCCACCATCGCGGCGGCGACGACGAAGAGCCCCGACACTGCGAGCCAGAAGCCGCGGGCGTGGATCTGCTCGCGCGTCGAGCGCCAGATGTTGAAGGCCGCGCCGAGGATCACCGCGACGATCACGCCCATCGAGACCCACCCGAGGTTGCGGTCGGTGCGGGCGTCGGCGAAGAGGGTCATCGTGCCGCCGGCCTGCTCGAAGCCCATCCAGAAGAAGATGTTGAACATGCAGAGGATGAGCACCACCGCGAGGCGCTGCACCTCCTCGGCGTTGGAGCCCCGGAAGAGGCGGTAGAGCACGCCCCCCGCGGCGCCGAGCCCGAGCGCCGTCTTCGCGACGTCCGGGACCTGCGCCCAGAGAGGCCCGACCGTGCCCCACCCCATGACGACGGCCACGACCACGCCGACGCCGCCCGCGACCCAGAGCCCGACGTCGAGGTAGTCCTTCTGCGTGAGGAGCATCGCCTGGGTCGACACCGTCCCCTCGCGGTAGGCGCCGTCGCCCGCGACCTTCGTCACCAGCTCGCGCTTGGGCGGGAGGCCGACGTCGCCGAGGAGCTTCTGCCACGCGACGAAGACCCCGAGGCCGAGGAGCATGCCGACGGCGGCGGCGGAGAAGCCGACGTGCCAGCCGACCTTCTCCCCGAGGTAGCCGCACACGATGGGAGAGAAGAAGGCCCCGAGGTTGATCCCCATGTAGAAGATGGTGAAGCCGCCGTCGCGCCGGGTGTCGCCCTCGCGGTAGAGCCCGCCGACGATCGTGGAGATGTTGGGCTTGAAGAAGCCGTTGCCCACGATGAGGAGCCCGAGCGCGATGAAGAGCAGCGACTCGAAGGCCATCGCGACGTGCCCGAGCGCCATCAGCAGGCCGCCGATGAGCACCGCCTTGCGCCGCCCGAGGAGCGCGTCGGCGAGCGATCCCCCGATGAGCGGCGTGAGGTACACCAGGCCCGTGTAGAGAGCGTAGATCTCCAGCGCGTGGGCCCGATCGTAGTGCAGGTGGCGCGTCATGTAGAGCACGAGGAGGGCGCGCATCCCGTAGTACGAGAAGCGCTCCCAGGCCTCGGCGCCGAAGAGGACGTAGAGGCCGCCGGGGTGTTCGGCGGGGGCGTCGTCGGGGGCGGGCGCGGACGGGTCGGTGGCGGTCGTGGTGCTCACGACCCGCACGCTACCGCAGGGGCGTCCGCTCGTTGAAGGCCGATCGCGCCCGGTCGTGGAGTTGACAATTGCCCGCCGCGCGCCGACAGAGACTCTTAACTCCCCCGATGGCCCGACGACACCTCCCCGTGCTCAACACCCCGGCGCCCGCCGCACCCGCCCCCACCCCCGCGGCCGACAACGATCCGCCGCCGTGGCACTGGATCCCGATGGGGACGGTGGTGTCGGTGGTGACCTTCGCGCTCCTCGCGCAGGGGGCCGCGGCGCTGGTGGCGAAGCTCCTGGCGCGGGTGTACCCACCCCACAGCACGGCCGCGCAAATGGCGGCCATCCGGGCGGCGCGGAGGACGAGCGCGGTGGCGACGGAGCTGGTGGCGGGGATGATCCCGCTGGTGACCCTGCTCGCGGCGGTGGGCCTCGGGGGCTACGTCATCGGGCGCTACGGCGAGCGCACCAACGAGCGCCACGGCACGCTCTCCGGGCTCTGCACCGCGGTGCTCTTCTGGGCCGTCACCGGGAGGCTATGGGCGATGCTGGCGGTGGTTCCGTTCGCGATGGGGGCGGGGTGGCTGGCGGCGCGCGGTGGGGTCGCGGTGCGCACGCGCGACCTCGCGAAGTCCGCGTAGACCTTTCTCCCCACGCGCCCGTCGAGAGGAACTCCACCCCGGAGAACCCTCGCCATGCCCACGCTGCACACCGTCCTCTCGCACCGCAAGATCGCTCGCGCCCTCGCCGCCGGCTCCGTCGCCCTCGCCACGGGGGGCATCGTCCTCCTCCGCGCGCCGGGCTCGGGGAGCGCCGCGCCGCACGGCCCTTCCGTCCATGTCGTGACGCCGCCGTCGGGCTCTGCGCAGGCCCCGCGGGTGGAGTTTCGCGGGCCGCGTGCGCACGGCCGGGTGGCCCTCTCGCAGGGGCGCGTCGAGGCGGGCGGCACGCGGCAGGTGTACGCCGAGCTGCGCGTCGCGGCCGACGAGGCGCCCGTCACGTCGCAGAGCGCGCGGCCCGTGGCGATGGCCCTCGTGCTCGACGTGTCGGGCTCGATGACCGGCGAGAAGATCGAGCAGGCGCGTCAGTCCGTCCTCTCCATGATCGAGCAGATGCGCGACACCGACCAGATCGCGCTCGTCACCTACAGCGACAGCGCGCGGGTGGTGCAGCCGCTCGCGACGGTTCGCGACGTACGTTCGCAGCTCCGGGTGACGGTCCCCACCATTCAGATCGAGGGCGGCACCAACATCCCCGCGGGCCTCATGCTCGGCGCGCAGGCGCTCTCCGACGCCCCCGAGTCGCTCGTGCGTCGCGTGGTTCTCATGTCCGATGGCCGCGACGGCTCGGGGCAGGACCTCGAGCGCGTCGCGAGTGACATCCGCACGCGGGCTGAGCGGGCAGTGACCCTCTCGGCGCTCGGCGTGGGGAGCGACTACGACGAGCGCTACATGTCGCGCCTCGCAGACGCCGGCCGCGGCAACTACGAGTTTCTCCGCGATGGGGCGCAGCTCCGGGCCTTCCTCGGGCGCGAGCTCCAGCAGGCCACGCGCACCACGGTGGAGCGCGCGGTGGCGGAGGTTCACCTCCCGGCGGGCTGGCGTTTGACGCGGGCCTACGGGGCCGAGGCCGAGGGGACGAGCGGGACGGTGCGCCTCCCCATCGGCGCCCTCGCGCTCGGTGAAGAGCGTCGCCTCGTGCTCGACCTCGCCGTCGACGCCCCGAGCCTCGCGGCGGGCACCACGGGCGCGCTCACCTCCACCATCACCTACCGCGCCGTCCCCGACGACCGCGACGTGCGGGTGGAGACCGGCGGCCTCGCCCTCGCGCTCACAGGATCGTCCGCGCAGGCGCTCGCCTCGCGCGACGCCGTGATCTTCGGCGAGGCCGAGTCCACCGTCATCGCGCTCCGCCAGCAGGACGCCGTCCAGGCCTGGCGCGACGGCCGCGTCGCCGAAGCCCGCGGGATGACCCAGCAGAACCTCCTCCGCCTCCGCGAGATCCAGGCCGACGCGCCGATGCCCTCGCGCGCCGCGCAGATCGCCCAGTTTGAGCGCGACGACGACGCCATCCGCAACATCAGCGCGGCCTCCGAGAGCGGCCGCGCCTACGGCCTCGGCGCCAACGCCCGCCACCGCTCGGCCCTCCGCAACGCCAACGCGTACTGAGAGACACCCCCATGCGCGCCATCGCCACCATCGCCCTGCTCGGCGGCTCGCTCACCGCGGCCCCCCTCGTCGCTCAGCTCCCCGCGTGGGCCGCCGCCCCTGCGTCCATCGCCGCGGGCGTCCTCGTCGCCGCGGTGGCGTGCGAGGCCGCCGGCGCCCTCACGCTCGCGACGGGCGCCCTCGGCGCGCTGTCGTACCACCTCCTCATCGGCGGGAGCCCGTCGCTCGCCGGGGCGGCCTTCGTGGCCCTCGCGCTCTCGTCGCGATCGCTGCGGGCGCGCTCGCCGCAGCTGCGCGTCGCCCACGGCGTCGTGAGCGCGCTCGGCGGCGGCGTCGCGGCGTACGTGGCGCTGCGCTACGGCGGCGACGGCTCCGGGGCGGTGCGCGCGGCGGCGATGATGGTGGCGGGCCTCGTGGCGGCGGCCTCCCTCGCGCTGCCCGCCGACGACGGGGTCACATACGCGCTGGAGGCGCTCGCCCGCGACCTCCCGGGCGCGACGGGCGACCGGCTGGTGCGGGCGGCGGCGCTGCGGCGGCGGGTGGTGGACAGTGCCGCGGTGGAGTCGCTGGCGGATGCGACGGCCGCGCGGGTGGAGCAGGCGTGGCGCGCGCTCGCGGAGATCGCGACGCAGCGCGCGGTGATCGGCGCGACCGTGGGGGCGCCCGTGCTCGACCAGCGGATCGCGCAGCACGTGGAGGGCCTGGAGCGCATCCACGCGGCAGCGGAGGAGCGCTTCGCGCGGGCGGCGGGGCTGAGCGACCAGCGGCTGGAGGCGGCGCGGATGGACGGCGAGACGCTGGAGACCGAGGTGAAGGCGCTGGTCGAGGTGATGCCGGGCTGAGCGGGCAGTGGGGCCACGTGGTGACGACACGGCGGGGTCCCGGCGCTCCTCGCCTTCGAGCGCGGCGCGAAGAAAGCGCCCGCCGCGAAGAGCGAAGCGACGGACGAGTACGAGGCCGTCGACGACGTGACGCCCGAAGGCGGTTGGTGACCGACGCCGACCGCGTCTGAAGGGGGGAAGAGCGAGCGCCGCTGAGTACTTCTCCACGGAGGTACGCGACCATCGCGTCGGCCCCCACCCGCGCTGCCGCGCGCCCCGCCCCCGCGGAGCGGGGGCGGCGGCTTCCCACGCCGCAACGCAGGCGATGGACATGAAGGTTGGGCGTGGGCTGCTCGTTGGCACTCGCACCGCCTTGCTCGTCGCAGCGGAGCAACGGGGCCACGACGCCGAACACCGCCCGACGGTCGCACTCCGCCTCGAAATCGCCCGGGCAACAGGCATCGGTCGCATAGATCCAGGCGAAGCGAGGCGCCTTCAGGTTCGCGCCGACAACGCATCGCCAACGCGTCTGCGGGCGAAGGAAAGGGCGCAGCGGTGCGAGTGCCAACGAGCAGCCCACGCCCAACCTCCCTGTCCATCGCCCGCGTCGTGGCGTGGGGAGCCGCCGCCCCCGCTCCGCGGGGGCGGGGCGCGCGGCAGCGCGGGTGGGGGCCGACGCGATGGTCGCGTACTCCCGTGGAACGCCCCCTCAGCCCGTCGCACGCCCCCGGATGAACATCGCATCCCCGTAGGAGAAGAACCGGTACGCCTCGCGCACGGCCTCCCCATACGCCCGCCGCGTGAGGCCCTCGCCCGCGAAGGCCATCACCAGCGCGAGCAGCGTCGAGCGCGGCAGGTGCAGGTTGGTGACGAGCGCGTCCACCGCGCGGAAGGTGTACCCCGGCTGGATGAGCAGCCGCGTGTCGCCCGCGCGCTCGCCCGTCGCGGCCCACGACTCCAGCGTGCGCACGACGGTGGTCCCGATGGCGACGACGGGTCTTCCCGACGTCTTCGCGTCGGTGAGCAGCGCGGCGGTGTCGTCGGGCACGCGGTACCACTCGGCGTGCATCGCGTGCTGATCGAGGTCGTCGACGACGACGGGCGCGAAGGTGCCCGGCCCGACGTGGAGCGTCACCGCCGCGCGCGTCACGCCCTTCGCCGCGAGCGCGTCGAGCATCTCCGGCGTGAGGTGGAGCCCCGCGGTCGGCGCCGCCACGGCCCCCGGCTCGCGCGCGAACACCGTCTGGTACCGCTCGCGGTCGCTTGCGTCGGGGACGCGGTGCATGTACGGCGGCAGCGGCACCTCGCCGTGCGCGTCGATGGCGCGCCACGGGTCGTCGGCGAGCAGCGTCACCTGGAGCGCGCCGTCCGCATCCCGACCGTCCACGCGCACCTCGAAGCCGTCGGCGACGCGCACCACGGCGCCTTCGCGCAGGGCCTTCGACGCGCGGCCGAGGGCGGTCCACCGGCGCGCGTCGGCGGAGAGGGCGCGCACGAGCAGCAGCTCCACGCGGCCGCCGGTGGGCTTCACCGCGCGCAGCCGCGCCGGGATCACGCGGGTGTCGTTGACCACCAGCAGCGCCCCGGCGGGGATGAGCTCCACGAGGTCGCGGATGACGGCGTGGGTGAGGGTGTCGTGCGTCGGGTCGAGCACCATGAGACGGCCGCCGTCGCGCGTGGGCGGAGGGGACGTGGCGATGAGCGACTCAGGGAGCTCGTAGTCGAGGTCGGTGACCTTCATGTTCCGTCGCGCAGGAGCAGAACCTGCGCGCCTTCGGTGGCGATCGCCACGCCGCCGCGCGGGAGCGGGACCGCGGGAGGACGCAGCGTTTCGTGGAGGGTGAGGCGCCAGCGCTCGGCGCCGTCGCGGTCGACGCACAGCACGTCACCGCCGCGCGCGGGGACGAGCGCCGCACCGGTCGGGTCGACGAGCGGCGCGCCGGAGCCGGGCGGCAGCGGCGCGCGGGCGGTGACGGTGCCGTCCGCGGTGACCACCCAGAGCTGCGGGACGGCGCCCGCGACCGCGAGCCCGACACGACCGACGCCGTAGGGAGCGAGCCACAAGACGGTGTCGGGCAGGTCGACGCGGCGCTGGACGACGGCGTCACCGTCGGCGAGGAGGAGCGCGCGCTCGGTGGTCATCGCGACGCCCTCACCGAGCGGCGCGAGGCGTCGCACCTCGGGGACGGTGGCGATGCGCGTGACGACGTCGCGCGTGCTGAGCGACACCAGCGCCCGCTCGCCCGCGGTGAGCAGGCGCCCGTCGCCGAGGAGCGTGCTCTCGCTGAGGTTGCGTGCGCCCGACGACCGCACGCCCACGGGGTCGCCCGCTGGCGACAGCACGAAGAACTCATGCGGCGCCTGCGGGGTGCCGCTGAGCACCACCGCGCTCCCGTCGGCGCGCACGATCGCGGGGCCGTCGATGCGGCTCAGGAGCTCGGCCGACGAGCGCACCGTCCCGTCAGGGGCGAGCGTGAACACGAAGCGGTCGGCCACCACCCACACGCGCCCGTCACGGCCCACGGCGAGGGGCTGCGTGATGCGCCGTTGCAGCGGGACGACCCGCACGTGATCGCCGTCGCTGGAGAGGAAGGCGAGGGCGGGCGGCGCCTCCAATCCCACGACGAGCTCGCCGTGGGGGAGGGCCACCACCGGGGTCGCGCAGGGGGAGGGGAGCTCGACGCGGCGCACGGCCGTCCACGGGTTGGCGGGGAGCGCCACGGGGAGGCCTTCACGCGCTCGCGCGAGGGAGACGGTGCGGCGCACGCCCGCGGGGGTGGCGGCGGCGGTGGTGGCGACGGCGACGAGCGCGGCGAGCGCGGCGAGCGGTCTCATGGACGCCGCGGGGTGAGCGACACGGCGAGGATCACGGGGTCGGTGCGACGCTCGCCCGACGCGGTGCTGTAGCTCCGGGTGCCGCGGAGTTCGCCGACGACGTCCACGGCGGTGTTGCCCGCGACGGGCGTCGTGCGGGCGACGTCGACCCAGGCGGTGCAGCGGTTGCCAGGGCACGCGCGGTTCTCCACCACGAGCTGGATGGAGCGACCTTCCGGCGTGTCGATGGCCTGACCGACGAGCGTCCCCGCGACGCGGACGCGGGTGCCGTCGACGACGGGGCGCGCGGTGAGGGCGGCGAGGCCGCGGTCGCCGCCGTTGGTGTTGAGGTACTGCTCGGGGGTGATGTCGCGGTAGGCGACCACGCGCGCCGTGGCGGGAGCGCCCGCCCCGAAGGCCACCACCTCCAGCGCGTTGGAGCCCGGGTTGACGGGAACGATCGCCGAGAAGGTCTCGCCGGTGAGCGTCGCGGGCTGGGCGTTGACGGTCACGCGGGTGGCGCGCGGCGCCGTCCCGTTGACCACGAGCGTGGCGTCGCGCGTGAGCGACACCGACGGCTGTGTGACGCGCAGGGCGATGCGCGGCGCGGTGATCTCGTAGCGACCCTCCGACGAGCCGCCGCCGGGGAGCGCGACGCGCACGTTGATGGCGCTGCGGAAGGTGCCGTCCCCCTCGCGGGCGGGCGTCGGCGCGACGGGGATCTCCGCGATGCCCGTGTCACCCGACACCCGAATGGCGGTCCCCTCGACCCACAGCGAGGCGCCGCGGACGACGTGGAACACCACATGGACGCGCGAACGCTCCTCGCCGAGCTTCGACAGGTCGGTGGTGGCGCTCCACGCGACGACGAGGCGGACGCTGCGTCGCTCAGGCGCTCCCGACGGGGGAACCACGTCCACGGGGAGCTCGAGCTCACCGACGCGGTCGTTGGGCAGCGTCACGGGGAGCTCGGCGCGCCCCTCCGCATCGAGGGGACGCTCGACGCCCTGGTGGCGCACGCGCGTGCCGGCCGCCGCGCCCGGGACGGAGAGCGCAACCACGTGACTGCCGTCGTTGAGCGTACGCAGCGTCGCCGGGAGCGACGGCGGCGCGACGGGCCGCGAGCGGTACCAGACCGCGGCGCCGACGCCGAGCACCACGGCGAACACCAGCGCGAGGCCCATCGCCCACCCGCGCCCGGCGGGCTTCGGCGCGACCGGAAACTCCTCGTCCCACGTGCGCCGGGCGCCGGGCGGGGCCGCAGGGGTCGGCGCGGGCGAGGGGGTGCTCGCGCGCGCCGCGTGTGGATCACCCGCGAGGATCACCTCCTTGCGGTTGCGCCCCGTGGTGGTCGTCGGCGCGGCGACGCCCAGCATCGTCTGCCCGGAGCGCGCCACCGCACCGGTCGGCGCGGGGGTGGGCGCGGGGACGTTCGGTGCGACGCCCTGCATCGTCCCACTGCGCGGCACGTTGGGGGCGGTGGGCGCCGTGATGGGCGGTGTCGCCACGGGGCCGACTGCACCCGCGCTCGCGGGGGAGGCGACGCCCATCATCGTGGCGTGGGCGTTGGGCACGCGCTTGGGCGGCGCGACGGCCCCATCACTCCCGTCCGGCGCCGTTGACGTCGCAGGCGTAGCGGTCGCCGGCGCAGCGGTCGCAGGCGCGGCCGCCACGGGCGAACCCGCGGTGGGCGTGCGCGGCGCGGTCGTCGGGGGCGTGACCGGGCCGTGCGGGCTCATCGCGACGCCGAGGAGCGTCTGCGCCTGCCGCGCGGCGGCGACGGGCTTCGCAGGAACGGCCCCGCGCGCGAGCTTCGCGCCGCAGCGGAGGCAGAACGACGCGTCGAGCGGCAGCGCCATCGCGCACTGCGGGCAGGGAAAGGTGTCACCAGGCGGTGGGGCGGCCATCGGGGCGCCGCGGAGGATAGTTCAGAAGGGAGGCGGGATGCGAGCGGAGGGTGTACGGGGACGATCGCTCACGGCGGGAGGACGGCCACGTCCAGGCTGTAGTTGCCCTGCTGCATCGCCCCGCAGCCCGAGGCCATCACCCAGTAGGTGCCAGGGTTGAGCGTCGTGTCGACCTGGGAGTTGAAGCCGATCCGGTCGTCGTTGCAGGCGCCCATGACGTTGTCGCCGGGGCAGGTGGTGCCGCTCCGGATGAAGAGCAGCGGGTCGAAGCCCATGGCGCCCGTCAGCGACGCCACCACGCGGCTGCGCGCGGTGAGCGCGAAGCGGTAGACCACCGTCCGCGACCCGAGGCACGCGTTGCTGGCGCAGCCCATCGGGAGCCCGAGGGTGCCGCCCGCTCCGCTGCCGGTGCGGAGGTTGCTCATCGCCGTCGAGCCGCGGAAGATGCCGCCCGTGGCGGGGATCATCTGCGCCGTCATGCAGGTGTTGTTGTTGGTGACCATCGCCGCCGTGGGGGTCGGGACGGTGCGGTACGTCGCAGTGAGGGTCCCCATGGTGGCGTTGGTGCCGCCCACGATCGCGTGCGCCACGCCCGGGGTGAGGCCGGTGTAGCGCTGCCACAGCGAGGGCGCGCTGCCGACGCAGGTGCCCACGGCGGCGCCGGCGCAGGGCCGCTGCACGACGAAGCCGACGTTGCCGTTGCTGGCGGCGACGTTGACGAGCACGTCGTTGCCCGCGGCGGGCGAGGTGAACGACCACGCCGCGTCGGCGGTGACGCCCATCTGGCAGCTGAGCATCGTGGTGCCAGCGGTGAGCTGGCTCACGGGGACGGCGTTGGCGACGCCGGCCATGAGCGCCGCGCCCGGGCAGGTGTCGGCGGTCGCGAGCGGCGTCGCCATCGCGGTGGTGACGGTCGCGATGAGCGAGCGGGTGCCGGTGCCGTAGGTGACGGTGGCGTAGTAGGTGCCCGCGGGGAGGTTGCGGAAGGTGCGGCGCGCGGGGTTGCCCGTGGAGCACATCGGGATGGCGCTCATGCGGTCGCCGCAGGTGCGGTTGAGCTCGAGCGAGAGGCCGGCGCCGCCCGTCGCGCTCACGTCGACGGTGACGTCGCGCGCGGCCGTGGTGGTGAAGGTGAACACCGCGTCGCCGTTGTTGGCCGTCCCGCCGCCGCAGGAGGTGCCGTAGTCGCCATTGGCGGCGAAGCCCATGGTGGAGAGCGTCGTCGGGCCCATGTCGGGCCGCACCGCGACGCCGGGGCAGTTGTCCCCCATCACGCGCGGGGGAGAGGCGACGGACGTGGCCTGGACGATGACGGCGGCGCCGGAGTTCGACGACACCTGAACCCAGTAGGTGCCCGCGGGGAGGTTGGCGGCGCGGAGGGTGTTGCCCCCGGCGCTGGTGTTCGCGCAGGCGGCCTCCTGCGCGGCCACGCCGCAGCCGCCGGCGCGGAAGAGCGAGAGCACGGACGTGGCGCCGCCGGTCGGCATCTGGGTGATGGTGATGTCGCTGCTCGGCCGCGTCAGCGTGAACGGCACCACGCCGTCCGGGCCCGCGCCCGTTCCTGCGCCTTCGCAGCTCGCCGGGATGCCCGTGGTGAGGCCCGTGAACACGATGGTGTGCGGGCGGCCGTCGTTGAGGTCGGTGCAGCGGCTCATCGTGCCGGCGGGGAGGCAGGTGTCGGTGACGTTGTTGGGGCACGCGGGGCCCACCGGCACGTCGGGGGTGACGGGCACGTCCGGGGTGACGGGCACGTCGGGCGTGACGGGGACGTCGGGCGTGACGGGCACGTCCATGGTGACGGGGACATCCGGCGCGACGGGCACGTCCGGGGTGACGGGGACGTCGGGCGTCACCGGCACATCGGGGGTGACGGGCACGTCGGGCGGCGGCGGGGGCACGTCGGGCTCGACGATGTCGGGCGGCGGCGGGGGCACGTCGGGCTCGACGATGTCGGGCGGCGGCGGCGGCGCGTCGGTGTCGACCACGTCGGCGGGCGGAGCCTTGTCCGCGACGACGGCGTCTTCGGTGACATCGGGCGGCAGGTCGCCGTCGGGCGTGTCGGCGTCGGGGCGCGCAGGCTGCTCGTTGGTGACGTCTTCACCCACCTCAGGCGAGGACATGTCGGCGGCGGTGTCGCCCACCACATCGGGTCGAGGCGTCACCGGGGCCGGGTCGGAGCAAGCTCCCACCGCGACGACGAAGGGGACGAGGAACTTGAGTCGTTCGCGCTTCATTGAAGTGTCCTTGAAGGTATCTCCGCGAGGCGCAGCATCCCAGGATTCGCCGCCTCATGCGGAACGAGCCCATCACGCGGTCGACACGACGCGCCGTCCACGCGAACGCTGCGGGGTGATTTGTACAAGGACTCTGCGCGCAGTGGAATGGGCGTCGATGTCACAACTGCTGTGACTTTGACGTCAGGGGGTCGCGCCCGCGTCGGGAGTCGACAGATCGCACGACGCGCCCTCCGTGGCCCACGCGCGCAGGCGATCGACCGCCGCGTTGGACCACCGCAGATCGCCCCCGCTCCACGTCACGCCCGCGTCGGGGTCGAGGGCCGGTGGCTCGCCGCCGCGGTGGAGCCACGCCACCACGCGGGCGGTGCGGGCGCGATCGTGCTGGCAGCGACGCCCGGCGACGCGCTCGACGACGCGCCGCGCGAAGGGGATGCGCTGACCGTCGCCCACTCGAAAAACCTCCGCCACCGCGAGCGCGCCCGGGGCGCCGCGCTGCGCGAGCCGTCGCACCGCGTCGCTCTCGCCGAGGTGCGTGGGGTCGGGCTCATCGGCGAGGTGGGCGACGAGCCACGCGGTCTCGGCGTCGGCCACGCGCGCGGCGACCGACGCGTCGTTGCTCTCCCCCGCGTCCGCGCCCGCAGTGAGCGGCGCTTGCGGTGGATCGGCGACGCGCGTCGCGGCGGAGCACGCGAGGGCGGCGAGCGCGAGGGCCCCGACGAGGCGCCTCACGGCACCGGGCGGAGCGTGAGGGTCGCGCGCGCGCCGTTGACGGAGACGGGGCCGCCCGCTTCGATCACGGCCTGACGGACCATCGCGAGCGCCACGGCGCGCCCCGGAAGCGTGACCGACGGCGCCGCGCTGGTGACGCGCCCGACGTCCTTGTCGTCGGCGAACACGGTGTCGCCCACCGCGGGCGCGTCGCCCTCCACCACCATCCCGATGAGGCTCTTCTGCACGTGCCCCCGCATCTCCAGCCGGCACACCACCTCCTGCCCGAGGTAGCAGCCCTTCTGGAACGACACCGCGCGCCGCGTGACGCCCGCCTCCTGCACGAAGTGGTTGGTGTCGAAATCGCGTTCGAAGGCGGCGACGCCGGCCTCTACCCGCGCCACCTCCCAGGCCTCCGGCGACACGGCCGTGACGGCGCCGTCGGCGGCGAGCGTCTGCAGCGCTTCGAAGCGCGCGTCGCCCTCTTCCAGCACGAGGTCGACGCCGCCGCGGCCGAGTCGATCGGCGGCGGCGCACGGAGCGAAGCGCGCGGCGAGCGCGGCCGCCTTCGGGCCCTGGAGGGTGACCACCGCGCCCTCGCGGCGGGCGACGTACACGTCCTCCATCACGATGTAGCGATCGAAGTGGGCGAGCACCTCTTCCACGCGCGACGCGGGCATCACCAGCAGCGTCTCGTCGTCGCGCCCCTCGGCGTAGACGTCCGTAATCACCTTGCCCTTGAGGCCCACCACGGCCGCGTACACCCCGCGGCCCGCGGCGAGCGAGCGCACGTCGTTGGTGATCATGCCGTTGAGCCAGGTGAGCCGGTCGCGACCGCGCACGGAGACCGCGGCGAGCTCCGGGAGCGCGAGGAGCCCGACGCCGTCACGCAGGGCGGACACCTGCGCGGCGAGGGGGGCGGTGACGGGGGGGAGTTGCATGCCGCGGTTGTGGCGCAGCCGATGGGCGGGCGCAAGGGCGCCGCGGGGAGAGCTACTTGCCGGGGGTCATGTCGGCCATGACGATGGGCGGGATGTGCATGCAGGTGATCTCGGGCGACGAGGGGGCGGTGTCCTTCGCCATCTCGAGGGCCTCGTGCATGTTGGGGGCGGTCTCGTACCCGAGGATGCGGGGCATGTACTCGTTGTCGGCGCCGACGACGATGGTGCGCCCGATGTGCTGCCGACCCGCTTCGCCCCAGTACCACATGAAGAACGGGTGCACCGGGTGGTACGCGCGCCCCTTGCGGAACATGGCGAGGTACGCGGGGTTGGTCGCGAACTTCTCCTCGTAGCGCTTGTGGAGCTCCAACGCGTCGCGGGTCTCGGGCAGGAGCCGATGGACAAACTCCACGTAGGGCGCGTGCTGGTCGTGGTCGAACTTGTCCGTGCACGGGTGCGTGATGATCAGCGTGCCGCCCTTCTTCAACAGCGGCGTGCCGCGGTACATGTTGAAGAGGTAGCCCTGCGCCATCACCTGCACGAGCAGGGGGTTGAGGAAGGCGTTGACGTTGTAGGGCGAGACGTGGGGGATGCCCGACACGAGGATGTCGGCCTGGCCCTTCACCGGCACGCAGTACTGCTCGAAGCTGCGCTTGAGCGTCTCGGCGTGGGCGGCCTCGGTCTCGCCCGCGAACACGCCCGTGATCTCGAAGGGCGAGGGGACGCGGTTGAAGATCTCCTGACGGAGTTCCTGCGGGGTGCGGTCGAGGGTGGCGATGAGGCCCTTCATCGCGGCGCGGTCCCAGGGGCCGAGGTCGTCCTCGTTCTTGTGGAGGAAGCCCAGCGACCGGTCGAACATGCGGTTGTTGACGGTCGTCTCGATCGTGAAGATGTCGAGGTGCTGGTTGGTCACCTTCCCCATCCGCTCGATGACGGTGTTGAGCATGGACGCCTTCGGGTCCATGTAGGAGTGACACTGCCGCATCACCTTCGGGTTGTGGTGCGCCCGGAGGCTCTCGTAGCCGCAGAGGCCCACCGAGACGCTCTTGAACCCGCCGCTCATCGGCACGAGGTTGACGGCCACGTAGATCACCAGGTCGGCCTCGACGGCCTTGCGGTTGAGCACCACGCGCTCGCCGAGCTCGGTCTCGCCGACGAACTTCATCCCCTGCGGGTCTTCGGCGTCGTGGTTGTAGAGCCGCTTGGGCCACCACGCGTTGAAGATCTTGTCGCCGACGATGTGGCGCACCTCCGCCGCGGTCATCCGGCGGTGCACGCTCGTGGCGATGATGATCTCGATGTCGTCGACGCCGTGGTCGGCGAGGAGCTGGAGCACGATGGTGAGCACCCGCTCGCGCACGTCGGGCTGGCGCATCGGCGGCAGCGGCACCGACACGTCGTCCATCGCGATGACGACCTTCATCCCGGGCCGCAGCTTCGAGTAGAGCGGCGGCGAGTTGTACGGGTGGTTGATCGCGTAGCGGATCGCCGCGTCGGGGTCTTTGAGGCCGGCCAGCGGGGGCTTCGGGTAGATCACCCGCGTGCCCGCGGGGAGGTCGACTTCGACGAGGCGGTCGCCGGCGAAGAGAACGCGGGGCGCGCTCTTGCGGTCGAGCGTGACGACGCAGGGGTGGGTCATGGGCGGTCCAGGTAGACGACGGGCCACTGATAGGAGCGCGCGAGGCGGTCGAGGGCCCGGTCGGGGTTCACGGCGGCGGGGTGACCGACGACCGAGAGCATCGGCACGTCGGAGTAGCTGTCACTGTAGGCGAAGCACTCGTCGAGCTCATAGCCGCGGGCGCGCGCGTCGTCGCGGAGCAGGAGCGCCTTGGTCGGCCCGGCCACCACCGGCGGGAGCATCCGTCCGGTCGCGAGGCGGTCGAGAAACTCCAGCTTGTTCGCGATCACCCCGTCGGCGCCAAGCTCCTTCGCGAGGCGCTCCATGAGGAAGTCGAGGGCGCCCGAGACGATGACCACCTCGTGGCCCTTGTCCTTGCAGGTGGCCACCAGCTCGCGCGCGCCCTTGTAGATGGCGGGCTTGAGCACCTTCTCGTAGGCGTCGTCGGCGAGGGTGAGCAGGCGGTCTTCGCTCGTGCCCTTGTAGAGCGCGTAGAGCTCTTCGTTGAAGAGCCGCCGGTCTTGAAACTCCGCGGCGATGAGCCGCGGCGCACGCAAGAGGGCGCCGAACACCTTCCCGAGCGTCCGCTGCGGGTTGGCCTGATTGAGGAGGTAGTAGAGCGTCGGGTGCACCAGGTTGGTGCGTACCAGCGTCCCGTCGACGTCGAAATAACACGCGGCCATCGGGGAGATTAGCCCGCGCTATACAGCCCCCGGCGCCCATTTGGAACGAAAACCCGCCCGCGAAACCCGCTGCCCGGTGCGTCGCGGAGTTCACAGCGGCCGCGGGTGGTGGGAGACTCCCCGGCTGGACACATGGAGGACGCTGCCCTCGTTGATGGGATCCCAGTGGGCGTGGTCACGCACCGTGGGGGCGTGATCACCTACGCCAACGAGGCCTTCTGCGCGATCGTAGGGCGCGCGCGGGGCGACCTCGTCGGGGTGCACTTCCGTGTGGTGCTCCAGCCCGACGAGGCGAAGCGGCTCACGGACTCCGCCGCCCGCCGCGCGCGCGCCGAGCCCGTCCCCGACTCCTGGCGCTCGGTGACCGTGCATCGCCCCGACGGCACCACCCGCGTCGTGGAGGTGGACGTCGCCGTTGCGGGGGAGGACGTCCTCTGCGTGGTGCGCGACGCGACCGAGGCCGCGCTGCGCCGTGATCAGCGCTTCGCCCTCGCGCGCCTCGGCGTGAGCGTCCAGGCCTGCCGCGAGGAGCACGAGCTCGCCGAGACCGTCCACCGGGGCATCAAGGCCCTCGGCCTGTCCGACGCGTGGCTCGAACCCGACGGCGACGACCGCCTCCGCGTCACCCGCGCCGACCTCTTCGCCGACGGCGCGATGGAGCGCATCATCGGCCGCCCCCTGGTCGGCATCTCCGCGGCCTGGACGCCCTGGTTCCGTCGGGTGTGGGTCGAGGGCGAGGCCTACAGCGACGACGCGCTCGATGAGGTGCAGCGCTTCTTCGGACTCACCTGGGGCGCCGCCGCGCAGGGCCTCGCGGCTGCCCACGGGTTCACCCGCGCCCTCGGCGTCCGCATCGACGCGAACGGCGTCCCGAACAGCCTCCTGGTGCTGCGCGGCGCGTGGCTCCACCCCGACGACCTCGCCCTCGGGAGGCTCCTCCGCGGCCACCTGTCCGCCGCCCTCGACACCACCCGCTACCTCGACTCCGCCCGCCGCCGCCTGCGCGACCTCGCCGCCGTCAACGACCTCGCTCGCCTCGCGCTGGTGGAGGCGCAGGGCTCCCCGCAGGCCGTGCTCGACGCCGCCGCGGCCTGTGCCGGAGAGCGCCTCCACGCGCGCGCCACCGTGTCGCTCCTGGCCGACGGGCGCATCCGCGGCGTCGCGGGCGCGTACACGTCGCAGGAGCGGCCCGTCGCGGAAGCCCCCCTCGTGGCGGCTGCCATCGCCTCCCGCGAGCCCATCACCGTCGACGACCTCAGCACCGACGCCCGCATCTCGAGCGAGAGCCGCGCGCAGAAGCTCACCGGCTCGGCCCTCCTCGTCGGCATCTCCTCGCAGCGCGGCCCGCGCGGCGTCCTCGGGGTGCACGACCCGGCCGGGCGCCGCTTCTCCGAGGAGGACGCGGCGATGATGACCGCCATCGCGAGCGTCACCGAGGTGGCCCTGGAGAACGCCCTGCTCCAGGCCGAGTCCCGCGCGCGCCTCATGGAGCTCCGGGACACGCAGGCGCGACTCGTGGAGCGCGAGCGCCTCGCGGCCCTGGGCGAGGTGGCGGCGGTGGTCGCCCACGAGGTGCGCAACCCGCTCGCGGTCATCTTCAACGCCGTGGGCTCGCTCCGACGCCACGTGGGGAACGCGCCCGAGGCGGGCACCCTGCTCGACATGGTGCGCGAGGAGGCCGGGCGCCTCAACCAGATCGTGAGCGACCTGCTCGACTTCGCGCGCCCCGTCGCCCCGCAGCGCCGCGCCGTCGCGCTGGCTCCCGTCATCGAGGGCGCCGTCGAGGCCGCGCTCGCTCGGGCCCAGGCCGCGCAGCATTTCGGCGCGGTCAAGGTCACCCTCGACGCCCCCGCGGACGTCCCGCCCGCCTTCGCCGACGGGCGACACATCCGGCAGGCGCTCCTCAACCTCTGCCTCAACGCCCTGGAAGCCATGCCCTCCGGCGGCGCGCTCACCGTCACGCTCCGCTCGATCGCCGAGCGCGGGCGCGTCGCGGTCGACGTGCGCGACACCGGACCGGGCGTCCCTGAGGAGGCGCGGGCGCGGCTCTTTCAGCCGTTCTACACCACCCGCTCGATGGGGACCGGCCTCGGCCTCGCGGTGGTGAAGCGGGTGCTAGACGCCCACGAGGGCGAGGTGTCGGTGCGCGACGCCGCGGGAGGCGGCGCCGTGTTCACGATCGAGCTGCCGGCGGCGGACCCTGCCGCGGGGTGATCGCGCGGGGGGCGGCGTCGATCAGGTCGCGGGCGTGCTCGGGGACAATCTGCCGGAGGTGCCACGAGAGCAGGTGGAGCCGCATCACCTCGGCTTGGTTGACGCGGCGCGCGTGCCAGAACGCCACCGTGGCCCCGGCGAAGATCACCATGTGAATGAAGGCCAGGAGGAAGAGCATCGGCCCGGGCGTGAAGGCGAGCATCCGCGGCAGCAGGATCAGGCGCCCCGCCTCGAAGGCGAACGACGGCGGCAGCGTCCCCGTGAGCTCGAGCGCGACCGGCGCGAAGATGGCCACCATCCCGGCCGTGATCACCGTCTCCACCCGCATCCGGTCGCCGTGCGCCACGAAGATGATGGCGTTGACGGTGAGCGCCGTCGGCACCGCGAGCAGCGGGCCGAAGAGCAGGTCGAGGCTGCCGATCGCCCCCATGCTCGACGCGAGGAGCATGTAGCCCGCGGCGTCCGAGGGGCGCCGACGTACGGCCTGCGACGCCGCGAGCGCGCAACTGAGCAGCATCACGACGGTGGTGGTCACGAGCATGGAGCGGTCGCGGACGCCCCAGCGGAGCAGCAGCGGGAGGGCCAGGAGCCACGAGCCGTACGCGAAGGCCCCGACGCGGGCGAGGGCCCGGACGCGCTCCTGCCAGTCTTCTTCGATGCCCGCGAGCACCTCCGGCGGCATCTCCTTCGGCGGCGAGAACAAGAGTCGGACGAGCGTCCGCCGCGCCTCGGGGCACGTCGGGTCGAGGGCGAGCGCGCGGCCCACGCGGTCGAGCGCGAGCCGTCGGTCGTCCTCCGAGCCCGACTCGGACAACGCGCTGCACGCCAGCGCCTCGGCCTCCTCTGCGGCGACGGCGGCGGCCTCGCGCCGGGTCTCGACGCTGTGCTCGCCGTCGAGCACCCGCTCCACCTCCTCACGGAGCTCCCGGGCGCTCGCGAAGCGACGGTCGCGGTCACGGGCGGTCGCGGTGAGGCAGATCCGGTCGAGTTCGGGGGTGATGACGAGCTGCGGGGCGCGCGCCGACGGGGTGACCTGCTCCTCGGTGAACGTCTGCCGCATGATGGCCCGCGTCGACTCGCCGTCGTGCAGTGGCACGTACGTGAGCAGTTCGAAGAGCATCGCGCCGAGGGAGTACACGTCCGATCGCTCGTCGGCGTCGGCGCTGTGGAGCCACTGCTCCGGCGCCACGAAGCCCGGCGTCCCGAGGAGCGCGCCCACCTCCGTCATCGGCACGGCGTCGTCGGGCGGGTGCACGGGGGAGGCGCTCGTCCCGGTGAGCCGCGCCACGCCCCAGTCGAGGACGTACACCTCGCCGTACTCGCCGAGCATCACGTTCTCGGGCTTGAGGTCGCGGTGGATCACGCCGCGCCGGTGGGCGTAGTGGACGGCGCCGCACACCGCGGAGAAGGCCGTGAGCAACCGCCGGCGGGTGTAGCGCTGGGCCGCGAGCGTGTCGCCCGCCCGAAGCTGCGCGACCACGTCGGCGAGGGTGATGCCCGCGACGAAGCGCATCGTGAAGCGGGGGCGGGCTCCCCGCGCCGCTTCGATGTCGTACACCGGGGCGATGCAGGGGTGCTCGAGCTGGCCCTGCGTCACGGCCTCCTGGAGGAAGCGCGCGCGCGCCGTCGGGTCCTGCGCGCGGTCGAGCGACAGGCTCTTGATGGCCACGTCGCGCCCGATCTGCCGGTCGCGGCAGAGCCAGACGTGACCCATCCCGCCCGACCCGACGACGTCCATGGGCTCGTAGCGCGTGAGGAAGGTGCCGTCATCGATAGGACGCAACGACACACGCCCGGGCGCGGGGCCGTCACCGGGCGGGGGGGCGTGCGTGGTCGCGCGGTTGCGAGGGGTCACCAAACTCTCCAACGGCGGCTCCCCCGCGGGGGTTGAGGCGCCCCAGCGGCACTTCCGAGCGCAAGAAAAAGTCACGGATGTAGGTCTGCATGTGCGCGCCCGGCAAGTCTTGCGCGATCCGTCGGCGGCTCCTTCATACCGTGAGTCTCGACGCGATCTTGTGTGTCGATTCCTGGCATCGCCGGCGGTGAACCCTGTTAGGGTCCGCGCCTCAACGGAGCCCCCTCACAGCGATCGTGTGTGGGGGTGTGACGGAACCGATCTCTCCGCGCGCGCAGCGGCGACGCCGTGCGCAAGTGATCGGTCCCACGCGGCGATGGGACTTGACATCATCCTCGCGAATATGGTGCTAGCGGCCACCGATTCACACGCATCCGTCACCGGCGGCCGCCCCTGTGCCCGGCGATCCTGCATCACCTGAACGAAGCGACTCCATGCAGATCTTCCCACGCTCACTCAATCGTCTCCCGGCGATCGTCGCGATCGGGGTGGCCCTGGCGGGGGGCTTCCTGACTTCGGTGGTCTGGTACTACTTCACCCCGAAGCACACGCACGTCGGCTACGCCCCCCGGCAGCCCGTGCCGTACAGCCACTGGCTCCACGCGGGCCAGATGGGGATGGACTGTCGGTACTGCCACGCGAACATCGAGCGCGCCGCCCACGCCCAGATCCCCCCCACGCAGACGTGCATGAACTGCCACACCCTCGTGCGGACCGACTCCGCCCGCCTCGCCCCCGTGCGTGAGAGCTGGGACTCGGGTCGCGCGATCGAGTGGGTGAAGGTTCACCGCCTCCCCGACCACGCCTACTTCGACCACAGCGTGCACCTGTCGGCGGGCGTCGGCTGCGTGACGTGCCACGGCCGTGTCGATCAGATGGAGGTCGTCCGCCACGACCAGCCGCTGAGCATGGGCTGGTGCCTCGACTGTCACCGCAACCCGACCCCCAATCTCCGCCCGGTCGATCAGATCACCAACATGGACCCGAACCTCAGTGGGACCGGGCAGCCGCCGCGGCAGCTCAACCCGCCGACGACCTGCTCGGGGTGTCACCGATGAGCCGCCGAACCCCCTACGATTTCGTGGGCCCTGCGCCCGAACAGCCCGTGTGGTGGACCAGCCTGGACGACTACGCCCAGCAGACCACCGCCCCCGAGGAGCGCGCGCTGCAGACGAGCGCCGAGCACCCGGAAGGGGCCTGGGATTTCTCTGACCCGGTGAGCCGGCGCACGTTCATGACCCTCATGGGCGCGTCGGTCTCCATGGCGACGCTCCAGGGCTGTCGCCGTCCGGTGGACAAGATCCTGCCGTACGCGCGCTCCCCGGAGGACGTGACGGTCAACGTCACGAGCTTCTACGCGACGGTGATCGACCGCCGCGGCGAGGGCGTCGGCCTGCTGGTGGAGAGCCACGAGGGCCGCCCGACCAAGGCCGAGGGCAACCCCGACCACCCGGCGTCGCGCGGCAAGACGGACATCCTCACGCAGGCGGCGGTGCTCGATCTCTACGACCCCGACCGCTCGCGCAAGCCCTCCAAGGGCGGCGTCGAGAAGACGTACGCGGACTTCGAGGCGGAGCTCCAGACGGCCCTCGCGGCGCACGCGTCCAGCGGGGGCAGCGGCCTGCGGGTGCTCGCGCCGCCGTCCATCTCGCCGACCTTCGTGCGGCTCCGCGAGGCGGTGAAGCGCCGCTTCCCCAACGCGCGCTTCCACACCTGGGAGGCCGCGACGGTCGGCAACGTCCGGGCGGGCGCGAAGCTCGCGTTCGGCCAGGCGCTCGCGCCGGTGTACGACCTCGCGCAGGCGAAGCGCATCCTGTCGATCGACAGCGACTTCCTCCAGACCGAGCCGGGCGTCGTGCGCAACACGCGCGGCTGGGCGGAGAGCCGCCGCGTCCACACGACCGAAGACGAGCCGAGCCGGCTCTACGTGGTCGAGTCGGTGTTCTCCACGACGGGGGGCAACGCCGACCACCGGCTGCGCCTCGCGGCGCGTGACATCGAGGGCTACCTCATGGCAGTCGCGGCGCGCCTCGCGTCGAGCCACGGCGTCGACCTCGGCGAGGCGGGCGCAGCGGTTCGCAGCGCGCAGGCCCCCGCTGGCGTCGATGCGAAGTGGATCGAGAAGGTGGCCGCCGACCTCGCCGCCCACCGCGGTCACTCCGCGGTGATCGTCGGGTCGCGTCAGCCCGCCACGGCGCACGCGCTCGCCCACGCGATCAACCAGGGCCTCGGCAACGCCGGGCAGACCGTTCGCTACGCCCCCGCGGCCGACGCGGCGGAGAGCGACGACCACGCGGCCGACCTCGCGGAGCTCGTGACGGCGATGGGCGCGCGCCAGGTGCAGACGCTCCTCATCCTCGGCGGCAACCCGGCGTACGACGCGCCGGGCGAGCACGACTTCGGGGCGAAGCTCGCGGGCGTGCAGCTCAGCGTGCACCTCGGGCTCCGCCGCGACGAGACGGGCGAGAAGTGCACGTGGCACGTGCCGCGCGCGCACTGGCTCGAGGCCTGGGGCGACGCGCAGAGCCTCGACGGGACGGTGGCGATCCAGCAGCCGCTGATCCAGCCGCTGTTCTCCGGGCGCAGCGAGCTCGAGGTGCTCGGGCACGTGGCCGACGCCCCCTCGCACCGCGGCTACGAGCTGGTGCGGGAGACCTTCCGCGCGCAGAACCCCGGCAACGCCTTCGAGCGCCAGTGGCGCCGCGCGCTCAACGTCGGCGTCTCGGCCGACGCCCCGGCGCTCACGGCCCCCGCCGTGCGCGGCGCGGACATCGCGCAGGCCTACGGCCGGAGGACGGCCCCGACGGGCGCGCTCTCGGCGACGAGCCTCGAGGTGGTCTTCACCGTCGACGCGAAGATGTACGACGGGCGCCACGCCAACAACGCGTGGCTCCAGGAGCTCCCCGACCCGGTGACGAAGATCACCTGGGACAACGCGGCGATCTTCTCGCCGAAGACGGCGGAAGACCTGCACATCAAGGGCGGCGACATGGTCCGCATCTCCAAGGGCAACCGCTCGTTGGAGATCGTGGCCTGGGTGATCCCGGGGCACCCGGACAACACGGTCGCGCTGTCTCTGGGCTGGGGCCGCACGCAGGCCGGGCGCGTGGGCAACGGCAAGGGCTTCAACGTCAACCCGCTGCGTCCCGCGGCGGGGGTGTGGTTCGGCGACGGGTACACGGTGGCGGCCGCAGGGTCGCGCTACCCGGTCGCGCAGACGCAGGACCACCACCGGATGGAGAACCGCCCGATCGCGATCGAGACGACGCTCTCGGCGTGGCGGGAGCACCCGAACTTCGCGGAGCGGCAGTCGCCGACGCCGCGGACGCTCCCCCTCTGGCGCGCGCCCTACACGTACGCCGAGGGCCACAAGTGGGGGATGTCCATCGACCTCAACGCCTGCACGGGCTGCAACGCCTGCGTGGTCGCGTGTCAGTCGGAGAACAACATCCCCGTCGTGGGCAAGGACCAGGTGTCGCGCGGCCGTGAGATGCACTGGCTGCGCATCGACCGGTACTTCGTGAGCCCGCGCGGTCAGGGCGACGAGGACACGCTCGCGACGAGCGACCCGCTGATGGCCACGCAGCCCCTCGGCTGCGTCCACTGCGAGAACGCGCCCTGCGAGAACGTGTGCCCCGTGGCGGCGACCATCCACAGCCCCGAGGGGCTCAACGAGATGGCCTACAACCGCTGCATCGGCACGCGGTACTGCGCCAACAACTGCCCCTACAAGGTGCGGCGGTTCAACTACCTCAACTGGCACAACGACGGCGTGTACCAGCCCGAGGACGCCGACATGCCCGAGATCGTGCGCATGGCGATGAACCCCAACGTGACCGTGCGCTTCCGCGGCGTGATGGAGAAGTGCACGTACTGCGTGCAGCGCATCCAGGCGCGGAAGATCGAGTCGAAGCGCGAGAACCGCGAGCTGCGTGACGGCGAGGTCGTGACGGCCTGCCAGCAGGCGTGCCCGGCGGACGCCATCGTGTTCGGCGACCTCAACCTGCGCACCGCGCGGGTGACGGCGCTCTCGCGCGACCTGCGGCGCTACAAGCTCCTCGGGGAGATCGGCACGCAGCCGCGCACCACGTACCTGGCCAGGATCCGCAATCCCAACCCGGAGATGCAGGGATGAGCTACAGCGCTCCCATTCAGGACATCGGCGAGAAGCACCTCGTCGTCCCCGGGACCACCTTCCGGAAGATCACCGAGGCCGTCAGCCGGGTGACCGAGAACCCCGCGCCGCGCGGGTGGTGGATCCTCTTCCTCACCGCGCTCACGCTGCTCGGCGTGCTCGGCGGGGCCATCGGGTACCTCTTCTTCCGCGGCGTCGGCGTGTGGGGCAACAACAGCCCCGTCGGCTGGGCCTGGGACATCACCAACTTCGTGTGGTGGGTCGGCATCGGCCACGCCGGCACGCTCATTTCCGCCGTGCTCTTCCTGTTCCGGCAGAAGTGGCGCACGTCGATCAACCGGTTCGCGGAGGCGATGACGATCTTCGCCGTCATCTGCGCCCTCCTGTTCCCAGGGATCCACGTCGGCCGCGTCTGGCACGCGTACTACATGTTCCCGATCCCCAACTCGATGGCGATCTGGCCCAACTTCAAGAGCCCGCTGCTCTGGGACGTGTTCGCCGTCGGGACGTACTTCACCGTGTCGTCGCTGTTCTGGTACGTCGGCCTCATCCCCGACCTCGCCACCCTGCGCGACCGCTCGGTGAACAGCGTCCGGCGGATGGTGTACGGCTTCCTCGCCCTCGGCTGGCGCGGCTCCAACCGTCACTGGCAGAACTACGAGCGCTCCTACATGATCCTCGCGGCGCTCTCGACGCCGCTCGTGCTCTCCGTGCACTCGGTGGTGTCGTTCGACTTCGCCACCTCGGTCGAGCCCGGCTGGCACACGACGATCTTCCCGCCCTACTTCGTCGCCGGCGCCGTCTTCTCGGGCTTCGCCATGGTGATGACGCTGCTGCTCGTCGCCCGCTCGGTGTTCAAGCTCAACGACCTCGTCACGATGACCCACATCGAGCTGATGAACAAGATCATCCTCGCGACGGGCAGCATCGTTGGCTACGCGTACGCGATGGAGATGTTCATCGCGTGGTACTCGGGCAACCAGTACGAGCGCTACGCCTTCTTGAACCGCGCCTTCGGCCCCTACGCCTGGGCCTACTGGACGATGATCTCGTGCAACGTGATCTGCCCGCAGCTCTTCTGGTCGAAGAAGCTCCGGACCAACATCCCGCTGTCCTTCGTCGTCTCGATCTTCGTCAACATCGGCATGTGGTTCGAGCGCTTCGTGATCATCGTCACGTCGCTGCACCGCGACTTCATCCCCTCGTCGTGGGGCTACTTCCACCCGACGCCGGTGGACATCGCGATCTACATCGGCTCGCTGGGCCTCTTCTTCACCCTCTTCCTCCTGTTCATCCGCTGGGTGCCGATGATCGCGATGGCAGAGCTCAAGTCGGTGCTCCCCGAGGCTGACGCCCACCACGGCCACGCCCACCACGACGACCACGCGGAGGCTCCCGCGCACGCGCAGGAGGCGAAGTAGTCTCATGGCAACCGCAACGGAAATCCCTTTCACCAGGGCGGGCGTCGAGGGCGGAGAGCCCGCGCTCATGCTCGCGGAGTACGGCACCCCCGCGGAGGTGCTCCACGCCGCGGAGAAGGTCCGCGACGCCGGCTTCACCCGCTGGGACGTGCACACGCCCTTCCCCGTGCACGGCATGGACAAGGCGATGGGCCTCCGCGACTCGCGGCTCGGCTGGATCGTCGCCGCCGCGGCCCTCACCGGCTTCACCACGGCGGTGTCGCTCATCACGTACGCCAACGTGATCGCGTACCCCTTCGTGGTCGGCGGCAAGCCCCCGCTGTCGATCCCGTCGTACGCGCCGGTGTGCTTCGAGCTCACCGTGCTCTTCTCGGCCTTCGGCGCGGTGTTCGGGATGTTCGGGCTCAACCAGCTCCCGCGGCACCACCACCCGGTGTTCGAGAGCGACCGGTTCCGCACGGCCACCGACGACAAGTTCTTCATCTCCGTCGAGTGCGCCGACCCGAAGTACGACGAGCAGGGTACGCGCGCGCTGCTCGAGAAGACGCACGCCGCCCACATCGAGATCGTCGAGGACAACGAGCCGTGAACCGCCGAGCCCTCACCCTTACGGTCGTTGCGATCGGACTCGGGGCGTGCCGCGGAGGCCCCTCCGAAGAGACGCCCATCGTGCTGCTGCGCAACATGCACGCCCAGCAGCGCTACAACTCCCAGGCGGAGTCGAAGTTCTTCGCCGACCACCGCACGATGCGGACGCCCCCCGAGGGCTCCGTGCCCCGGTACCCCGGCGGCGCCAACGCGCACTACGCCAACTTCACCGTCGGCCGCGACGAGGCCTTCGACGACGACCGCGTCGTCCTCGGCCACGAGCCCGACAGCCCCGTGTACGTGCTCACCGTCCCCGACGCGGCGACGCAGTCCTTCGGCGGCGCCGAGGGGATGCTCCAGCGCGGCCGCCAGCGCTTCGGCATCTACTGCGCCCCGTGTCACGGCGGCGCGGGCGACGGCCGCGGTCAGGTGTGGCTCCGCTCCATCGGCGGCGGCACCGCCAACTCGTACAGCTACATCCAGCCGACCAACCTGCACGATGAGCGCTTGAAGCACGTGCCCGACGGTCAGCTCTTCGCCACCATCTCCAACGGCATCCGCAACATGCCGGCGTACTCGGCCCAGATCCCCGTGCGGGATCGCTGGGCCATCGTCGCCTACGTGCGGGCGCTTCAGGTCTCCGGCGCTGGCAGCGCCGCGGGAGGTACGCCGTGAGCGGGTCGTCCTCGGATCATGATTATCGTCTGAAGGGCTCTCTCGCCAGCGCGTGGAAGATCGCGGCGGGCGTCGGGGCGGTGGGCATCGTCGCGGCCATGGGCCTCGGGGCGTCGGACGGGAAGCGCTTCGCCTTCTCGTACCTCTTCGCCTTCGTCACCTTCCTCACGCTGTCCATCGGCGCGACCTTCTTCGTGCTCCTCCAGCACGTGACCTCGGCCGGTTGGAGCGCGACGGTGCGCCGGACGGCGGAGTTCCTCATGTCGGCGCTGCCGGTGTTCGCGCTGCTGTTCGTGCCCGTCGCGCTGCACGCCGACGACCTCTACGGGTCGTGGATGTCGCACGGCGAGCACGCGGCGCCTACAGGCGAGCACGCGGCCCCGGCGGGCGGTCACGCTGCCCCGGCGGGTGAACACGCTGCCCCCGCGGCGGGTGAGCACGCCGCCCCGGCGGGTCATGGCGCAGGCCCCGCGGCGCCCGGCCAGCGCCTGACGCAGGCCGAGATCGAGCACCAGATTCACAGCGAGACCATCGCGAAGAAGGGCGCCTACCTCAACAAGGGCTTCTTCTTCGGCCGGGCGCTCATCTACTTCCTCATCTGGGCCTTCGTCGCGCTGCGGATGTTCGGCTTCTCCACGAGCCAGGACGGATCGCGCGACCGCGAGTGGACCCGCCGCATGCAGGGGATGGCGCCCTGGGCGCTGCCGCTCATGGGCCTGTCGAGCACCTTCGCGGCCTTCGACTGGTACATGTCCCTCCTGCCCGCCTGGTACAGCACCATCTTCGGCGTGGTGATGTTCGCCTCGGGCATGGTCGCGCTCTTCGCCACGCTCACGCTCGTGACGATGTGGCTGCGCGACAAGGGCGTCTTCGGCGACGCGCTGACGGTCGAGCACTACCACGACCTCGGGAAGCTGCTCTTCGGCTTCAACTGCTTCTGGGCGTACGTGTCGTTCTCGCAGTTCTTCCTCATCTGGTACGCCGGCATCCCGGAGGAGGCGGAGTTCTACCACCTGCGCTGGAGCGACGGGCCGTGGGCCAACGTGTCCGTCGCCATCGCGATCCTCCACTTCGTGGTGCCCTTCATCCTGCTCATGTCGCGCAACGTGAAGCGCAGCCTCGGCTGGCTCAAGGTCGGCGCGTGGCTGCTCGCGGTGATGCACGTGGTCGAGATGTACTGGCTCATCATGCCCAACTACGCCGCCTCCATGGGCATCGAGGCCCGCGAGGCGCACGCGCTCTCGCCCCACGCGCTCGACCTGCTGAGCCTCGTCGGCGTCGGCGGCGTGTACGCGGCCGCGGTGCTCTACCGCATGGCCAACCACCCCATCGTGGCGATCGGCGATCCGCGCTTCGATCGCTCGCGCCACTTCGAGAACGCCTAGGAGACACCGCCATGGCAGTCGACAAGACGGAAGTCCCCACGGGAACGGTCATCGGCATCGGCGTCATCGTGCTGAGCACGCTGGTCGCGGTGCAGTACTCGGTGACGAGCTACTTCCACTCGATGTACGGCGACGAGCAGCAGCGCAAGGTGCTCGGCGTCGAGAGCGGCGGCCTGCGTGAGGCCCACGCGCGCGAGACCCAGCAGCTCGCCCGCATCAACGAGGGGATGCAGCAGGTGGCCGGGGCGCTCGGCAACGGCGTCCGCCCGGCCGCCATCACGCCGACGCCCTCCACCGACCTCCAGGCCCTCCAGGGCTGGGGTCAGCGGCCGCGCGTGGTGCCCAACCCTCCGCCCGCGCGCGGTGATCTCCCCGCTGGCGCGGACACCACGCCCCGTCCCGCAACCCCCGCTCCGGCGGCGCCCGCGGCGGCGGCTCCGGCGCCCGCGGCGAACGCACCTTCGGCACAGGTTGCTGCCCCGATGCCGACGGCAGCGGCCGCCCCTACACTCCCGGCAGGAGCGGCCCCGGCGGCCGCGGCGCACTGAGGCAATGACGAAGACGACGACCAGCTTCGCGGCGGTGATGACGCTGACCGCGCTCGTGACGGGGACCTCCGTCGCGGGCGCGCAGGTCAACACCTCCCCGCGTGAGCTCGCCGCCGTCACGGTGAACGAGCACCTCGGCGCGCGCGTCCCCTTCGACGCGCGCTTCACCGACCACACGGGTCGTCAGGTGGCCCTGGGGGAGTATTTCACCCGCGGTCGCCCGGTGGTGCTCAACCTCGTCTACCATCGTTGCCCGATGCTCTGCGGGATGGTGCTCAACGCCGTGATCCGCTCGCTCAAGGACACCGTCTGGTCGGTGGGCGAGCAGTACGACGTGGTCACGGTGAGCATCGACCCGCGCGACACGCTGGAGACCTCCGTCGCGAAGCGCGCCCGAGTGCTCGAAGCGTACGGTCGGCCGAGCGCGCAGCGGGGCTGGCACTTCCTCATCGGGGCCGGCGCCGAGTCGCGGCGCGTCGCCGACGCGGTGGGCTTCGGGTACAGCTTCGACACGCAGACCGACCAGTTCGCGCACCCGGCGGTGACGATCCTGCTGACGCCCGACGGGCGCGTGGCGCGTTACCTCTACGGCATTGACTACAAGCCGACGGACGTGCGCGTCGGGCTGCTCGAGGCGTCCGAGGGGCGCCAGGTGACCACCGTCGAGCGCCTCATCATGTACTGCTACCACTACGACCCGCAGGGGCATCGCTACGCCCTCGTGGCGCGGAACGTGATGAAGCTCGGCGGCGTGGTCACGATGTTTGGCCTCGGAGGATTCTTCGCGGTGATGCGGGCGCGCGAGCGTCGACGCACCCCCACGCAGCCCGCCACGCTGGCTCAAGGATGAACTCGGTGCCGGACGCGTGACCCACGCGCCCGGCGACGCGGACAAAGACAATGAATCCAGAACCCACGCTGCAGATGCCCGGACAGTGGTCGACCTTCGCCCCGCAGGTCGACTGGCTCTTCTATTTCATCTACTGGATGAGCGTGGTCCTCTTCGTCGGGATCATCGGCGCCGCGCTGTACTTCGTGTGGAAGTACCAGCGGAAGCCCGGGGTCGCCGCGGAGCCGACCGGCCACAACCTCCCGCTCGAGGTGGGATGGACCGTGGCGCCGATGTTCTTCCTCGCGCTGCTCTTCCACTGGGGTTTCCAGGGCTACGTCAACCTCACGGTTGCGCCCGCGAACGCCATGGAGATCCGCGTGCGCGGGAAGAAGTGGTCGTGGGACTTCGAGTACCCCAACGGCGCCCACCGCCCCGAGTTGCACGTGCCGGTCAACCGCCCCGTGAAGCTCATCATCTCGTCGGATGACGTGCTCCACGCGATGTTCATCCCGGCCTTCCGGGTGAAGCGCGACGCGGTGCCCGGGATGTACGGGACGCTGTGGTTCCAGGCGACGCACGAGGGCGAGACGCCCTTCTTCTGCGCGGAGTACTGCGGCGCGGCCGAGACCGGCGCGCGCGACGAGCAGGGCCGCGACACCTGGGCGGGCCACTACGCCATGGTGGGCACCGTCACCATCGAGAGCGAGCGGGCCTTCACCGCCTACCTCGACCGGATCAACCGGCGCGCGGAGGGCTTGACCCCCGTGCAGAGCGGGGCGCTGATCTACCGCTCGTCGCAGTGCTTCACCTGCCACTCGATCGACGGGTCGCGGGGGACGGGTCCGACGTGGCGCGGGATGTTCAACCACCCCGTCACGCTCACGGATGGCACCACGGTCACGGTGGACGAGAACTTCGTCCGTCGGTCGATCCTGGAGCCGAACGCGCAGGTGGTCCAGGGCTACAACCCGGTGATGCCGACCTACCGCGGGTCGCTCACCGAGTGGCAGCTCGGCGACCTCATCGAATACATCAAGAGCCTCCAGTAGCGCCGCGCGGCGACCGAGAAGGAACGACCCAATGTCCTCCACGCACGCTGAAGAAGACCTCTTCAACACGAACTACCTCAAGGCCGGGACGGGCGTGAAGTCCTGGCTGCTCACGCTCGACCACAAGCGCATCGGCCTGATGTACCTGGTCTCGGTCATCCTGGCCTTCTTCCTCGGGGGCGTCTTCGCCCTCCTGGTGCGCCTCGAGCTGTGGAGCAACGGCCCCACGATCATGAACGCCGCGCAGTACAACCGCGCGTTCACGCTGCACGGCGCGATCATGGTGTTCCTCTTCATCATCCCGTCGATCCCGGGGTCGCTCGGCAACTTCGTGCTGCCGATGATGCTCGGGGCGAAGGACGTGGCCTTCCCGAAGCTCAACCTCCTGAGCTTCTACATCTACGTCATCGGGACGGTCTTCGCGCTCTTCAGCATCATCTCGGGCTCCGTCGACACGGGCTGGACCTTCTACACCCCGTACAGCACGTCGACGAGCACCGCGGTCGTCTCGATGACCCTCGCGGTGTTCATCCTCGGGTTCTCGTCGATCCTGACGGGCCTCAACTTCATGGCCACCGTCCACACGCTGCGCGCGCCGGGCCTCCACTGGAAGCGCCTCCCGCTCTTCGTCTGGGGCATGTACGCCACCGCGGTCATCCAGGTGCTCGCCACCCCCGTGCTCGCCATCACCCTCGCGCTCCTCGCGATGGAGCGCGTGTTCGGTCTGGGCATCTTCGACGCGTCCCTCGGCGGCGACCCGGTGCTCTTCCAGCACTTCTTCTGGTTCTACTCGCACCCCGCCGTGTACATCATGATCGTGCCCGGCATGGCGATCGTGAGCGAGCTGTTCGCCACCTTCACCCGCCGCTCGGTCTTCGGCTACTTCGCCATCGCGATGAGCTCCCTGGGCCTCGCCCTCGTGGGCTTCCTCGTGTGGGGCCACCACATGTTCACCTCGGGGCAGTCGGAGTTCGCCACGATGGTGTTCTCGGCCCTCACCTTCCTCGTCGCCATCCCCTCGGGCGTGAAGGTCTTCAACTGGACCGCCACGCTCTACAAGGGCTCCATCTGGCTCACCACGCCGATGCTGTACGCCCTCGCCTTCCTCGTGCAGTTCACCATCGGCGGGCTCACCGGGCTCTTCCTCGGCACCCTCGCGACGGACATCCACCTGCACGACACCTACTTCGTCGTCGCCCACTTCCACTACGTGATGATGGGCTCGACGGTGTTCGGCTTCCTCGGCGGGCTGCTCTACTGGTGGCCCAAGATGACCGGCAAGCTCTACGACGAGAAGCTCGCCAAGGTGTCATGGGCCCTGGTCTTCCTCGGCTTCAACGCGACCTTCCTCGTGCAGTTCGTGATGGGCTCGCAGGGCATGCCCCGGCGCTACTACGACTACCTCCCGATGTACCGCCCGTACCACGCGTTCTCCACCGTCGGGTCGTGGATCCTCGGCGTCGGCTTCCTGATCTTCGCCTACGTGCTGATCCAGTCCCTCCGCAACGGCGCGAAGGCCCCCCCCAACCCCTGGGGCTCCGCCGGCTTCGAGTGGAACTCCGAGTCGCCCCCCGTGCTGGCCAACTTCCGCCAGACCCCGGAGATCACCCGCGGCCCCTACGACTACCACCTCGCCACGGAGGCCGAGCTCTTCGACGGCTTCCCCGAGGACAAGAAGGCCTGACGCGCGCGCTCGGCGTCCACTGAATCAATTCCCCGCGAAGGTCGGACAACCCTCATGAGCACGGCTACCCCCAGCACCGAACACGCGCCCGAAGCCGGCGGCGGCGGTCACGCGCACCCGAAGTGGCTCCAGCACCACTTCGACACGCCCACGCACCAGTTCGAAACCGCCAAGCTCGGCATGTGGATCTTCATCTGCACCGAGATCCTCATGTTCGGCGGCCTCTTCGTGGCCTACACCATCTTCCGCGGGCGGGAGATGGAGATGTTCCACGCCGCCCACCAGCAGCTCAACTGGAAGATGGGCGCGGTCAACACGATCGTGCTCCTCTTCTCGTCGCTCACCGCCGCGCTGGCCGTCCGCCAGTCGCAGGTGGGCGACCGCAAGGGGACGACGCGCTACATCGTCATCACCCTCCTCTGCGCGCTGGCCTTCCTCGTCATCAAGTACTTCGAGTACACGGCGAAGATGGAGCACGGCACCCTGCCGGGCCGGTGCTTCGGTCACCCATGGTTCGCCGACGGATGCATCGGCGGCGGCGCGTCCGTCCAGCCGCTCCCGGTGCACGGGCTCAACACGCGGGCGTCGATGTTCTTCGCGATGTACTTCGTGATGACGGGGCTCCACGGCGTCCACGTGCTCATCGGCATGGGCATCCTCACCTGGGTGCTGATGCGCAACCTCCGCGGGGACTTCAGCAAGGAGTACTTCACCGCCGTCGAGATCGGCGCCCTCTACTGGCACCTCGTCGACCTCGTCTGGATCTACCTCTTCCCCCTGCTCTACCTGGTGGGCTGAAACCATGAGCTCCTCGACCCACGACCACGACGGCCACGACCACGGTCACGACCACGACGACGGCGCCGTCCACGCGCACATCTCCGACACGAAGTTCATGCTCGGGATCTTCGGCGCCCTCATCGTCCTCACCGTCATCACGGTGGCGGTGTCGCGCGTCGACCTCGGCCCGGCGAACTCCTTCGTCGCGATCTTCGTGGCCACGATCAAGGCCTCGCTCGTCGCGACCTTCTTCATGCACCTGCGCCACGACAAGCCCTTCAACTCCGTCATCTTCGTGTCGGCGTTCGTCTTCCTGGGCGTCTTCCTCGTCTACACGCTCAACGACATCGACACCCGCGGCGCCATCGATCGCTCCAACGGCACCCACATCTACGAGCGCAGCGGTGAGATCGCCCCCGGCGGCTTCACCCCGCGCGGCGAGATGGGCCACGGCGGCGCTGGCGGCCACGAAGCCCCCGCGGCGGGCGGTCACGCGGCGGCTCCTGCGGCTGCGGCCCCGGCGGCCCCTGCGGCCGACCACGCGGCGCCGGCGGCCGGTCACGCGGCGCCCGCGCACTGAAGCGTCTCGCGTTTCCCGCCCCCCGCGCGTACGCTCCCGCGCCGTTGTGAGCGATCCCCACCCCACCACCGACGGCCGCTACTTCCTCCACCAGCTCGTCATCGAGGCGCCGGCCACCGAGCTCTGGCGCGCCGAGCTGGTGTGCGCTGCCGAGTTGCGTCGTCCGGTCGCGTTCAAGCGGCTGCGGGCGGCCTTCGCGCACGACCCGGCCTACCGCGAGGCCATGACCCGCGAGGCCCGGGTGCTCCTCCTGCTCGACCACCCCAACGTGTCGCAGCTCGTCGACTTCGGCGAAGACGCCGGTGGGCTCTACCTCGTCACCGAGTGGGCCTGGGGACTCACGCTCCAGGACATCATCCAGCTCTGCGAGGCCCACCAGCGCCGTCCCTCGCCGGTGGTCCTCGCGACGGTCGGCGTGCAGATCCTCCACGCCTTCGACGCCGCCCACCGACGCATGGTGCGCGGGCCGCAGGGTGTTGTTCCGGCGCCCGTGGTGCAGCGCGACCTGTCGCCGAGCGGCGTTCTCCTCACGGTGCGCGGCGCGGTGAAGCTCACCGACTTCGGGCTGCCCCGCCCCTTCACGCCCGCGGCCCTGGAGACGCTCGGGACGAGCGATCCGCGCGTGTCGTACGTCGCGCCCGAGCTCGCGCTCGGTCAGCGCCCTTCGGTGGCGAGCGACCTCTACGCGTGCGGCGCGCTGCTCTGGGAGTGCATCGCCGGGCGGCGCATCTGGGCGGGCGTCGGCGTCGAACACGCGATGACGCTCCTGCGCAACGGACACCGCGCGCCGCGGCTCCGGGACGTGCGCCCGGACGTTCACCCCGCCATCGCGGGCGTGATCGACTGCGCCCTCTCGCCGCTCCCCGCCGAGCGTTACGACAGCGCCACCACCTTCGCGCGCGCCCTCGACGACGCGCTTCGAACCATCCCCGAGCGCACCGACGCGCCGCGCCTGGCGTGGGAGGTGTCGACCGCGCTGCAGCTCCGTCAGCGCATGATCGAGAGCCTGCGGCCGCAGCAGATGTCCCTGCCGCCGCCGGTGCTCTACGAGGAGGAGTCGGAGACGCGGCGGGTGATGTCCCTCTCGCCGGCGCCCGTCGATCCGCGGCAGAGCCTCATCCCGGTGGAGATCGACGAGGCGACGTCGATCGTGCCGCCCGTCCCGTCGACGCCATCGGGGGCGCGCGTGCGGCGTGACTCCGTCGAAGCCGCCCTCGCCGATGCGTCGGGCGCGGAGACGAAGCTCGACGACGAGATTCTCAGCAGCGAGCGACCCACCACGAGTCCGCCTCAGTCGTGAGGGACGCCGCCGTCGGCCATGGCGCGCACGGCCGTCGCGTTGCCGCAGGGGCGGGCGCCGTGCGTCGCGGCGCACACGCGGTCGTAGAGGGACGCCGCGCGGGCGAGGTCACGGGGGACGCCGTCGCCGCCGAGGTAGAGGTTCGCGAGGTTGTTGCACGCGTCGAACTCGCCCGCGTCGCAGGCGCGCTGGTAGAGGGCGGCGGCGCGGGTGCGGTCGGTGGCTCCGCCGGCGCCGGTGTCGAAGAGCAGGCCGAGGCTCTTGCACGCTGACATCTCACCGCCGTCGCAGGCGCGGCCGTAGAGCGCGCGGGCCCGGGCGGGGTCGCGGCGGGTGCCACGGCCGTTCTCGTGGAGCCAGCCGAGCGTCTTGCAGGAGAGGAGGTGGTTGCGCTCGCAGGCGAGGGTGGCGAGGCGGAGGGCGCGGGCGTCGTCGCGGGCCTCGATCGCCGCGAGGGCGACGCGGCGGCAGGCGAGGTCGTCGCGGGCGTCGAGGCAGGCGCGCTCGTCGGGCGAGGCCGCGGGGGCTGTCGGGGCTGCGGGGGTGGGGCGGGGCGCCGGGGGCGGTGGGCGGCGGCA
>JBILLV010000335.1:0-10051 GCA_044375895.1 Polyangiales bacterium | reverse complement strand
CTGCATCACCGTGTGGGGCGTGCGCGACTCGAACTCGCCCGCCCGCTGCACCTTGCCGCTCACGAACACGCGGTAGCTGTGAACCTCTTCGACGATCACCGAGACGCGCGCGTCTTGCACGAAGCGCCGGTAGCCCTGAGACACCTCGGTGCTCACCTCGTTGACGGTGCGGCCCGCCACCACGATCTCGTCGATGAGGGGGAGCGTCACGCGGCCGTCGGGGCGCACCGTGACCCGCGAGTTGAGCTCCTGCTGCCCGAACACCGACACGCGCATCACGTCGCCGGGGCCGATGCGGAAGTTCTGGAGGGACGACTCCACGGGCGGCCACGGCCCCGTGAGGCGGCTGCGGCAGGCGGCGGGGGCGAGGCAGGCGAGGGCGAGGAGGGAGGAGGCGAGGCGACGACGCATGGGGGTGTTTTCCTAACAGCACACGGCGCGCGAAGGCAACGGCCGTCACGCGCCCGAGGCTGTCGCGCCTATGGACCGGCGCGCGGCGGCGCGCTGCTCGGGTGCGCCGGCGCGTCGAGGTGGAGCTCGGGGATGAACGGGAGTTCGGGCAGCTCGCCCCAGCGCCGCAGGTCGGTGAGGTCGTACACGCGGCTGTCGATGAAGCCCGACACGAGCGCCGTGCCGAGGCCGAACAGCATCGCGAGGAAGATCACGATCGCGGCGAGCTTGGTGCGGCCCGGCGGCTCGGGCTCCACGGGGCGCGACGGCGGGTCGATGATGCGCACGGTCTCGCCGCCCGCGAGCTGGATGCGCCGCAGGTCGGACTGGCGCTCGAGCTTGCGTCGCAGGAGGTCGTTGTAGGCGTTGCGCGTCCCCTGGATCTCGTTGGTGAGGCGGTCGTACTGGGCCTCCACCTCGACGATGTTCGCCAGCGCGCCGGGCGGCCGCGCGGGGGCGGCGGGCACCGGCGCGGTCCGCGGGGCGTTGGGCGCCTGAGCGCCGCCCCCCGCGCGCGCCACCGCGTCGGCCCGCTCGCTCGACGACAGCTCCTCGCGCGCCGACTGCAGCTCGCGGGCGGCGCGCTCGATGCGGGCGGCGCGCTCGGACTCGGAGAGGTTCTCCCGGTCGCGCTGGGCGCCGCGGACGCGCGCCACCGCGGTGTTGAGCTCGGACTCCAGCTCGGAGAGCTCGCGCTCGGCGGAGGCCCGCGTCGGGTGGTCGGGCATCATCCCGCGGGCGCGCAGAGCCGCCAGCTGGTCGCGCTTGGCGCGCACGCGCTCGCGCATCGCGCTCACCTCGGGGGTGTCGTCCGACGAGGGCGCCGAGGCCGAGCCCGGGTTGCGGAGCGCGCTGAGCTCGGACTCGAGCTGCGAGACCCGACCCCGCAGACGGCGCGTACCCGCCGACACGCTGGGGTCGCTCGTGTGCGCGGCGGCGGCGGCCACGGCCACCTGACCCGGGATCATCGCCCCGAGGCCGCGGTTGGCGCGGATGCGCTCGACGTCGCGCTGGTTGGCGAGGGTGAAGCGATCGAGCGCGTCCTGGCGCTGCTGGAGCACCCCGTCGAGCTCGCGGAGCTGGCCGTCGACGAGCTGGAGCATGTCGCGGGCCTGCTCCTCGGCGGCCATCTTGCGCTCGTTGACGAAGAGCCGAATCAGCGCCTGCACCACCTGCTGGGCGCGCAGCGGGTCTTTGTAGACGTACCCCAGGTGGACGATGTTGCGCTCGACGCGGCTGTCCATCGAGCTCTGAAACTCCTGGACGATCTTCGCCTCGGAGGTGAAGGGCCGCCCGTCGGGACCGACCCCGAGCATGTGGTCGTAGAGGTGGAGCTCGCGGACGATGTTCATCACGTAGCGCCGGGAGCCGTAGATCTGGTTGAGTCGGCCCTCGATGCTGCGCTGAATGGTCTCCTCGCCCTGCTCTTCACGCGTCGCCGTGTTGGAGTCGAGGATCTGGAACGCGGCCTCCGACTTGTAGACCCGCTGACGCCGGATCACGACCACCATCCCGACCGCGAAGATCGCGATGAAGATGGCCGCCCCGCGCATCCAGTAGCGCAAGCCGCGGCGGGCGAGCGCGACGTAGTTCATGAGGAGGTCGCGGAGCGTGAAGACCTCTTCGTCGGGGTTGTTGTTGTTCGAGACGGTCATCCCTTCGATCCTTCGGGTCGGTCGCGCGGGGGAGTAGACGGTGGAGCGTTGGACCCACCGGGCGTCGCTCCCGTTGGGGCCGTCGTGGGGCGCGCCGGTGCGCCGGGCGTGGGCTCTTCTTCGGGGTCGCCGGGGCGGCGCAGGGGCGGCGGCGCGGGGCGGTCGCCGGGGTCGAGGGGGTCTTCGAGCACGCCGTTCTCTTCGCCCGAAGCGCTCTGCTCCACGGCCACCTCGGCGGCGCCCGGAGCGGACGAGACCGCGTTGCGGATGGCGCCGGTCACCTCGGCCTCCGTGAAGGGGATCACCCCGTCGAGGTAGTCGGCCTCGCCCGCGGTGAGCGACACGGTGACGCCCGCGAGGATCACGTGGCGCCGGATGTCAGGGAACCACTGCGGCTCCTCCACGTGCTGGAAGAGGAAGGTGTAGCGGGCGAAGGCGGAGAGGTGTCGCGAGAAGGCCCAGCGGGCGTTGAGCACCGCGGTGACGTTCATGTTGGCCACCTCGCGGGTGCCCGTGGCGGTGGTGACCGTGGCGAGCACCACGTTGCGCGTGAGGCCGTAGTCCGCCGTGGCGATGCCCGTGATGGTGAGGTTGCCGTCCTCCCGCGGACGCCACGCAAACTGAAAGGTGCCGCCGCCCACGCGCCCGGCCCCGCCCGCGATCACGAGCTCGGGCGGACAGAGTCCATCCGGTCGCAGCGCGCCGCCGCACCGCACCGTATTGACCGCCTGAAACTCGTAGCGCCCCGCCACCGTGAACGCGAGGCGCTGCTCGACGAACACCTTGGTCGCGGTGAGGTTGGCGTAGGGGCCAGAGTTCCAGGCCTGCCGCGTCGGGTCGGTCTGATCCTGCATGAAGTCGGCGCCCAAGCTCACGCCCGAGTTGAACGAGTCGGTCCACGCGTGGCGCCACGTGCCGAACGCCGTCACGCGGTCCACCCAGTCCCCGAGCCCCGCCATCCCGAGGCGCTGCCCCACGAAGGCCAGGCCGACGGTGTCGCGCTCGCCGATGTCCGCCGACCCGTCGACCCCGAGGCGGTACACGATCATGTCGCCGCGCGGCGTCCCCTCGGGGACCTCCACCGTGTGCCGACCGTTGACGCCGCCGTAGAGCGAGACGCGGTAGCGGTCGATGAAGGTGCGCGTGAGGCGCCCGAGCGCGTTGTACTCGCCGAAGATGCCGCGCCGAAACGACGCCGTCGGGTCGCCCACCCCCTGGAACATCAACGGCGACTGGCCGATGTTGTACCCCGCGTCCACGGCGAACCGCCAGTCGTCGTTCGGGTCCCACTGGAGGCTGTAGCGGTTGAGCGAGTTGAGGTTCGCGTAGTCGATCGAGCGGCCTTCACCGCCGGCGAAATAGAACTCCCCGCGCGCCCGCAGCGTCTGCCGCAGCGTGTCAGTGCGGTGCCCCACCTGAAGGTCGAGCGCCGTGCGCAGGATGCCCCCGTCGCCGAAGTTGAAGGTGAGCGCGTTGAGGACGGTGCTGTCGTAGCCGCCCGACACCTCCACCCCCGCCGCCGCCGCGAGCTGCAGCGGCGCCGACACCACCAACGCCATCACCATCGGACCCATCTCGCGTCTCGCTCCATCAACCGCCGGTTCATCGGCGCGAGCGAGACCATACACAACCTTCACCCCCCGCGGCGAGTGTGCACCTGCGCGACACGGCCCACCGGTCGGCCTCGATCGCTGAAACGTCCGGCGGCGGGACCCGACGGTCGCCCGCCGATGCCCGTTGTCGCCCGCGCGCCCGGTGCGGTACCTATCGCGCCTCCCTGGAGCCCCCCATGAAGCGCATCCTCCTCGCCGCCACGGCGCTCTGCCTCGCGGGCGCCGCCGCCGTCACCTGGAAGGCCTCCCGCTACCGCCGCGACGCGCAGCTCTGGCACGGCCGCTGGGCCGCCCTGCGCGGCGACCCGGGCTCCCTCGCCCGCTACCGCGACGACAACGAGCGCCTCCGCCGCGCGGGCCGCGTGCCCGGGCGCGTGGTGTTTCTCGGCGCGAGCATCACCGAGTCGCTCGACCTCGCGCGCGCCTTCCCCGGCGAGCCGCTGGTCAACCGCGGCGTCGGGGGCCAGCTCATCTGGCAGCAGTGGCTCCGCCTCGACCCCGACGCGCTCTCGCTCGACCCCGCCGCCGTCGTCATCAAGACCTGCGCGATCAACATGCTCCCCGGCGCGCCGCCCCTCGACGACACGAAGCAGTATTTCTCCCGCATGGCCGACGCGATTCGCCAGCGCGGCGCGCGCGTCGTGTACGGCACCTGCGTCCCGATCTCGCGCGGCTACGACCGCACCGAGGGCGATGGCCACGTCGCCGAGCGCGTCGCGACCTTCAACGCGTGGGTCCGCGAGGAGGCGCGCCGCACGCAGTCGCCGCTGCTCGACTACGCCGCGGCCCTCGGTGACGCCGAGGGCTACCTCCCCGATCGGCTGAGCGAAGACGGCCTCCACCCCAACGCCGAAGGCCGCCAGAAGATGCTCGACGCGATTCGAACCGTGGTCGTCGAGGGCCTCGTCCACGCCACCCCGGCGCCCCGATGAGCGCCGCCCTCCAGGTCCTCTCGTTCCTCGACGCCCCCGTGGTCACCGGGCCGGCGCGGGGCCTCATCCACCTCGGGCGCCAGCTCCCCCCGTCGGTGCGACTCCACGTCGCGATCCTGCGCGGCCGCGGCGCCGGCCCCATCCCCCGCCTCGACGACCTCGCGGGCGGCGGCCTCACCGTCCACGAGCTGCCCGAGCTCGGCGCCTTCGACCCGACCCTCTTCGCGCGCGCCGTCCTCCTCGCGCGGCGCATCGGCGCGGGCGTGGTGCAGAGCCACAGCTACAAGCCCCACGTGCTCGCCCTCGCCGTCCGCGCCGCCACCGGGGCCCCGTGGATCGGCCACCACCACGGGTGGACAGCCGAGAACGACAAGGTTCGCCTGTACCACCGCGTCGACGGTTTCACGATGCCCCGCGCCGAACGCGTCGTCGCCGTCGCCGAGAGCGCGCGCGACATCGTGGTGCGGGAGGGCGTGTCCGCGGGTCGCGTGGTGGTGATCCCCAACGCCGTCGACGCCGCCGACCTCCGGGCCGACGAGACGCGCGACGCGGCGAGGGCCGCCCTCGGGCTCCCGCTGGGGCGCACGGTGGCCTGCGTGGTGGGCCGCCTGTCGCACGAGAAGGGGCAAGACGTGGCGCTCCGGGCGCTGGCGCGGGTGCGCGACGCGGGGGCCGACCTGGTGCTCGCGTTCGCGGGCGACGGGCCCGATCGGGAGGCGCTGGTGGCCCTCACCCGCACGCTCGACCTCGACGACCGGGTGGTGTTTCTCGGGCATCAGAAGCGCGTGGGGCTGGTGTATCGGGCGAGCGACCTGCTGGTGATGCCGTCGCGCTCGGAGGCGATGCCCAACGCGCTGCTGGAGGCGATGACGGTGTCGCTCCCGGTGGTGGCGACGCGCGTGGGCGGCGTCCCCGAGGTCGCCGACGACGGCGCGCACATTCTCATCGTCCCGCCCGACGACCCGGTGGCGCTCGCCGACGCCGTACTCGACTGCCTGACCGACCCCGCGGCCGCCGACCGACGCGCGGTCCGCGCCCTCCAACGCGCCATCGATCGCCACGACCCGCGTCGGCGCGCCGAGCGCTACGTCGACCTCTACGAGTCCGTCCTCGCGCGCCGCCTCGGCCCCTGGCGCGACGCCCAAGGCGCCACGTCATGAACGCACGATCCCTCGCCAAGTCCGCCCTCCTCGCCGCCGCGCGCGGCACGGTCGCCCCCCTCATCGCCGCCTACCGCGTCGAGCGCGCCCTCTGGCCCGCGGCGCGGCGCGATCAGCTCTTCCAGGCGTACTCGCAGGCCCTCTCGGCGCTCCCGGGGCTGTCGGGTCAGTTCGTGCGTCGGGCCTTCTACGGGGCCGTGCTCGCGGAGTGCCACCCCGACTCGTGCATCCAGTGGGGGACGGTGTTCTCCTCCGAGGAGGCGCGCGTGGGCCGCGGCGTGTACATCGGCGCCCGCTGCATGCTCGGCCGCGTCGTGCTGGAGGAGCACGTCACGCTCGGCTCCAACATCGACATCCCCTCGGGCCGCAACCAGCACGGCTTCGACGACCCCGACGTCCCCGTGCAAGACCAGCCCGGCCGCTACGAGACCGTCCGCATCGGGCGCAACACCTGGGTGGGCAACAGCGCGGTGATCCTCGCCGACGTCGGCGCCCGCTCGGTGGTGGCGGCGGGCTCGGTGGTGACGGCGCCGCTCCCCGATGACGTCATCGCGGGCGGCAACCCCGCGCGCGTGCTGCGGCGGCGCGACCCGGCGACGAAGCAGTGGGCCAAGCCGTCATGAAGGTGCTGGCCCTCACCCACCGGACGCCGTTTCCTCCCGACAAGGGCGACAAGATCCGCACGCACCACCTGCTCACGCGCCTCGCGCGGCGGGCGGAGGTTCACCTGTGCGCGTTCGCCGAGCCGCCGTCGGACGTCGCACACGCGGGGCTGCTGGCGCGGGCCTTCGCCTCGGTGGCGCTCGTCCCGCTCGACCTGCGCGTGCAGAAGGCGCGCGCGCTCCCGTGGGCCCTCACCGCGACGCCCCTCACCCTGCCGGTGTTTCGAAGCGGCGCGATGTTCGAAGCGGTGGCGCGCGTGGTGGCGGCGGTGAGGCCCGACGTCATCGTCGCCGAGAGCACCAGCATGGCGCCCTACGCGCTCGCCCACCCGGAGGTGCCGCTGGTGATGGACTTCGTCGACGCCGACTCGGCGAAGTGGCGCGCCTACGCCGACAAGGCCCCGCTGCTCCAGCGCGCGGTGTACCTCCGCGAGGCGATCACCCTCGCCCGCTACGAGCGCCACGTCGCCGAGCGGGCGCGCGTCTCGCTGGTGACCGCCGAGCGCGAGCGCGTGCTGATGCAGTCGATCGCGCCGGGCTGCGACATCCGCGCGCTCCCCAACGGCGTCGACGTCGACCACTTCACCCCGCGGGCGGCGCTGCCCGCGGAGCCGTCGGCGGTGTTCTTCGGCGCGATGGACTACCACGCCAACGCAGAGGCCGCGGTGATGCTCGTCCGCGAGGTGCTCCCGCGGCTGCGGCGACGTCACGCGGGCTTCCGGGTGGTGATCGCGGGCGCCAAGCCGACCCCCGAAGTGCGCGCGCTCGGCGAGGTCGCGGGTGTGACGGTGACGGGCTACGTCGACGACATCCGCCCGCACGTGCAGGGCGCGTCGGTGTGCGTCATCCCGCTGCGGGTCGCGCGCGGCGTACAGAACAAGGTGCTGGAGGCGATGGCGATGGGCGTCCCCGTCGTGGCCTCGCCCGGCGCCGCCGAGGGCATCGACGCGACCGCGGGCGACGACCTGCTCGTGGCGCGCGTCGACGACGGCGGGGCCGCGGTGGCCGACGCCGTGAGCGCGCTCATCGACGACCCGACGCGCCTGCAGGCGGTGGCGGCGCGCGCCCGGCGGGTGGTGACCGAGCGCTACGGGTGGGAGCCGCGGGCCGAGGCGCTGCGGGCCATCTGCGCAGAGGCGACGCGGCGGTAGAGAGAGCGTTCCCAGGGTTCGCAGGAGCTCACGCCTGGGCTGGATTTGGATCGCCCGCAGAGCCGGGCTCAGGGAGAACCATGGAGGGTCCGCGACGAGGGAGCCCGGCTTTGCGGGCGATCCGAAGCTAGCCCAGGCGTGAGCTCCTGCGAACCCTGGGAACTCCCGAGGACGCTTGCCCCACACGAAATGACTGGCATTGAGGCTACTCCCCGCGCAAGAGGCGCCGCCGCCGCTGCTCGTCGTAGAGCGACTGCGGGAAGAGCGTCGCGCCGCGCCCCACGCCCTCGACAAAATCCGCCGGTGGACCGCTGTCGAGCGTCGACCAGTAGCTGTTGGTGAGCACGCGCGTCGACACGGCGCTCCCGACGCCCGACGTGCCGATGGCGTAGCCCCAACCGACCTGCGCCGTCTCGATGGCGAAGCCCTCCGCGAAGCCGTCACCCGCGCGCCGCGTGCTCGCGTGGGCGCGGACGACGCGGGTGTTCCAGAAGGTGGTCTCGGTGGCGGTGAAGCCCGCGCCGCTGCTGGTGGCGCCGCGGTTGACGGCCTGGAGCCACGACCCCTCCAGCGCCACGCTGTCGAAGAGGTTGGCCTGCGAGAGCCCGCGGTGGCTGTCGTCGGCGTAGCGCGAGTCCACGGTTCGCACGCGCACCAACGCGTTGCCGCTCGAAGCGATGTGGGCCGTGATGTAGTTGTGGCGCCCGGCGGTGGCGACGTCGTCGACGAAGAGGTTGTCTTCGCCCTCCACCCAGTAGAGGTACCCGTTGCCGCCGCCGCCGCGGTACTGCGGGCGCGCGAGGCGGCAGCGGTCGACCGTCACGCGGTGCGTCCCGGCGGTGAGGAAGATCGCGTTCGACAGCACGTGCGCGCCGCTCGCGTTGCCCGTCGGGGAGAAGGTCTCCACCCGGTAGAGCCAGGCGTCGCGGGTCGCGTCGAGGCGCACGCCCACCGAGCCGTGGAGCGCATACGCCGCCGACCCCGCGACGGTGTACGCGTCATCGGCCGCGTCGCCGAGCGGGCCGGGCATGGTGCCCGCGGCGCTGGTGGGGTGCTCGCGCATGCCGAAGGCGAAGTCTTCGAGGCCCACCGACTCCAGGTAGCCGCTCGGGCTGATGAGGCGCGCGTTGTCGCGCATCCGCACGTCGTAGCGCGTGGGGGCGTCGAGGGTGACGGTGCTGCGCGCGGCGTCCACGGCTACGATGCGCCGCGGATACAGCAGCCCGAGCGACGTCGAGGCGGGCCAGAACACCTCGCCCATCGAGGTGATGTTCATCCGGTGGGCGGCGCGGAAGGCCTCGGTGAGGTCGGTTCGGACCGAGACGACGTCGCCCACCGAGAAGCCCGCGGTGCTCGCGACCGGGATGGTGCGCGTCGGCTGCGAGAGGTCGCGGGTGATCGCCGTCGTCGGGGAGCCCGCCCACACGCTGGACGAGCGGGGCGCGACCCGGAGGAGCGCCCGGGAGCGGGCGTTGCGCGCGTCGTCGAGGAGGAGCCGCGTGGTCGCCGCGCCTGCGCCGCGCAGCACGAGGTTGGAGCAGGCGATGCGCAGCGCGGGGTCGTTGGCGGGCGTCGCCGTCGGGAAGCGGAGGAGGTACGTGCCCGCGGGGAGGAGCACCACACGAAGCCCGGTCACCGCGCTCGCACAGGCAGCGTCGAGGGCGGCCTGGATCGCGGTGCGGGCGTCGGTGCGGCCGTCTCCGAGCGCGGCGTCGACGGTGCGGACGACGGTTCCGGTGCCGTGGGGCGGGCGCTCGCCGCGACGATAGCCGGCGAAGGAGAAATCGTGGAGGAAGCGCCCCATCGAGTCGGCGCGTCCGCCCGCGTGGAGCGGGAGCCAGTTGTCGGGGAAGAGCACGCTCCGCCACGCCCCCGCGGGCGCATCGATGGGCGGCACGTCCGGGGCGGCGTCCACGGCGGCGTCAGGGCGCGCGTCGGGGGAGACGTCGCGCGGCGGGGCGTCTGGCGCGCGATCGGGCAGTGGCGCGTCGAGAACGTCGTCGACGGTAGGAGCGTCGAACGCGGCGTCGAGCGAGGCGTCGAGCGAGGCGTCGAGCGAGACGTCGATCGTGGCGTCGATTGAGGCGTCGAGCTCGGCCACGTCAGGGACGCTCGCATCCGGGGCGACGTCTTCGGGCGGCGGGAGCTCCGCGACCGGCGCGTCGTCCGCGACGTCGAGGGCGACTTCGGCGTCGAGCGGCGGGGCGTCGACAGCGGCGGGCGTCGGCGCGTCCGCGCAGGCCGAGAAGGAGACCGCGAGGATAAGGGACGTCGCAGCGTACAGTCGGGTCACGCCCTCACCTCACGCCGCTCCGCCCCGCGCGTCAAGGGCGCAGCGACGGGCCTGGGATTCGGAGTAGGTCTCGAAGCGACGAGGATCAGCAACCGATCGCTTCCGCGATGCGGTCCGTCGTCCGTCGCTGGCGGC
>JBILLV010000336.1:0-10051 GCA_044375895.1 Polyangiales bacterium | reverse complement strand
CGCAGACCCTCACTGGTTCTCCATGAGCCCGGCTCTGCGGGCGATCCGAAGCTAGCCCAGGCGTGAGCTCTTGCGAACCCTGGGAACTCCCGATGACGCTTGCCCCACGCTAGCTGATCGGCGGCGCTACACTGGAAGCCCCCATGCGCCGCGTCGTCTCGCTCGCGTTCGTCCTCGCCCCTGTGCTCGGCCTCGCGGACGCCCCCGCCCCGCCACGCCCCCCGGCCCCTCGACCGACGCGATCAAGACCCGCGCCGTCGACGAGCTGCCTCGGGCGCTGGCGCGGCCTGGGGCGCGGCGAGTCGGGGGCTCCCTGGAGCATCGACATGGTGGTCACCGCCGAGCGCGGCGCCCGCTGCGGCACCATCGAGTACCCATCGCTCGGCTGCGGCGGCTACCTCGTCAACTGCCACCGCGACGGCGACACCGTCACCTGGACGGAGGTGTACACGCACAACCCGGGCACCTGCGCGCCCGCGGGCGTCGTGGTGGGGCGCTGCGAGGGCGCGACGATGGGGTGGACGTGGACGGGGATGGAGGTGGTCCACACCGCGCTCCGGCGGGCGGAGTGAGCGCCGAGGGAGGCGATGGGCCGTCTCGTCGTCCGCGCGGCGCGGTCAACGGCCGGGTTCGGGGCGCGTGCCGTGGCAGCCGAAGCAGCTGAAGCCGGCGAGCGCGGGCGGCGTCGCGACGGGCTTGCCGAGGAGCTGCGCCATCCGCGGCAGCACGCTCCGCACCATGAACACGTCCATCGGGCGCTGCGACGTGTAGCGCGCGGGGATGCGCGACGGGGTCAGCGGGTCGAGCCCGTTGGGCATGCGGTACTGCACGGCCCGCCCGTTGGCCCCGTGGCAGGTCGCGCACGTCACCCGCGCGAACTTCCGCGCGTCGAACGCGCGAAACATCCGCTGCATCTCGGGGAGCACGGCGTCTTCCATGTACGCCATCCGCTCGCCGCGCGACATCGTCGCCCACCCCGGCGCGGCGGCGACCTCCGCGGCGACGTCCGCGGGCGGCGCGGCGGCGTCGCGGGCGACGGGCGGAGCGTCGGGCGGAGGGGCGTCGGAAGGCGAGGCGTCTGGACGAGAGGCGACGGCGCGCGCGGTGGCGTCAGGCGTGGCGGAGCGCGGGGTGCACGAGAGCGCGAGCGCGGCGAGCGTGAGGCGGAGGGCAGGCTTCATCGAGGCGGCGGAGTATGGCCCCATCGCGTACCGTCCGTGGGGAACAACCCGCGCGGCACGTCGCCGGGCGGTGCCGTAGGGTCAGCGCTCGCCGTCGTCATCCACCCGCTCAGCGGGTGAGCGTGAGCACGATGGGGCGCGAAGGGCGCGTGGTCACGCCGTGCATCACCGTGGTGAGCGCGGGGCCGCGGTCGGGCGCGAAGCGATGGGCGCGCAGGATCGTCCCGAGGGCCACGCGGAGCTCCCACGACGCCATGGCCGCCCCGAGGCAGCGTCGGGCGCCGCCGCCGTAGGGGTAGAACTCCCCTGCCCCAGGGCGCCGGTCGAGGAAGCGCTCTGGACGAAACGAATCGGGGTCGGGGTACACCGCCGGGTCGAGGTGCGTGAGCATCACCGCGGGGCACACCATCGTGCCCGCCGCGAGGGTGCGCCCGGCGAGCGTCCAGTCGCGGGCGAGGCGTCGCGCCATGATCGGGACGATGGGGTGAAGCCGCAGCGTCTCGTCGCAGACGGCGCCCAGAAACGGCAGCGCGGCCAGCGCCGCCGGGTCAGCTCCAGCCCCCGCCGCGTCGAGCTCGGCGCGCAGCCGGTCGAGCGCCGCGGGCGTGCGATGCAACCGCCACAGCGCCCACGCCAGCGTCGTGGCAGTGGTCTCGTGCCCCGCGATGACCAGCGTGCGGAGCTCGTCGACGAGCTCGTCGTCGGGCATCGGCTTCCCCTCTTCATCGCGGGCCGCGAGCAGCAGGGACAGCACGTCGTCGCGCCCTTCGGGTGCGCCCCGGGCGGCCGCGATCTCCTCGCGCAGGAGGTCGCAGAGCCGTCCGGCGGAGCGCTGGTAGCGATCCCACGGCCCCAGCCCGAACATCGGGTGGTGCAGCCACGGAGAGAACATCAGCCACGCGGGCAGCCGCGTGATGACCTCGTCGACCACGGCGTGAAACCGCGCCACGCGCGCCGGGTCGCGCGCACCGAAGATGGCGCGGACGATGACGTCGAGCGACAGCCGCTGCGTGTGGCCGATCACCTCCACGGCGGTGCCCGGGGTCACCCCCGCGAAGGCGTGGCGCGCGGCTTCGACGATGACGTCGCCGTAGGTGCGCATCCGCGCGCCGTGCAGCGGGGGCATCAGCACCTTGCGCTTGCGCCGGTGACGCGCCGCGCGGGCGAGCACCACGGAGCGCTCGCCGAGCAGCGGCTCGACGACGCCCGAGGGCGGGTCCATGACCTCGGGGTCGGCCGCGAAAACCGCCGCGACGTGCGCCGGGTCGCCGGTGATCACGTACCCCTCGTCGAGCGTCGGGAGCACGAAGGGGTCGCCGTACCGGCGCGACAGCTCGCGGAGCATCGGCGCGGGCGACCGCACCAGCCGCCACGTGTGGTGAACGCGGGCGGCGAGGCCTCCCGGCGCGCTCGGCAGCCCGGCCGCGGCCGTCACGCCGCCCTCCGTCGGTAGCGCACGAGGCAGGGCGCGGCGGGGCGCAGCACGCCGATGTCGTTCACCTTCGCCGGCGCCGCGGGGTCGACCAGCGCGAGCTCGTAGCGTCGCAGCAGCATCGCGAGGATCACCTTGACCTCCGCGTTGGCGAAGGCCATCGCCCAGCACTTGTGCCCCGCGCCCCCGAAGCCGACGACGTGGTAGGGCTGATCCTCGTCGCGCGGGGCGAGGTAGCGCGCCGGGTCGTACCGCTCGGGGTCGGGAAACAGCGCGGGGAGGCGCTGCGACAGCGCGATGCCAGCGACCACGAGCCAGCCCTTGGGGATGGTGTAGTCCCCGACGGTGAGGTCCTGCTTCGCGAGGCGCAGCAGGGTGTGCGTGACGGGCCGCAGCCGCTCCGACTCCTTCACGCACGCGTCGAGCCAGCGGAGCGACCGCAGTGCATCAAGGTCGGGGCGGTCGCGGGCCGTGAGCACCTCGTCCACCTCGCTTACCGCGCGCCCGTGCGCCGCCTCGCTCTGGAGCAGCGACACCAGCGCCCACTCCAGGTGCCCCGCGGTGTTCTCGCGGCCGCCGAAGATGAGCCCCAGCAGGAAGGTCACCACCTTGTCGTCGGGGATGCGCGGGTCGTCGAGGTAGCGCGCCTCCAGCAGGGCCTGGAGGAAGTCGTCGTGGGGGGTCGGGTCTTCACGGCGCGCGCGCACCGCGTCGCCGAGCACCTGGCGCAGCCGCGCGAGGGCCCGGTCGCGGCGGCGAAAGCGCGGCAGCGGGAGGTTGGTGGGGAGCACAAACTCCAGCCCCCCGGCGAGGTCGGCGAAGAGCTGCGCGAGCTCCGGCCCGAGTCGGCGCCGGAAGGGCTCGCCGAGGATGGCCCGGGCGATCATTGCCATCGTGAGCTGCGTGGACATCTCGCAGAGGTCGAAGGACCCTTCGTCACCGAGCGTCTGGAGCCACTCGTCGACCTCGGCGGTCATCTCGCCGACGTAGCTCCGCAGCTTCTTGCCGCCGAACGCCGGGAGCATGATCCGCCGCTGCTCCTCGTACTCCCGGCGGGGCGCGGTGAAGAGCACCCGGTCGCCGAGGATGGGCTGGAGAAAGCCGTAGACCTCGCCCATGTCGAGCTCGTGGTCGGTGCGCTCGAAGAAGACCCGCAGGAGCTCGGGGCCCACGAGCACGGCCGCGGGGGTGGTCGCGAGGCGGATGCCGAAGACCGGTCCCAGACGCTCGTACCCCCGGCGGAAGAGACCGAGGGCGTCGCGGCGAAACTCCAGCGCGTGGCCCACGATGGGCAGGCCGGGCAGCATCGGCGGTGCGCTCACGCGGCCACCTCCGCGCGGAGCAGGCCGTGTGCGCGGTACCACGCGAGGCTGTCGCGCACCGCGTCGCGCAGCGGGCGGGGGTGGTGCCCGAGCTCCGCGGCCGCGCGGGCGCCGGAGATGTGCGGCGTGGCCTGGAGCGTCCGCACCATTTCGGGCGTGAGCAACGAGGGCCGCCCGAGGGTGCGGGCGCCGAGGGTGATCACCCGCGCGGCGCCGTGAAAGAAGGGAGCGGACAGCACCCGCGGGGGACGGCCGCCGACGACGGCGAGCACCTCGCGGGCGAGGTCGAGCGACGAGGCCCAGGTGCCCGGGAGGAGGTAGTTGGCCCCCGTACGACCGCGCTCCGCCGCGGCGAGGGCGCTGTGCACCACGTCGCGCACGTCGACGAAGTGGAAGCCCCCGGCGGGCACGACGGGCACGCGCCCCTGGGCGATGTCGCGCAGGCCGCGGCCGGTGTGCGACGTGCCGTGGTCGCCCGGGCCGACGATCCCGACGGGGTTCACGATCACCGCGTCGAGCCCGCGCGCCACGACCTTCTGCACCTCGGCCTCGCCGAGCGCCTTGGAGCGATCGTACGCAGCGCTGTGCACGCCCGCCCGGGGCCCGTCCTCGTCGAGCACGCCGGGGTGCATGAGGTCGTAGGCGTGCACCGAGCTCATGTGAACGAAGCGCCGCACGCCCATCGCGAGGGCGGCCTCGGCGGCGTTGCGCGCGCCCCAGACGTTGACCGCGTGCACCTGCCCGTCGTGGTCGGCGTCGATGGAGATCCGCGCGGCGAGGTGAAACACGGTGTCGGCCCCGCGGAAGGCCGCGCGCAGGGTCTCGGGGTGGCGCACGTCGGCGTAGACCACCTCGACGTCGAGCCCGTCGAGGGCGCGCGTGGGCGCGGGGACGACGGCGCGCACGGTGCGTCCCGCGTCGCGCAGGGCGCTCACGAGGTTGACCCCGACGTGGCCCGAGGCGCCGGTCACCACGGAGATCCCCCGCGTGGGGGGCGTCGCGCGCTCGTGGGCGAAGGGGCAGCGGGCGGCGGGGACGGTGTGTTGGGTGGGAGAGAGGGGCATCGCGAAGGTACCTCTGGGTTCGTTCCAGCGCGCCGCGCGGAGGCGCGGCGACGACGGGAAGATCCTAGGGGCGACCGGCGACGGACCCGATTTCAACCCGATTTCAACGCCGGGTGACGTCTGCCTCACGGGTTGACCCGCACCCGTCGCACTCGCGACAATCCGCGGCGATGTCACCGCTTCGCCGCCCCTTCGCCGCCTGCCCCACGCCGTGAGGGTCCGCTCGATCGCGCTCCTCGTCGCCGCGCTGCTCGCGCCCGCCGCCGCCCTCGCGCAGCCCACGCCGGCCGCGGTGGCGGCGCGCGCGCTCCTCATCGAACAGGCAGAGCGGGCGGCGGCCGCGGGCGACCACCGCGGCGCGCTCGACCTCGCCGAGCGCGCCGGCCGCGTCGAGATCACCCCCTCGCTGCGCATGTTCGTCGCGCAGGAGCAGCTCGCCACGGGGGCCTTCGCCGCGGCGATGAGCTCGGCGATCCTCTGCGCGCGCGACGCCGCCCGCGACCCGCAGCTCCCCTACCGCGACAACGTGCTCACCCGCTGCCGCGACGTCGCGCAGCGGGCGAGGGCCTCCGTCGCGCTCGTCACGCTCCGGTCGCCGCCCGCGGGGGAAGGGCTCCGCGTCACGCTCGACGACCGCCCGGTCACCGCTGAGTTGCTGGACGTTCCCCTCCCCCTCGACCCGGGCGCTCACGCCGTCACCGTGGGCGCCGCCGGGCGCGGCCTCTGGGAGCGTCGCTTCGAAGCGCGCTCGGGTGAGGCGACGGAGCTCACGCTCTCGCTCGGCGAGCCCGAGGCGCCGCCCGCTCCGCCTCCGCCTCCGCCTCCACCGCCCGCGCCGCGGCCCTTGGTGGTGCGCCGCGGACCGCCCGCGGGCGCCATAGCGCTGCTCGCCGCGGGGGGCGGCGCGCTGCTCGCGTCGGGGGTGTTCTTCGCGCTGCGGGCGGCTTCGGCGAGCGGCTGCGCGGAGGGCGCCGACCCGGCGATGCCCAGCGAGCGCGTGTGGCTCTGCGACACGCCCGCGCAGGCGGAGGCGGTGATGTCGCACCGCACCTGGACGGCGCTGGCGGGCGTCACCCTCGGGGTCGGCGCGCTGTCGGCAGGCGCGGGCGCGCTCTGGTGGGCGCTCGGCGGGCGCGGGACACGCCCCTCCGTCGCGCCGGTCGCGGGCGGCCTGCTGCTGTCCTGGGAGGGCACGTTCTAGCCTTTGCGAAGGGCGCGCGCGCCGGACAGTCTGTGCCGTTCGCGCGCCCCCTCCCGCACGTCGAGCCTTGCGCCGTGACGGAGGGTTGGTGTTAGGTGCGGCCCGCGATGACAACGCGCTGCAGCGTCTGCGGCGCAGCGGTCACCGGAACACTCCCCCGACCGCGCGCCCTGTCGATTGGCCTCGCGCTCACGGCCCTCCTGGCGGGCTGCGATGCGCCGTCGCGCGCCATCGTCCGCAGCGCAGACGGAGGCGCGGCGGCCGACGTCGTGAACGTGCGCATGGGCGCCCCGGAGGCGGGGGACTGCGCGCGAAACAACGGCGGCTGCAGCGCCTACGCGCAATGCCTGCCCGCCGGCCCCGGGCGGCGCCAGTGCGTGTGCGCGCCGGGGCTGCGCGTGCAGGCCGACCAGCGCGCGTGCGAGGGCCTGCTCCTGGTGAGCGTCGCGCGCGACGGGCGGGCGGGCGGCGCGAGCTCGGCGCCCCGGATCGCGGCGAGGGGGCGCTACGTGGTGTTCGCGAGCGAGGCCGCCGACCTCCCCTACGACCGACCCGTGCCCGCCGCGACGCCCGCGCCGCAGCACTGCTACCTGCGCGACGTCGTGACGGGTCGAACGGTGCTGGTGAGCGCCGACGCCCGCGGCGCGCTGCCGAGCACGCCCATCGGGTGCTCGTCGCCGCAGGTGTCCGCCGACGGTCGGCTGGTGGCCTTCCTCCACGCGGACGTGATCGCCCCCGACGACCGGCCCGTCCACCCCGTGCCCAACGTCTATGTGCGCCCGGTCTCGGGAGACCTCGCGGTCGGCGCCCCGCGGCGGATCCGCTTCGACGCCGCGCGGCCGCTCGATCGCGAGAGCAGCGCGATGTACATGTCGCGCGACGGACGGCGCTTCGCCCTCGCCACCCGCTCCGCGCTCGCCGGAGAGGCCGACAACGAGCACGACGTGTTCGTCTACACCGAGGGCGCGGCGCCGGCGGTCGTGGCGGCCAGCGTCGACAGCACCGGGCGCATCCCGAGCTTCGGCGCGGCGTGCGGGGGCAACGCGCGGCCCGCCGGCTTCTCGGGCGACGGGGAGCACCTGGGCTTCAACAGCGTGCGGCGCTACGTGAGCGGCGACAACGACGAGGTGCTCGACCCCCACGTCCGCTCGCTCACCGAGCCGCGCACGGAGCTCCTGACGCCGAGCCTCAGCGGGACGGGACCGCGGGCCACGTGCGCCTACGTCGGCGCGGGGCTCGCGCTCTCCTACGACGGGCGCTTCGCCCTCTTCTACTCGGACAACGCGCGCTTCGACGCCGCGCTCTCCCCCGGCAACCCCGACGTGTTCCTGCGCGACCGCGACGTCCCCGTCGGCGAGCCCGGGCGCTTCACGCGGCTCCGCGTCGCCCCGATGCCCGACCCGGGCGGGCAGTTCAACGAGGGAGTGGCCCTCTCGGACGACGGTCGATTCGCGGTGGTGCCGAGTCGGCGGCGCCTCGACCTCCCCGCCGGGGCCGCGCTCCGCCTCTCGCCCGACCTGTACCTGCTCGACCTGTCCGACCTCTCCGACCCGCTGCGCGGCGCGCGCCTCCTCGACGTCGACGAACGCGGCGAGCCCTCGGACTCGGGCGCCGTTCCCTTCGAACCGTCCATCACCGCCGACGGGAGCGCGGTGAGCTTCGTGGCGCGCACCCCGCTCGTCCCGGAGGACACCAACGAGCTCCCGGACGTCTACCTCCGCGTGCTCCGCTGAGCGTCATCGACCCGCGCTCGGCGCTGCCGACGCGCGCCAAGATGGCGTACGATCGCACCGCAGCGCATGAAGGACTCCCTCGCCGACCCGTACGCCCTGGAGGGGTCGATGCTCCAGGGTCGCTACGCGGTCGGTGCGCCGGTGGCGCGCGGCGGCTTCGGGGTGGTGTACCGGGCGCGTCGCGTCGACCTCGACCTCCCCGTCGCGCTCAAGGTGCTCTTCGGCGTCGAGCGCTTCACGGGGTCGGCGCGCGACGAGATGCTCGCCCGCTTCCGGCAGGAGGCGCGCACGCTCGCGGCGCTCGCCCACCCCGCCGTGGCCCGCGTGGTGGACTACGGGACGCTGCCCCACACGTCGGGCGAGGTCCCCTGGATGGCGCTCGACTGGATCGACGGCGTCACCCTCGAAGATGACCTCCGTGCGCGCGGCGGCGAGGGTCGGTCGCCCCACGAGGTGCTCGACCTCTTGCGACCGGCCTTCGACGCGCTGGCGTGCGCCCACGAGGCGGGCATCTCGCACCGCGACCTCAAGCCCTCGAACCTCATGCTCACAAAGCCGCGCCGCGGCGAGGTCGCACTTCGGGTCATCGACTTCGGCGTCGCGAAGGTGGCGCCCGACGAGGGAGCGACCTCGGGGGACACCGCGACGCGCTCCGAGGTGCAGGCGTTCTCGGTGCTCTACGCGGCGCCCGAGCAGGTGGGCCGCACGCGCACCGGGCCGTGGACGGACGTGCACGCGCTCGGGCTCGTGGTCACCGAGGCGCTCACCGGCGACCGCGCGTACCGGAGCGACGACGGCCCCGCGCTCCTCCTCGAGATCGTCGGGGCCGAGCGCCCGACGCCGGGCCGCCAGGGTGTGCGCGTGGGCCCGTGGGAGATCGTGCTCGCTCGCGCGCTCGCGGTCGCCCCCAGCGAGCGCCCCGCCGACGCGGCGAAGCTCTTCCGCGAGCTCGAGGCCTCCGTCACCGAAGCGCAGGCCGCGTGGGAGTTGTCCCCGCGCGCGCCGCGCCGCCCCCTCGCCCCCGCCGCGGAGACCCTCGCCCCAGCCGCCGCGCCGCCGCCACGCCCACCCGCCACCGCACCGTCGCGCGCCGCCTCGCGCTGGCGACGCCTCGCAGTCCCCCTCGGCCTCGCCGCGATCGCGAGCCTGGCGCTCGCCGCGGGGCTGCACCACCGCGAGCGCGCCGTCGCACCCCCGCCTCCGCGTCGCGCCGTCGCCGCGCCGTCGCCTGTCGTGCCGCCCCAGACCGCGCGTGTGTTGGCGCCCGCCCCAGCACCGCCCGCCGCCCCCGCCGCACCGCGCACGGCGCCGACCACCCCACGCCGCCCCGCAGTCGCCGCGACGTCGACGCTGCGTCGCCCCGCGCCTGCTCCGCCTCGCCCGGCGCCTGCGCCCGCGGCGGCCGAGCCCGTGCCCTACGTCGCGATCGAGTAGCGCGCGGCTACGCCATGTCGACCCGAACGTGCGCGCGTGCGGCGAGCCGGAAGCACACCCCGCCGGGCTGGCGCTCGATGAGCGTGCCGCCGTCCAGACCGGCTTTGACGAGGTCTTTGCGCGCGCGAAACACCAGCGTGTTGAGCTCCGTGCGGCCGGGCTCGCCACCGGGCCACACCCGGCGAAACAGCACCTCGTCGGGGAAGACGTCGCCGGGCGCATACGCCCCGTGCGGCTTCAGCAGCGCCGCGACGAGGTCGCACCGCCGCTCGGCCAGCCACGCGGTGTGCTCGCGCGCGCCGAAGCCCAGCGTGAGGCGACCGCCCTTCGGGTGAAACAGCAGGGTCGCGCGCCCCGGGAGCTGGGGGGTGGCCAGCGGGGCCGTGGCCGGCTGGAGGTCGGTGCCGAGCGCGAGCGCGCGCAGCTCCTGGTCGCCGAGGGTGATGCGCGCGCCGGGGAGCACCGTCACCACCTCGCCCTCCTCCAGCGCGTGGCCGCAGCGCACGCCCGCGACGCTGGCCTCGAGGACGAGCGAGCGCTGCACCACCGTGAACGTAAGCGCGGCGGGCACCCAGCCCTTGATGAACAGGTCGTCGTCCGCCGCGCCGCCGACGGTGAAGGGCCCGTCCTTCACGCGGTGGTGGGTCGCGCCGCTGCGGGTGATGGCCCAGGCGACCTCGGGCT
>JBILLV010000334.1:0-10072 GCA_044375895.1 Polyangiales bacterium | reverse complement strand
GTCCTCGTCGACGCCGAAGAACTCGCTCGCGCCGCTGGTCACGTTCATGTCGTCGTAGAGCGCGTTCTGGGCGAAATCGCGGACGGAGTACTCGTGGGCCTTGGAGCCGAAGCGCGAGAGCCTCCCCTGGACGATGTTGGGGCGACCGCGGACGCCGTCGTGGTCGCGGTCGTCGGGGTCGCAGCCCGCGACGATCACCGCCTCGGAGGCATCGTCGATGAGCCCGAGGCCAAAGAGCGGGCGCGGGCGGGAGCGGGTGGCGTCCGCCGGCGGTCGCCGCGGGGGGAAGCCGGACATGGCGTGGATGGGGAAGTGGAGGGTCTCGTACTCCGGCGCCGGCCCCGGGCCGACGATGAGCAGGCGCCCCGCCGCCGAGCCGCCCACCACGGGCGTGAAGTGACACGCCGCGCAGGAGGCCTCTTCGTAGTAGGGGCCGAGGCCGGTGCGCGCGGTGAAGGCCGTGGTGAAGGCGCGGCGCCCTTGCGCAAAGCGGGCGAGGGCCGCAGCGGAGAGGTCGGTGCGCGGGCCGCCCGGGGCGCCGGGGCCGGGGGTCGCCGTCGCCGCGTAGGCGTCCGGGTTGAAGGCGGGGAGCGGCGGCTCGACGCGCGCGCGGCGCGGGGCGGTGCTGCCACCACAGCCCACGCGTTCGCAGCCCGCGAGGAGGGCGACGGCCATGGCCATCGTGGCGACACCCCTGCGCCGCGACGCCGGGAGTGGGCGCTGGCAGGCTCCGACCCGCTCGTTCACTTCGACCATGGGAGATGCTGTACGCGACGCAGCGCCGCGCCTTCGAGCGCAACTATTGCTCCTCATCGCGCTGCCTGTCTACGGAGAGCGAAGCTCACGGCGCGCCCTCGTCCCAGGCGGCGAGCGCCGCGATGAGGTGCGCGACGTCCGCCTCCCCGCGCAGCGCGCGCACGGGCAGGAAGACCCCCTCCCGCGCGAGGCGGACGCTCACGGGGAAGGCCCGCGCGTCGCCCGTGCTCGAGGTGAGGTAGTCGGCGCGGGTGTCGAAGCCGCGGCGCCAGAGGTCGGCCCGCAGCGCGGCGGGGTCGGGCGCGCGGACGACGAGGTTGAGGAAGGTCGCGCGGCGGTCGTGCTCCCACGTAGGGGCTTCGAAGCGGCGCCACGGGCGGGCCTCGATCACACGGCGCGCGATCGACCGTTGGCGGTCGATGTCCGCGAGGGCGCGGGGGAGGTGCGAGCGCGCGAGCGAGGCGCACACCCCCGGCATCGCCGCGTCGGTGGGGACCGCCGGGGGGTCACAATCCATCGGGCGCTCGGCCATGAGGCGCTCGTAGAGGTCGACGTCGCGGGAGGCCGCGAGGCCCTGCGCCGCGCGGAGGGCCCACGGGTAGCTCCGCGCGCCGAAGAGCACCTTGCCCCCAAGCGCGGAGAGGATGGCGCCCGCGACCTCGCGCCGAGGGACGCTCACACCGCGGCGCTCGGCGGCGTGGAGCCAGGCGCCCATCGCGTCGTCGTCGGTGATGACGACGCCGCCCATCACGCCGGTGAGGCCCTTGGTGAGCGAGAGGCTGAAGGCGCCGCCCGCGCCCCAGCGCCCGACGGGGCGGCCGTCGATGCTCGCGCCGAAGGCGTGCGCGCAGTCCTCGACGAGCGTGAGGTGATGGGCCTCGGCGAAATCGCGCCACGCGGGGAGGTCGTTGGGACGGCCGAAGAAGTGCCCGAGGAGGAGGCATCGGGTGCGCGGGGTGAGGGCGCGCGCGGCGGCGTCGATGCACATCTCGCCGTGGGGCGAGGTCACGTCGACGAAGACGGGGCGGAGCCCGGCGCGGCGCACCATCGCGGGGACGGCGAAGAAGTTGTAGTCAGGCAGCAGCACCTCCGCCGCAGGGGACTCCGACGCGACGCGGCGGAGCATCGCGTGGATGCCCGTGCGGGCGTCGGGGAAGAGGGCGACGTGGCGCGCGCCGAGGGCGCGGCGGAGGTCGTCGCGCAGCGCCTCGCGCGGGGCCTCGTCGTCGCGCCCGAGGGCCGCGCCGCTCAGCCCGCGGAGTAGTGCCCCGACCCGAAGAGGAACGACCTCACGCGGGATCCCAGCAGCTCGCCATCGCGCCATGCGTCACGTCCTTGGAGGTAGCGGTAGAGCCCGCGCGTGACGAGGGGGGCCTGCCGGAGGTGGAGCCGCGCCGCGACCCGCGCGAGGGTCGCCGGGCGGAGGTAGAAGCGGAGCACGGCCTCGCGGAGCGCGCGCTGGAGCGCCTCGGCGGAGAGGTGCGCGGTGTCGCGGGCCTTGAAGTAGCTGAGCGCGTCCCAGTCGAAGCCGCGGAGGTCGCGGCCCTCGGCCCAGCGGGCGAAATCGGGCGAGCCGGGCAGCGGCGTCGCGAGGCCGAAGGCGGCGAACTCGGTGGGGAGCGAGAGGGCGACGTCGAGGGTGCGACGGAGGTCGTCGGCGGTGTCGGTGTCGAGCCCGAGGAGGTAGAAGCCGCGCACCTCGATGCCGTGGCGCTGGAGGGTGCGGACAGCGTTCTCCGCCGCGTCGGGGGCGCGGAGCTTGCGGACGCGGCGCATCTGGGCCTGCTCGACGACGTCGATGCCGAGCCCGGCCTGGTAGCACCCGGCGCGCGCCATGGCCGACGCGAGGCGGTCGTTGACGGTGTTGGTGCGGATCCCGTTGGGGAGCGACCAGAGGAGCCCGAGGTCGGCGCGCGCGAGGGCCTCGCAGAAGGCCAGGACGCGCCCCTCGTCGGCGGTGAAGTCGTCGTCGACGATGTGGAGCTCGCGCACGCCGTAGTCGCGGGCGAGGACGCGCGCCTCGGCCACGACGTCGTCGACGGAGCGGAGCCGGTAGCGGTGGCCCCACACCACCGCGGAGGCGCAGTACGAGCAGTTGAAGCGGCACCCCCGCGACGTGATGATCGGCGCCGTGGGGAAGCGCTTGTAGAAGAGCTGATGGGGCGCCGCGGGGTAGCGCCGCGGGTCCATGAGGTCCCAGGCCGGGCGGGAGAGCGCGTCGAGGTCTTCGACGAGGGGGGCGGGCGCGGTGCGGCGGAGGCGCCCGCTCGCCGGGTCGAGGAAGGCGACGCCGGGCACCGCGTCGAGCCGCCGCGACGCCGCCAGGGCCGCGACGAGGGCGGGGGTCGAGGTCTCCCCCTCGCCGGTGATCACCGCCGCGGCGCCCGTCTCCCGCAGCGCGAGCTCGGGGAGCGCCGTGGCGTGGGGGCCGCCGAGGACGATGGAGCCGCCGTAGCCGCGCGCGCGCAAGGCCGCGCAGATGCGCCGGACCGCGGTGTACGCCATCGTGACCACGGTGAGCCCGAGCACGTCGGGGCGGGCCGCGAGGACGTGGTCGACGAAGGCCGCCTCGGACATCTGCGTGCGGTCGGCGTGGAGGAGGGACACGCGGTGCCCGGCGCGCCGGAGCGCGGTCGCGAGGTACCCCACGCCGAGCTGCGGCGGCACGCTCGACGCGCCCATCGGGGGGACGGCGACCAGCACGCTCGCCATCAGCGCCCCCGGACCCGGAGCCGGATCATGCGCGCGAGGATCCGCGTGCCGTCGCGCACGGCGCTCAGGCCGCTGGCCCCGTGGGCGCGCGCGCCGCGGGTCACGCCCACCTCCACCACCCGGCCGCCGCGGGCCTGCACCTGGAGGAGCACCTCCGTCTCGATGTCGTAGGCGCGCGCCTCCAGCTGGAGCCCGTCGAGGGCGCGGCGGCGCAGGGCGCGGAAGCCCGCCTGCGAGTCGGTCACGCGCACGCCGAAGAGGAGGTTGAGCACGCCGGTGAGGGCGAGGTTGCCGACGCGGTTGATCGGGGTGATCGCGCCCGCTTCGAAGCGCCCGAGGAAGCGCGAGCCGATCACCAGGTCGACGTCAGGGGCGAGCGCTTCGAGGAGCCTGGGGATCTCCTCGGGCGGGTCTTGCCCGTCGCCGTCGAGGAGCACCACCACGTCGCCCGCGACGCGCGCGAAGCCCTCGCGGAGCGCGGCCCCCTTGCCCTGGTTGACGGGCAGCCGATGGACCCTCGCCCCGGCGCGCTCGGCCTCCGCCGCGGTGTCGTCGCGGGAGCCGTCGTCGACGACGAGCACCTCGCGGAGCCCGGGGGTGTGGGCGAGACACCCTCGCACCACCGCGCCGATCGCGGGCCCCTCGTTGTAGGCCGCGATGAGGACGCCGACACTTTCCGGCGGGTGGGGCACCCTGTCCATGGAGCCGCGATGCTACCTCAGCGCGGCTCGGAGCACGCTCGGAAGCAGCGCGAGGCTGCGGCGGAAGGTCTGCGCGACGGTGTGAGCGGGGGCGCCGGCGAGGGCGGGGTAGGCCTCGCAGGGCGTGAAGCACCCACCGCAGGCGAGGCGTTCGACGACGTCGCGGCGGGCCTGGAGGGTGGCGGGGGCGTTCCACACGGCGTCGACGGACTGGGTGCGGAGGTCGCCGAGGGGACGGTCCCAGACGTGGCAGGGGTAGAGCTTGCCCTCGGGCGAGAGGAAGGCCGCGCTGTGCATCGCCTGGCAGGGGACGCCGCTCGGCTCGCCGCGCCGATACGCATCGAGGTTGACGAGGAAGACGAGCTCCATGAGCTCGACCGCGGTGCGCGGGAGCCCGCGGCGCTGCAGGTGTTCGCGCACGAGGGAGCCGGCCTCCGCGGGCGCGCCCTCCTGGCCGGCGAGGTGCTCGTTGGCGAAGAAGTGGGCGGAGATCTGGAGCCAGTTCCAGTGCCAGAGGCGCGGGTGAAAGTCGGGGACCTCGGCGCGGAGCGAGGCTTCGAGGGCGTCGAGGTGGGCGCGGTTGTCGGGGGTGATGGTGGTGCCGAGGTACACGTCCACGCCGGGCACCGCGCGCAGCGCCCGCCACGTCTCCATCGCCCGCGCGAACGACCCCTCGCGCCCACGGATGCGGTCGTGGAGCGCGGGCGGCCCATCGATCGACACGGTCACGATCAGCGCGAGGTCGGGGCGGCGCTCTCGCACCCGCCGCGCCGCCTCCGTCACCCGCCGCGTGAACCACCCGTTGGTCGGGAAGTGGAGCACCTTCAGCGACGGCGCCGCGTCGAGCACCGCGTCGAAGAGCTCGAGCGCGTCGGCCCGCAGGAAGACCTCGCCGCCCGTGACGTCGAGCCAGAGGAGGTCGGGCATCTGCCCGAGCATCGCGCGCACCTCGCCCGCGGTGAGCTCGTGGCCCGGCTCCACCCGCCAGGTGTGGCACATCGCGCAGCGCAGGTTGCAGCGGCGCGTGAGGTCCATCACCAGCCGCGTCGGCGCGCGCGGCCGACCGAACCACGGCGCCATCAACCGCGCGACGAGCTCGACGTCGAGGAGGGATGACATCCGCGGCGGACCCTATCACTCCTCGACCACGAGGCGGCCGGGGGCGACGTTCTCCATGCGGCGCACCGCGCCGGAGACGAAGCGCACCTCCACGACCTCAGCCCGCTCCCTCTGACCGAGGCCCACGTGGACGCCGTGAGGTCCGCTCCCGGCGATGGAGTGGTTGCCGTCGAGGCGCCGCGCTGTGGTCCGCCCGCCGACGGTCACCCGCACCCGCGCGCCGATGCCGTCGCGCGCCCCGCCGCGGCCGCGCGCCTCGATCCACAAAGCGCGCCCCGCGCTCGCGTCGTTGCGCAGCACGACGAGCCCCCCCGGCCGACCGCGAAACGCCGTGCGGGGGAGCGCCAGGTCGAGGTCGCCGTCGCCGTCGAGGTCGGCCGCCACCGGGTGCGCCGCCCCCTGCCGCTCGCCGAGTCGGAGGGCGTCGGTGACGTCGCGCAGCCGCCCGCCGCCGCCGCGCAGCATCACCCCGCTCTGCAGAAGCGGCTCGGGGAAGAGGTCGCCGAGCCCCACGGACGACGCGCCGATGTACACGTCGTCCTCGCCGTCGTGGTCGAAGTCGAACACCAGCGGCGTCCACTGGGTCGTGGGCAGGAGCGCGCTCGCCCGGTCGAGGTAGCGCTGCTGAAACGTGTGCATCGGGCCCATCCACCGGTGCGCCGGGTCGAAGTCGCTCCAGCGCACCGGCTCGGCGTCGGGCACGATCCCGTAGGCGTCGGCGCCGAGCGCGACGGCAACGTCCTCCCAGCGGCCGCCGCGCTCGCGGAGGAGGACGTTGCGCCCGAAGTTGGTCACCAGGAGCTCGTCCTGGCCGTCGCGGTCGACGTCGATCGGCGCTGCGCCCATGCCGAAGACCTGTACCGCAAAACCGGGCGGCGGCGTGGACTCCCGCAGGCGGAGCGCCCCGCCGTCGCGCTCGACCCGGAGCACCTGGTTGCCCCCGTTGAGCATGCCGAAGTCGGCGATCACCAGGAGCTCGTCCCGACCGTCGCGGTCGAGGTCGTGCCAGCGGAGCGCGAGCGCGCGGCGCGGCGCGGCCTCCACCGCGACGGGTTCGAAGCGCCACGGCGCGGCCTGACGCCACGCGCTGACGCCGCCAGGGCAGCCCGAGATGAAGGTCTTGACGCAATCCCCTGGGACGGCCTCGGCCCCCGCCACGAGGTCGAGCAGACCGTCGCCGTCCAGGTCGACCGGCACGAGGGCGGTGAACTCCACCGCGCCGCCGAGCGTGGTCACGGCTTCGAAGCCGCGGCCCGTGTTGCGCAGCACCTGGATCCCCTCCGTCTCGCGGGCGCGTAGGAGGAGGTCGGGGTCGCCGTCGCCGTCGAGGTCGGCCGCGGCCGTCGCCAACACCTGGCGATGGGACGCGAGGCCCCAGGGCGCCGCGCGCTCGACGAAGCCCGCGGGGGTGTTCAACCAGAGCGCGGGCGGCGCGTCGCCGTCGAAGGTCGAGAGCAGGTCGACGCGGCCGTCGCCGTCGAAATCCGCGCTGGTCACCGCGCCCGCGGCGCCCTCCTCGTCCAAGGTGGTCACCTCACCGCGGATGCCCCACTGCGCGCTCACGTCGCAGAACATCCCTCGCGTCGCGCCGCCGCACGCGACGAACCCACGCGGCGCCACCCGCGCGGCCGACGGCGACGGCGGCGCGTCGCCGTTGCCGCACCCGAACGCTGCGAGCACGATTGTAGGGAGAAATCGCTGAAGCCAGCCGGGGCGCATCGCCCCTGGACGTTACATGCGGACAAGTCACCGCACGAGGCATCACCCCCGCATTGGCGGGCTGGCGACGTGCTTCGGCGCGCCGGGCCGCTGGAGCTGCGGCGCCAGCGCGTCGAGGATCGCGTGGACGGTGGCCAGCGTGTCGGCGCCCTCCCGCGCGGGCGCGGGCGACGGGCCGCGGGCGAGCACCGCGTCACGGAAGACCGCGAACATTCCTTCGGCGTCGCTGCCGCGCTCCACCGAGTGCGTCCGCTCGCCGTGGGGCGTGTCGCGCACCACCACCTCCTCGGGGCCCTCCTGCCGCCACGTCAGCGCGTCCCCCTTGGCGCGGCGCGCAGTGAGCTCCCAGCGGTCGGCTGCGCCCGCCCAGTCGAGCGTGAGCTCCGCCGCCGCGCCCGACGGGTACGCGAGCGCGACGCGCACCCACTCGGGCCGCGGGCCGCGCGACGCCTCCGCCCGCGCCACCGTCGCGACGCCGCCGCCCGCCACCGCGCCCGCGGTGTAGGCCGCGTGGTAGAGTGACTCGAGCAGCGCCTCGCGCGACCACGCCGCCGGAGACCCCGCGCCGCCCGCCCGCGCCGTCACCGTCAGCGCCACCCGCGCGACGGCCCCCTCCCCCTCCGCGGCGAGCATGCGGCGCAGCTCGACCACGCCTGGGGAGAAGCGCTTCGCGTGGGCCGCCATCAGCCGCCCGGCCTCGGGGTGGCGCGCGAGCTCCTCGGCCTGCTCCAGCGTGCGGGTGAAGGGCTTCTCCACCAGCGCGGGCAGCCCGCGGGATAGGGCCGCGAGGGCGAGCGCGTGGTGCGCCGTGGTCGCCGCCGCGACGACCAGCGCGTCGGGCCGCGCCCGCGCGATCAACCGATCGAGGTCGGCGTCGCGGTCGCAAGGGCCGAAGGCGGCGGTGTCGCGGTCGTCGATGTGCGGCGAGGAGAGGCCGACGAGGCGCATCCCGGGCACCCGCGCCATCGCGCCCGCGAGGCGGAGCGCCTGCGGGCCGGTGCCGACGATCGCGACGCGCAGCTCCCCCGCCACCGGGGCGAGCACCGGCAGGCGCCGCGGCCCGCCCTCCGGGACGGGGAGCGTCGACTCCGGCGGGTCGTCGCGCACAGGGGCGCGCAGGGCCTCCGGCGCCAGGTCGAAATCGCGCGGCGGAAACGGGGTGTGGAGGATCTCGTCGAGCTCGGCGTCCGTCACCGGCGGCCCCGCGACGGGGCGGAGCTCGTCGAAGCCGTAGCGCTCGGCGTAGGGCTTCCAGAGCCCGGTGCAGGCGCGGGCGAAGCGGCAGGTCGAGCAGCCGGGCCCGAGGGTCTTCTGCGGCTCGTCCTCGGCGTGGGCGCGCGCCGAGACGTGGAAGACGTCGCTCCACGCGACGTACTCGCCGAGGAAGCAGGGAGGGATGCCCTGGCGCGACCCCACCGTGAAGGGGACGCCCCGGTCGACGAGGGTGCGCATGGCGCGGCGCAGGTAGGGCATCACCTCGGAGATGCGCGGGATGAGCGCCGCCTGGTCGAGCGCGCGAAACTGCGGCGTCACGAAGGCGAAGGACACCCCCACGCGGCGCCGCCAGCGCTCGGCCACGAAGCTCGCGAAGCGCGGGAGGTAGGCGTAGTTGAGCGACGAGATGACGTGGTTGAGCTCCGTGTCGACCTTGCACGCCACCAAAGCGTCGACGGCGCGCACGGTGCGGGCGTGGTCGCCGACCTTCGAGGTGGCCCGCCGCGAGACGAGCTCGTCGTGGCCGTGGAGCGAGACGAAGGCCCGGTTGAGCCCGGCGTCCTTCAGGGGGCGCACCTTGGCCTCGCCGTCGATCAGCGTCCCGTTGGTCACCAGCTCGATGTCGCGGATGCCGAGGCGCGAGGCCGCGCGGATGAAATGGACGAGGTCTTTCGACAGGGTCGGCTCGCCGCCGCTGAAGGAGAGGTAGCGGACGCCCTTGCGCGCGGCGCGGGCGATGCGGCGGAGCATCACGTCGGGCGCGAGCACGTTGGCCGAGGTCTCGTTGGCGCTGCAGAAGGGGCAGTCCTGGTTGCAGTGGATCGTCGGCCGGAGCACCCAGTTGGTCACCCGCCGCGCCGCCTCGCGCTGGTGCGGGAGCCACGCGCGACCCCCCGCCCGCTTCGCGTCGAGCTCCTTGGGGCGGCGCGCGAAGGGGCGCAGGTCGGCCCCCTGGTGCGCGGCGTGGTAGGCGACCGTGGGGCCGTGGCAGCGGTCGGCGAGGGCGCAGCCGTGGCACGCGGCGCCGTGCGCGAAGCCGTCGGGCCGGCGGGCGCGCACGGGCGGGAGCTGCACGCGCGGCGCGAGCGCGGGGTCGTGCCCGAGCACGCAGGGGGGGACGCCGTCGTCCGCGTCGAGCTCCACCGCCACGCCGAGCGCGTCGCCGCGGGCCAGCGCGGCGGCGAGGCGGGGCGCGGCGTCGGCCCAGCGCGGCGGGGCCAGGGCCGCGGGCATCACCCGCCGGGGGACGTAGAAGCGCGCCCGGACGTAGGCCTCCGTGGCGCGGCGCAGCAGGTCGAGGAGGGCCGCGAGGTCTTGCAGGCGCGCCTCGATGAGCGGCGTCTCGGAGGCGACCGCGAGCCCCGCGTCGGCGAGCACGCGCGCGGCGCGGAGGACGTCGACCAGCGCACCGGGGCGCCCCGCGACGGCGTCGTGCGCCCGCGACGCCTGCGAGAACACCGGCAGCACCACCCCGCGCACCCCGCGCTCCCGCAGCCACCGCGCGCGCGCCGGGTCGGTGAGCGCGCCGCCGTGCGAGCGGACCCAGACCTCGCCCCACCCGGCGCCCCGCGCGCGCTCGAGCGTCGGGTCGAGCGCGGGGTCGAGCAGCGCCTCGCCGCGCACCACCAGCCGCTCGCCGCCGTCCTCCACCGCGGCCGGGACGCCCGCCGCGTCACACGCGCTCGGCGAGTCGCGGCAGTCGCAGGGCGCGCACGCGCGGTCGCAAGGCGCGCCGAGGCGGACGCTCGTCGTCGTGCGGGCCACGCGCCGCTCAGAGACGGCAGACGCCGGCGACGCACCGCGGAGCGGACGACGGGCACGCGCGCCCGCACGCCCCGCAGCTCTCCGGG
>JBILLV010000333.1:0-10073 GCA_044375895.1 Polyangiales bacterium | reverse complement strand
GCCCGCCGCGGCCCGGGGGGGGGGGGCACCCCCCGGGGGGCCCGCGCGGGGGTGGGAGGCAAAGTCGCCTGCCTCCCACCCCTCACCCCTCGCCCGTCAGCTCCATCGCGCGCCACGCGCCGCTGCGGAAGCGCCACGCCAGCAGCGCCGTAAGCGCGCCCATGTACACCACCACCCACCCGAGCGTGAGCGCCGGCCCCGCGCCCGCCCGCGCCGTCGCCAGCGTCACCGGCACGAACAGCCCCCACGACATCGCGATGCGCGCCCGCATCGGCCACGCCGTGTCGCCCGCCGCGCGGAGCGCCTCACCGAGCGCGAGGCTCGCCGCGTCGAAGAGCTGCCACGCCACCGCGACCCACAGCAGCGGCGCCGCGGCGTCGACGAAGGCCGCGCGCGCCGCCGGGCTCTCGGGCGCGAAGGGCCGCAGGATGAAGCGCGGCGCCAGCAGGTAGAGCGCCCCGACGGCCGCCGCCCACCCGCAGGCGACCACCAGGGTGCGGCGCACGAGGCGGGGCACGCCGTCGTGATCCTTCGCGCCGAGGGCCTGTCCGACGTGGATCGCCCCCGCGCTCGACAGCCCGAAGGCGGGCATGAAGGCCACGTTGTTGAGCTGGAGCACCGCCATCAGCGCCGCCAGCGCCGCCGTCCCCATCCCCGCGAACACCACGTCGATGAAGAACAAGAACGCCGCGAACTCCAGGAACCAGTTGACCCCATTCGGCAGCCCGAAGCGCAGCACCCGGCGAAACTCATCCCCCCGCCACCCGACGCGCCCCGACACGTCGCGGCCCGCCCGCACGAAGGCCGCGGCGGCGTACGCGAAGCCCGTCCCCGTCGCGACCACCGACGCGATCGCCGCGCCGCGCACGCCCATCGCCGGCACGCCGAAGCCGCCGTGGATGAACACCCACGCCAGCGGCACGTTGAGCAGCATCACCAGGAGGCTCGCGACGAAGCCGACGCGGGTGTTCCCCTGGCCGCCGAACCAGTTGCCGAGGGCCTCGGTGCCGACGGCCGCGCCGACGCCGACGAGCCGCAGCGCGACGTACTGGCCCATGAGCGCGCGCACCGCCGGGGTGTAGTCCGCCCGCGCGAGGAGCCACGGCACCGCGGGGATGAGCGCGAGCGCGGCGACCTGCGCGAGCGCGGCGATGCCGAGGCCGTACCAGCCGTGGCGCCGGAGCTTCGCGGCCTCGCCGCCGCCATGGAGCTGCGCGGCGAAGCTCTGCACGATGAAGGCGACGCCCACGGGCAGCATGAACACCGCGAGTGCGTTGAGCGCGCCGTTGCCCGTGGCCGCCAGCGCGTCGGGCCCCAGCGACGCCACGAACACCGCGTCGGTGAAGCCCACCACGGACTGCGCCGCCCGCGCGAGAATCACCGGCCACGCCAGCGTGAAGAGGTCGCGGAGCGTCGGGGTGCGGTAGGGGGCGTCCATCGGCGGGGAGAGGGCACTATCACATCTCCCCGCCACAACGCGTGGAGCCCGACCACGAAGCCCTCGACCGCGCGCATCGGGTGCGGCGGCTGACGCTCGGGCACGGCGCCGCTGTGCGACCCTAGGAACCGTCACGATCGGACGCCGCAGGCTCTTCTCGGCGCGGGTTGTTGCCGATAGAGGGAGAGAGCGGAGCCGCACCGGGTGGCGCCACTCACCGTCGCTGTTGGCGGTGCGAGTGGCGTCATCGCACGGCTGCGTCCGCCGTTGTGCCCCTCCCCAACCACCTTGTGGGGAACTTGCGGGGCAGAGCATGGAGCCGACCTTGAAGAACGAGAGCGAGAAGACTGTGAGGGGCCGCGCGTCCTGGGTGCTGCTGTGCGCCGGGCTGTTCGCGGCGGGGTGCGACGGCGTGCCCGTGATCGGGGGCGCGGCGGTGTTGAACACCGCCGATGGAGGGACGGGCGATGTCGCCAAGGACGCTGTCCCCGACGCGACCGACGACGTCGCGAAGGACACCGCCGGCGACGCGGCGATGGACGCCCCCCCGGCGCGCTGCGCCACCAACGCCGACTGCGCGGGCAACCCCGCGGGCGGCACCTGCAACCCCACGACGGGCGCGTGTCAGTCCCCGTGCGCGGGCAACGCCGACTGCGCGGGCAACCCCACCGGCAACATCTGCGACACGGGCACCGGCCTCTGCACCATGCGCTGCGGAGCCCACCGCGACTGCACCGGCCAGGGCGCGGGCGACATCTGCCACCCGACGACGCGCATGTGCACCAACCGCTGCGCCGGCGACGCGGACTGCGTGGACCACCCCAACGGCACCACCTGCAACCCGATGACGGGGGCGTGCGTCGCGCCGTGTCGATCCAACGTCGACTGCACGGGCAACCCCGCGGGCGCCGTGTGCGACCCGATGAGCGGGCTCTGCTCCGCCACGTGCCGCTCGCACACCGACTGCGCGGGCATGGCGGGCACCATCTGCAACCCCACGTCCCGCACCTGCACCGACCGCTGCACGGGCGACGCGGACTGCGCGGGCCACCCCGGCGGCGCCGTGTGCGACACCGCCTCGGGCGCGTGCGTCCAGTGCGTCGCGTCGAGCGACACGTGCAGCCCCGAGCAGCACTGCGACCCGATGTCCAACGCGTGCGTCGCGGGCTGTCGCTCGGACGAGGGCTGCCCCCGGATGGGATCCCCGGACGGCGATGCGGGCCCCGGCGTCCAGCTTCACTGCAACGTGACGACGCGCGTCTGCGAGGTGTGCGTGACCGACGCGCACTGCCCGACGGGCCAGCGCTGCTCGGCCGGGGCGTGCGTGATGGGCTGCTCGGATGACAGCCGCTGCGCCGCCGGCGAGCGCTGCTGTGGCGGCGCCTGCGTCAACCCCCAGAGCAACGACCAGAACTGCGGCGGCTGCGGCACGGTCTGCACGACCGTCAACGGCGACCCCGGCTGCTCGGACGGCGTCTGCACCATCTCGCGCTGCTCGGCACCCTTCGGCAACTGCGACGACGCCATCGCCAACGGGTGCGAGACCAACACCAACACCAGCGTCGCCCACTGCGGCCGCTGCGGCAACGCGTGCCCGACGCGCGCCCACGCGTCGTCGTCGTGCGACACCGGCACCTGCGCGTTCACGTGCGAGGCGGGCTTCGCCGACTGCAACGGCGACGCCGAAGACGGCTGCGAGACCGACCTCAACGCCAGCGCGGGCAACTGCGGCGCCTGCGGCCGCACCTGCTCCGTCGCCGAGGGCTCCGCGGTGTGCGCGATGGGCGCCTGCGCGGTGGGCACCTGCAACGCGGGCAACGCGGACTGCGACGGCGTGGTGGGCAACGGCTGCGAGGTCAACACCCGCAGCACCCTGGCCCACTGCGGCGCCTGCGGCCGCGCGTGCGCGGCTCCGGCCAACGGGGCGGCGGCGTGTTCGGCGGGGGCCTGCGTGGTGGGCTCGTGCAACGCCGGCTTCGGCGACTGCGACGACAACGACGCCAACGGCTGCGAGGTGAACCTCAACACCACCGCCGGGAGCTGCGGGGCCTGCGGGCGCGCCTGCGTCATCCCCAACGGGACGGCGGGCTGCGAAGCGGGCGCGTGCACGGTGGCGGCCTGCAACGCCGGCTTCGGCGACTGCGACGGCGACGCGGCCAACGGCTGCGAGACCAACCTCAACACCACCCCCGGGAGCTGCGGCGCGTGCGGCCGCGGATGCTCCGTCTCCAACGGGACGGCGGGCTGCGCGGCGGGCGCGTGCACGGTGGCGGCCTGCGCGACGGGCTTCGCGGACTGCGACGGCAACCCGGCCAACGGCTGCGAGGTGAACACCCTCGCCGACGTCGACCACTGCGGCGCCTGCGGTGACCGCTGCGCGCTCCCCGGCGGCACCAACGCCTGCGTACGGGGCGCCTGCGTCGTGACGGCCTGCGCCGCCGGCCTCGGCGACTGCGACGGCAACGACACCAACGGCTGCGAGACCAGCATCTCCGGCTCGCTCGCGCACTGCGGCGCCTGCGGCACCGTGTGCCCCACCCCGACCAACGGCACGGCGAGCTGCGACGCGGGCGCGTGCGGCGTCGCGTCGTGCAACGCCGGCTTCGGCAACTGCGACGGCAACGCGGCCAACGGCTGCGAGACCAGCACCCTCACCACCGTCGCCCACTGCGGCGGCTGCGGCCGCGCCTGCGCGACGCGCCCCAACACCGTAGGCTCCTGCGCGGCGGGCGCCTGCGCGTACGCCTGCGTGGCGGGCTTCGCCGACTGCGACGGCAACGCGGCCAACGGCTGCGAGGTCAACGTCGCCGCCGACACGTCCAACTGCGGCGCGTGCCGCACGGCCTGCCCGGCGGCGACGGGCGGCGGCGCGAGCTGCACCGCGGGCGTCTGCGGCCAGACCTGCCCCGCCGGCCAGGGCAACTGCGCGGGCACCTGCCGCGCGATCGCGACCGACACCAACAACTGCGGCGCCTGCGGCCGCGTGTGCAGCTTCACCAACGGCTCGGCCACCTGCGCGGCGGGCACCTGCGCGCTCGGCGCCTGCAACACGGGCTTCGGCAACTGCGACGGCAACGCGGCCAACGGCTGCGAGACCGACCTCCGCAGCACGGTCGGCAACTGCGGCGCCTGCGGCACGGCGTGCACCGCCCCCAGCGGCGGCGCGGCCACCTGCACCAGCGGCGTGTGCGGCGCTTCGTGCGGGGCGGGCTCCACCAACTGCAGCGGCGTGTGCGTCAACCTCCAGACGAGCAACAGCAACTGCGGCGCCTGCGGCCGCACGTGCGGCGCCTCGCAGGCCTGCGTCAACGCCGTGTGCGTCGGCCAGGGCTCGCTCCGCTTCACCATGACGTGGGACACCAACGGCGACATGGACCTGCACCTGCTCCCGCCCTGCGGCACGGAGATCTACTACGGGCGCCTGAGCGCCTGCGGCGGCACGCTCGACCGCGACGACACCTCGGTGCGCGGCCCGGAGAACATCTTCTGGCCGGGCAGCTTCACCCCGGGCACCTACCAGGTGTGCCCCGAGGCCTTCTCCAGCGCCGTGGCCAACGCGAACTACACCCTCACGGTGGTGCGCAACGGCGTCACCGTGCACACCTCGACGGGCCGCCGCGGCCGCACCGACGGCAACACGGCCTGCACGGCGTCGTTCCCCGGCGTCGTCACGCTGAGCCTGTAGCTCCCTCCGCGCTCCCGCAGGAGGCGCTGTCGAGACGGCAGCGCCTCCCCGCGGCCCGGTGACACGTCGTCACCTCCCCGCCCCTCCCTCGCTTCCCTCCACATCGAGCCGCGCGTCGAAGGCAGTGAGCGCGTCGGGCGCCCAGGCGGCGAAGGCGTTCTGCGCGTCCTCGTCGCCGTGGTGGAGCGCCACGCGACGCAGCCCCGGGATGTGCCCGAGCCACGCCACGAGCTCGGCGCGGCCGGCGTGCGCCGAGAGCCCCTTGAGCGTCTCGATGCGCGCCCGCACCTCGACGTCCTGGCCGTCGAGCCGAACGGTGGCCCCGTGCGCGTTCTGAATGCGCCGCCCCTGCGTCCCCTCCGCCTGGAAGCCCACGAACAACAGCGTGTTGCGCGGGTCGGGCAGGCCCGCGACGAGGTGCCCGACGATGCGTCCGCCGGTGCACATCCCACTCCCGGCGATCACCACCGCCGGCCCCGCGTGGGCGCGCACCTTCGCCGACTCCTTGCCCTTCTGGATCGAGAAGAGCTTATCGAAGTCGAGCGGGTCGTCGCCCGCGGCCAGCTTCGCGAGGCTCTCCTTGTCGTAGAGCGCGCGGTTCTGGTGGTAGAGGTCGGTCACCGCGAGCCCCATCGGCGTGTCGACGAACACCGGCACCGACGGGATCCGCCCCGCCGTCACCAGCCGATCGAGGAACCACAGCAGCGTCTGCGTCCGCCCGATGGCGAAGGCCGGGACGAACACCTTTCCCCCACGCGCGACCGTCTCCGTCACCACGCGGGCGAGGGTGTCTTCGATGGAGCCGTGGTCGTGGGCGTGGTCGCGCGACCCATAGGTGCACTCCATCACCACGAGGTCGACGGGCGCGTCGCTGTCCCACGCGGTGTTGGGGTCGCGGAGGATGGGGGAGTGGGGTCGCCCGAGGTCGCCCGACACGATGAGCCGCGAGCGGCCCGACCGCAGCTCGACGCTCGCCGAGCCGAGGATGTGGCCCGCCTCACGAAACGCGACCGTCCCGTCGAAGCCGTCGAAGGCCGTCGCGCGGTCATACCCCACCGGCCGCTTCAGCGCGTCGAAGGTCCGCAAGAAGTCCCGCACCTCCCGGTGAGGAACCTGGTTCATTTCGAGCGAGTCTTCGAGGGAGAGTCGGGCGACGTCGAGCGTGGCGCGCGTGCCGAGGATCGGTCCGCTCCAACCGCCGTGGATCAGCGCCGGGAGCGAGCCGATGTGGTCGTTGTGGCCGTGCGTGAGGACGAGGCAGTGGGCGTCGCGCGCGGCGTCGGGCATGCGCCACCCGCGCGCTTCGCGGCCCTGGGCGATGCCGCAGTCGACCAGGAGCACGGCGCCCCCGAGCTCGACGCGGGTCATCGCGCCGGTGACCGAGCGCGAGGCGCCCAGGAGTTCGACGCGCCCGTCAGGGAGCGTGTGGGAGGGGGTGCATGCGAGGATTTCGGCCATGGCGCGGGAGCCTATCGGGAGGATGTCGCCGCGGGCAATGACGCGCGGGCGCGGGGACGTCGATTCGCCGCGGCCTTCGGCGACGTCGCGCGGCACTCGGGCATCGGTCGGCTGAACAGCGGGTTCGCCTTGGCCCAGCGCACCACCGCCTCGACCAGCGCGCGCACGGCAGGCGGCACGAGCTCCCGGTCGGCGTACACCACCGCGAGGCGAACCTCCGCCCCCAGCACCTCGGGGAGCACCGCCGTGAGCCTCCCCGCCACGAGGTCGTCGTACACGAGCGGCAGCGGCAGCAGCGCGATCCCCTGGCCCCGCAGCGCGGCCTCGCGGAGCGTGGCGAGGTCGTTGCTCGCGAGGCGGGCCTCCACCCGCACGCGACCGCCGCGCAGGCGAGGCCAGTGCGTCATCGGGTGTTCCCCGCGCGCGAAGCCGACGAGGCACACGTGCTTCGCGACGTCGGCGGCGCGCCGCGGCACGCCGGCGCGGGTGAGGTACGCGGGCGACGCCACCGCGACGAGGCGCGTGCGGAAGAGGTTGCGCGCGATGAGCCCCGGCGCGAGCTCAGGGGCCGCGCGGATGGCGACGTCGAAGCCCCCGGCCACGAGGTCGACGTAGCGCGACGACGACTCGAGCTCGACCCGCACCTCGGGGTAGGCCGCGAGGAAGTCCGCGATGACCGCGCCGAGGCCGTCGCCCGTCATGGGGGGCACGGAGACCCGCAGCAGCCCGCGCACCGCGTCGTCGCCGTGCACCACCGCGTCGCGCGCGTCGCCCACCGCCGCCACCACCGCCCGCGCCCGGTGGAAGAGCGCCTCCCCCGCGTCGGTGAGCGCCATCGTGCGGGTGGTGCGCCGGAGGAGCCGCGCGCCGAGCTTCTGCTCCAGCCGCGCGAGCCGTCGCCCCACCGTGGGCCGAGGCACCCCGAGCTCGAGGGCCGCGCGCGAAATGGAGCGCGCTTCGACCGTGCGCACGAAGGTCAAGAGCTCGCTGGTCTCAGGCAGTTCGGGCATTTGCATCGTTTTGTAGCAGATGATGCGATTTTGTGCGCGCTTGTGCGGCCCCCTCGGCGCGGCGACACTCTCCTCACCGGAGACAAGTCCATGAACAAGAACCTCGGCTACTGGATCCCCACCGCGCTCTTCAGCTTCGCGCTGACGGGCTCGGGCTTCATGACCCTCACGCGCCAGCCCCCGATGGTGGCGGCGTACCAGCACCTCGGCTACCCGCTGTACTTCATGACGATCCTCGGCCTCGCGAAGCTCCTCGGCGTCGCGACGGTGCTCGCGCCCGGACTTCCCCGCCTCAAGGAGTGGGCCTACGCGGGCTTCGTGATCAACATGGTGAGCGCGGTCGTCTCGCACCTCGCGTCGGGCGATCCGCCGGGCAACGCGGGGGCGCCGGTGGTGCTCCTCGGGCTCATCCTCGCGTCGTGGCACCTGCGGCCGGAGTCGCGCCGCCTCGCCGGCCCGATGGTGTGACCCCCGCGCGGCGAGTTCGCGGTATCGTCCGCGCACCCGCCGATGCCCCGCCCCCGAGACGTGCTCCCCGCGGCGAAGCCCGCGAAGAAGTTCCCCTTCCCCTTCATCCTCGATGAGCTGGAGGCGCTGTCGCCAGTGACGCGCCCGATGTTCGGCTGCCAGGCGGTGTACGTCGGCCCGAAGATCATGCTCATCCTGCGCGACAAGGGCGGCGCCGACGTCGACAGCGGCCTCTGGATCGCGAGCGAGATCGAGCACCACGCGTCGCTCCGCGCGCAGCTCCCTTCGCTCCGCACGATCGAGGTGTTCGGCCCCGGCGAGAGCGCGTGGCGGTGCCTGCCGAGCGACGGCGACCGCTTCGAAGAGGAGGCGCTGCGGGTGTGCGCGATGATCCGCGCCAACGACCCCCGCATCGGCCGCGTGCCCGGCGCGAAGAAGAAGAAGGCCGCGCCGAAGGTGAAGACCGCAGCGAAGAAGGCCGCGCCGAAGGTGAAGACCGCGGCGAAGAAGGCCGCCCCCAAGAAGTCCCGCACCTCGCGGTAGCGTTCGCCGCCCCGCTACCGCGCCGCCGTCATCACCCCCGTAATGTGCTGCAGCATCGGCACCCACCGCTCCCGCCGCTGCCCCAGGTGCCCGTAGTCCGTCGGCGCCCACACGTGCGCGACCCCCGCCCGCTCCAGCGCGTCGTGGAAGCGCTCGGTCGGCTCGAACAGCCGCGCCTCATCGCGCCGCCCGCACGTCAGGTACATCCGCCCCGCCAGCCGCCGCGCCCGCGCGAGGCCCGCCTCCGTCGCCAGCCACGTCACCGGGCTCTGCGCGCGCCACCGTGCCCACACCGCGGGGATCACCGCGCCCGTCGTGAGGTTCACCGGCCACGCGAAGCCGCGCGCCTCGCTCGCGTCGGGCGACCAGTCGGCGCCGTAGCTCGCAAACTGCCCGGAGCCACCCATCGCGTCCTCGACGCGCATCCAGCCCAGCCAGAGCGGATCGACGCGGCCGTCGTCGCCGAGCATCCACGCTTCGAGATCGAGCCCATCGGGTGACGACGCGCCCACCGCGCCGAACACCTCGGGGTGACGCAGCGCGATCGACACCGCGTCGAAGCCCCCCGTCGAGTGCCCCGCCGCGGCCCGCGCGCCCGCCTCCGCGATCGTGCGCAGTCGCCCGTCCACCGCGCCCACCGCGCGCTCGACGAGGAAGCGCTCCCACGCCCCCGTGCGCGGGCTGTCGATGAGGTAGCTCGACCCCGCCCGCGTGGAGGTGTCGACCCCCACGTAGATCGCCTCCCGACCCACCGCGTCGGCGATGGCGCCGAACCCGCCCGTGACCATCGCGTCGGTGCTGCTGAGCCCGGGGAGCACGTAGACCACCGGGTAGCGCCGCGCGGGCTGCGTCGCATACGTCGAAGGGAGGTACGCGCACAGGCGCCGCGCGGTGGGGTTGCCGATCGTCCCGGCCACCTCGTGGGCGTCAAGCGTGAGGAGCTGGTAACGCTCCCCCGTGCAGCGCTCGGGTCGCGCGGGCACGGCCGATCGGAGCGTGAGGTGCACCGTCGCGCCGCGCTCGGTCACGTGGGCGTCGCCCACCGCGTTGCCCTCCACCTCGCCGAGCAGCGTGTCGAAGAAGCGCCCGCGGCCGTCGAACACCGCGAACACCACCGCGGCCTCCGTCGGCGCGTCGGGCAGCGTCACCACCACGGGGGCAGCGCCCTCCCCCACGCGCGCGGGTGCCGTCACCACGCGCGGAAACATCGCCACGAGCGGCGCCATCGCGTGCTCGTCGTGGAAGGCCGTCCACTCGGCCCGCGTGAACCACGCCACCGCGACGCGCCCCTCCGTCGGCGCGCGCGCTGCTCCGTCGAAGATCACGCGCACCCGCAGCAGCGCCGGCATGGGGCGGGATGACGGCGTCGGTGAAGCCGTCGGCGCGCTGCGACATGCGGAAGCAAGGCCGAGGAGGAGCAGCAACGTGGGGCGCATGGTGACGCGAGACCTTTACACCCGTTCGCGCGTGC
>JBILLV010000332.1:0-10201 GCA_044375895.1 Polyangiales bacterium | reverse complement strand
CCGACACCGCGCCGACGCGACGGGAGGCCCGCAGCGAGCGCTCGCCCGGGAGCGCGAGCGCGTCACACGCCAGATCGAGCGACGATGTCAGCCCGAACACCGGCGCTCACCCCCGCGCGCGGGGCTTGAGCATCCACACGCGGTGGCCGTCCTTCGGGGGGCGCAGCTCCACTTCGAAGATGTCGGCCTTGATGGTGCGCGTCGAGCCGCGGTCGAGGAGCTTGATGTTGAGCGTCTCGGCGTCGGAGTCGCGCAGCACCTCGCAGTAGCCCCAGGCCGGGTGGAGCACGTAGTCGCCGGGCTGAAAATCCGTGTCGACGTCCTCGCGCTCGTCCGCGCGGGCGGGCATCGCCTCGAGTGCGCGGGCCACGTCGGCGAGGGTCGTCTTGGCCGCGGCGGCGGCCGCGGCGGCGGGGCGCTCGGACGCGAGGCGCTCGGCGCGCGGCGAGGCGCGCTCGACGATGGGGGCCGCCCGCTCGACCACGGGGGCGACGCGCTCGACGACCGGCGCCGCGCGCTCCGCCGGGGGCTCTCTGCGCGGGGCCACCGCGGCCACGGAGGCCGACTCCGCGCGCCACGAGGGGAGCCCGGTGGCGGCGTCGACCTGGAGGGTCATGCGCACGTCGTCGTGGGCGAAGACGGTGACGTCCACGGCCACCACCTGCGCGTCGACGAGGTTGCCGCCGAGGCACTGCATGCCGTTGTCGGTCTCGCGGGCGACGGTGGCCTGGAGCTGCACGAGCACATCCCCAGGGCCCTGCATGATGGTGCCGTGGAGCGCGGTGAGCTCGATGGCGCCGGCGAACGAGCGCCGGCCGCCGTAGCCCTTGGCGCGCGGGTCGTAGCTCTCCAGGGTGATCGACTGGACGACGCCGCGGCCCACGAGCGTGGCGGCGCCGACGTGGTGGTCGCGGGCGAGGGTGGCGAGGGCCTCGACCAGGGGCTCGCCCTTGGTGAGGCGGACGAGGAGGGTGCGGGAGGAATGGCTGGGGACGACGTTCACGGGGGGAGCGACTGGATACGAGAGCTCCAGGGGAAACATCAAGGGGAAGCTGGCGTCGGGAGCGTCAAGGGCTCCCCGGCGGTGACCGTCACGGTCGATTCGGCCTCGGCCACCACGCCCTCCAGCGTCACCGAGACCGTCGCGCGCAGCCGCCCTTCCGGCAGCGATACGGTCTCGTGGAGGGTCGCGGGGGCGTCGCCCTGAAACCGTCGGTGCAGCCCGCGTAGCGCGACGTCACCGCGCGAGAAGCTCACGTCGACCGCGCGCACCGGGCGGCTGTAGCCCGCGAGCGCGAGGCGCACCTCCACCTCGCGCGGCGCGCTCCCGCGGAGCTGGCCCGCGACCACGTAGACGCCGAGGCAGAGGGCGGCGGCTCCGAGGATGCGGCGCGTGACGGGGGAGAGCGAGACGAGGTTTCGAAACATCGGCGGGGAGAATACCGTTGCCGAGACGTTACGGCAGGCTTAAGGATCTTCAACCAGGATGGACTCGCTTCAAACCGACCTCATCGGGCGGGTCACCGCCTACCACCCCGAGGCGGACGTAGGGCTCATCAAGAGCGCGTTCGACTTCGGGCGGCGCCACCACGACGGGCAGCTCCGCAAGTCAGGAGAGGCGTATTTTACGCACCCGGTCTCGGTCGCGCGGGTGATCACCGAGCTGAAGCTCGACACCGCGTCGCTCTGCGCGGCCCTCCTGCACGACACGGTGGAGGACACCAAGGCCACCGTCGAAGACGTGCAGCGGGAGTTCGGCGACGAGGTGGCCTTCCTCGTCGACGGGGTCACGAAGCTCTCGAAGTTCAACTTCATCTCGAAGGAGGATCGTCAGGCCGAGAGCTTCCGCAAGATGCTCCTGCACATGGCGAAGGACATCCGCGTGCTCCTCGTGAAGCTCGCCGATCGCCTCGACAACATGCGCACGCTCGACCACATGAAGCCCGACGCGCAGGAGCGCATCGCGCGCGAGACGATCGAGATCTACGCGCCGCTGGCCAACCGCCTCGGCATCTCGTGGATGAAGTCCGAGCTCGAAGACCTCTCCTTCCGCTACACCGACCCCGACGCGCACAAGCAGATCGCCGAGAAGTCCGAGGCCCTCATCCGGCAGAAGGAGGCGTACATCCAGCGCACGTCGGCGCTGCTCTCCAGCCGCCTCGCGGAGGCCGGCTTCAACGCGCAGGTGTCGGGGCGCGTGAAGCACGTCTACTCCATCTACCGGAAGATGAAGTCGTCGCACTGCGATTTCGAGCAGGTGTACGACGTGGTGGGCTTCCGCGCGATCGTCGAGTCGGCGGCCGACTGCTACGCGGTGCTGGGGGTGATCCACGGGATGTTCACGCCCATCCCGGGGCGCTTCAAGGACTACATCGCGCTGCCGAAGCCCAACATGTACCAGTCGCTCCACACCACCGTGCTCGGCCCCGAGCGCGAGCGGATGGAGGTGCAGATCCGCACGGCCGACATGCACCGCGTCGCCGAGCTCGGCATCGCGGCGCACTGGAAATACAAGGAGAAGGGGCGGAGCGGCGCGGGCCACGACGGGGTCATCGACTACAAGGACGCGCAGCGCTTCCACTGGCTCCGCCAGCTCATGGACTGGCAGAAGGAGCTCAAGGACCCGCAGGAGTTTCTGGAGAGCGTCAAGGTCGACCTCTTCCAGGACGAGGTGTACGTCTTCACGCCGAAGGGCGACGTGCGGGTGTTTCCGCGGGGCGCGACGCCGATCGATTTCGCCTACGCCATCCACTCCGACGTGGGCGACCGCTGCGCCGGCGCGCGGGTCAACGGGCAGATCGTCCCGCTCCGCTCGCAGCTCCGCTCGGGCGACGTGATCGAGATCATCACGGAGACGGCGCGGCACCCCACCAAGGACTGGCTGGAGCACGCGGTCACCTCGAAGGCCCGCGGGAAGATCCGCGCCTACCTCCGCAGCGAGCAGCGCGAGCGCTCGCTGCGCCTGGGCCGCGAGCTGCTCGAGCGCGCGCTCCACACGGCGGGGCTCAGCTACAACAAGGTGGTCAAGACGGGGACGATCACCAAGGCCGTCGAGGCCGCGCGGGTGGGCTCGGTGGAGGAGCTGCTCATCCAGGTGGGCTACGGCCGGCTCTCGACCGAGGAGGTGGTGCGCGCGCTCGTGCCGCCGGAGAGCAAGGCCCCCGCGGCCATCGTCGAGGGGACGGTCGAGAAGGTCATCCGCAAGGTCACCGGGCGCGACACCAACGGCATCCTGGTGTCGGGCGAGCCCGACGTGCTGGTGCGGTTTTCCAAGTGCTGTTCGGCGCTGCCGGGCGACGAGATCGTGGGCTTCATCACGCGCGGCCGGGGCATCACGGTGCACCGCCGGTCGTGCTCGCGCAGCCTCGACCTCGACCCCGAGCGCAAGGTGAAGGTGGAGTGGGACGCGGGGGCGAAGGTGCCCCGCTCGGTGTGCCTCCGGGTGATCACCGCCAACCGCCCGGGCATCCTCGCGGAGGTGGGCCAGACCTTCTCCAAGTGCGGGGTGAACATCGAGGAGGCCAACTGCCGGGCGGCCGAGGCCGAGCGCGCGCTCAACCTCTTCTCCTTCACCACCACCGACCTCGGCGCCCTCAAGAACGTGATCCGCCAGCTCCAGAAGGTGAAGGGCGTCGTCTCGGTCGAGCGCGTCTAGACTGCGTCAGCGCACCAGCAGCAGCGCGCCGAGCGAGAGCGCGCAGAACGCCGCGACCATGACGGCGGCGAACAGCAGGTTGCGCCGCCTCAGGCGCTCGTTGGACTCGCGGATGGCGGAGAGCTCGGAGGCCATCTCGCCCTGCATCTCGTGGGCGAAGCCGCGCACCTCGACCGGGCGGCGGGGCTTCTGCGCGGCGGGTTGCGGCGGCGGCGCTTCGGGCGGCGGCGGGGTGGGCGTGGCGACCCGCGGGGGCGACGCCTGCGGGGGCGGCGGGGTCGGCGGCGGGGTGCTGGTCCTCGCCTCCATCGGCGGCGGTCGCGGCGAGCTCGTGGTGCGGACGTTGTGCTCGGCCCGCTTGCGCACGGTGCGGGTGAGCTCCTCCCGCATGCGCGAAGGGCCGTCGAAGAGCACCCACGCGCGCTGCAGCGGGATCGCGTCGCCAGCCCGCACCCGCCAGTGCGTCGGGGGGACCACGCTCACGAGTCGACACATCTCGCAGGTGAGCGTGCGCCGCCCCGCGGGGTCGCCGAGGGCCGTGGTGCAGTCGGGGCAGCGGAAGCGCGGGGGCGCGTCGTCGTCGTCGCGCTCGACCGCGGCGACGGGGCGTTCCTCGCGGTGGGCGGTGGAGATGACCCCGGAGACGCTCCCGAGGTTGGTGAGCGCCACGGCGGGGACGCGGGAGCGGAAGCGGAGCGCGCAGCCCGAGCAGTGCGCCGCGAGCGTGCCCCCCTCGGCGGTGACGGTGAGCGGGTTGTTGCACTCGTCGCAGAGGGGGTGACCCGGCGCGACCCGCACGCTCACGGCCACACGACGGACGCCGTCTTCGGTGACGAGCTCGTCGTGGCGATCTTCGGAGACCGACTGGAGCACGCCGAAGGCCTTGAAGGGGTTGTCGGCCGCGACCGAGACGCGCGGGTCGGGGAAGCGCCCTTCGGGGTCGGGGCCGGCGAGGTCGCCCACCGCGTGGGCGTGGTCGAAGGCGCGGCGGAGGCCGCGGAGGCCGTGCGATCCGCCGCAGGAGGGGCACGTCAGCGCGTCGGTGGCGAAGTCGTCGACGGGGACGTCCACGCTGCACGTCGGGCAGCGAAACCAGCACCACAGCGAGGCCCACACGCGCCCCGCCGGCGCCTCGGGGCGCGCGAGCGTGTTGGCGCCGAGCGGCAGCTCGCAGATGAGGCAGCGCTGGCTACGCTGCGGCGCGACGACGCCGCACTGTGGACACAATCGGACCATTCGTTCCATCGGCCTCGGGGGGCCGTCGGGCGGTATGGTGAGCGATCCGTCAACACCGTCAATTTTCGCGCAAGGGATGGAGAGGGAGGATCTCCACGCCCTCGCGCAGATCGTTCACCGAGGCATAGTGGCGGCGAGACAGATCCAAACGGAGGAACACTTTGTCTCTATCATGGAGTCCGAAGGACGTAGAAACGCAAATCTGTTCGTCGCCCGTGATTTCGTAGCCTTCGACGACCACGTCGTGCCCGAAGGCGACGAAGGCGTTGGGGCGGCCGTCGAGGGCGGTGCCGGCGAGGAGGCTACGGGCCTGCGCGGGGGTGGCGCTGCGGGCCCAGAGGAGCGCGCCGACGGTGCCGAGGGCGTGCATCGCGCCGAGGGGGGCTCGGCCGAAGCCGTCGTAGGTGAGCGATTCGAAATCTTCGAGGCAGGCCTCGGAGGCGCGCGGGGCGCCGTGGGTGAACACCGCCCCGCACGGTGCCACCGCGAGGAGGGGCCAGGTGCGGAGGAAGGCGTGCACGCGCTCGCGCTCGTCGCCGAGCGCCGCGTCGAGGACGGCGGCCTCGTCGGGGTAGAATTTCGGCACCCGCGGCCCGCCGATGTGCGCGTGCTCGTGGTTGCCGAGCACGCTCAGGGCGCGGTGCTCGCGGGTGAAGGCTTCGAAGTCGAGGATGAGCTCGCGGGAGGCGTCCGCGTAGGGTGTCCCGAGGTGTTCAGGCCACGCCCCGGGGGCGAGGAGGTCGGGCGAGGGGCCGTGCACCATGTCGCCGCAGAAGAGCAGCACGGGGCGGTGACCCGCGCGCTCCTCCGCAAAATACAGCGCCTTCATGGCCTCGTAGTCCCCGAGGTTGCCCTGCAGGTCGGTGCAGACCAGCAGCGTGCCCTCGTCGGGGAGGCGCGCGGCCTTGCGCCCCCACACCGCGGCCCCGAGCGCGCGTCCCGTGTTCATCACGGGCAGAACATACGTCGAATCCCGCGCGGGCGGTGCTACGGCGCGCGCTGAATGTTGACACGCAGCGCGACATGACCGTAACGGTGTGGTCGGCGCAGGATCTCGATGCTTCCGACCCACCTCAAGCCGGGCATGGTCTTCGGCCAGGACTATGAGATCCTGGAGAAGCTCGCACAGGGCGGGATGGGGACGGTCTATGTGGCCCTGCAGCAGAGCACGGGGAAGCGCCGCGCCGTCAAGGTGATGCACGCCCAGTACGAGGGCGACGACAGCGCGCGCCGACGCTTCATCCAGGAGGCCCGCGCGGGGGCGGCGATCGACAGCGACCACCTCGTCGAGATGGTGGGGGCGGGCATCGACGCCGACACCAACACCCCGTGGATCGCCATGGAGCTCCTCAAGGGCGCCGACCTCAAGGCCGTGATGGCGGAGCGTCGACGGCTGCCCCCGGGCGAGGTGCTCGAGATCTTCCGGCAGGTGTGCCACGCGCTCGGTCGCGCCCACAAGATGGGCCTCGTCCACCGCGACCTCAAGCCCGAGAACATCTTCCTCGCCGTGCCGCGCCGCGAGGGCGTCGCCTTCACCGCGAAGATCCTCGATTTCGGCATCGCCAAGCTGCTGCGGGAGAACACCGGCAACAGCACGCAGACGCAGGCCATCGGCTCGCCCCGCTGGATGTCGCCCGAGCAGGCCGACCGCGGCGGCGCCATCGCGGCGAGCACGGACGTGTGGGCCCTCGGGCTCATCGCCTTCTACCTCCTCACGGGCGAGATCTACTGGAAGACCGCGCACCTCGAGGCCCCGTCGGTGATCGGGCAGATGTGCGAGATCCTCATGGACCCGATCGCGCCGGCGTCGGAGCGGGCGGCGGAGTTCTCGGCCGACCGCTACCTGCCCGACGGGTTCGACGGGTGGTTTGAGCGCTGCGTCCACCGCGACCAGGCGCACCGCTTCGCCGACGCCGACGAGGCGCTCGCGGCCTTCGAAGACGTGATGGGCGACGCCGAGCCCGTCCCCGTGGCGGCCGTCCAGCGCCGCTCGACGCCCGCGCGCGGCGTCTCCACGCGCCCGCCTTCCCCTGCGACCCCGACGCCCCCGACGCCCCCCGCGACGGCCCCGCTGCGCGGCTCGACGGCGCCGCGCGGGTACAGCCTGGAGGTGCCCGCGCCGAAGGACGATCAGCCCTTCGCCTTCGACGCGACGATGGTCGGTGACACCTCGGCGCCGCAGCCCGTGTCACTGCCGCCCCCAGACGACACGCAGCCGCGCACGTTTGGCCGCCGCGTCGGGCCCCTCGCGCTCGCGGTGCTCGGCCCGGTGGGCATCGCCGTCGCCGTCTTCCTGGGCATCAAGCGCCCTCACGCGGTGGATGCGGAGCGGCCCGCGACCGCGGCGCGCGACGCCGCCCTGGTGGTCGCCGATGGGGCGCCGGTCGCGGCGGCCCCCGATGTCAGCGTGGTGACGCCGCCCGATGCTGCGGCGGTGGTCGAGGCGGCCCCCGACGCCACGGCGCTGCCGGAGGTCGCGGTGCTGGTGCAGGTGCACGACGCCGCGACCCATCCGCGCGAGGCGGCGGTGGCGCTTCGTGCCGACGCCCGCGTCGCCCGTCCGCACGGCGCCGAACCGGAGACGACGGCCGACGCCGCGACGGTGGAGTCTCCGTCGGTGGACTACACCCGCGCGGTGGCCGGCGTGATGCGTCGCCAGCACCCGACCTTCATCCAGTGCTACCAGGACCACGCGCCCCCCGGCGGCAACGTCCGCGTCAGCATTCGCCTGCACTACAGCATCAACGCCGACGGGTCGCCGAGCGCGGTGAGCGTCAACGGCGCGCCCGACGAGGTGAACAGCTGCATCGCCGACGCGATTCGGGCGGTGCGCTTCCCCACCCCGGTGGTCGTGAGCGGCCCGATCTTCGACGAGCTGCATTTCTCCTCCCAGTGAATCCGCGGCCCGGACGCTGCGTCGCATGAGCCCTTGACCCGCGCGGGCCGTGCCGTGAGGATACGCGCCGCCCGCGCACCCCGCGCCGCGCCCGGACGATCCCACCATGAAGCTCACGCACCCCATCGCACCCATCGCCTTCCTCGCAGCCTCCCTCGCGGCGCCCATGGTGTCGGCGCAGGCCATCAACCTGTCGTCGGGCTTCATGCCCGACCCGCAGCGCTACCCCGGGCAGTCGGGCGGTCCGGTCGTCGCGTCCACGGTGCAGAGCGACTGCCGGGGCTTCATCTCCGCGCAGCCGAGCTTCATCCTCACGACGGCGACGGGCTTCCGCTTCCTGCGCGTGTTCGCGGAGTCGGGGCAGGACACCACGCTGATGATCCGCGGCGTCTCGCGGACCTGGTGCGCCGACGACACCTACGGGCAGAACCCCGGCGTCGACCTCCGCGGCCTCCCGCCCGGTCGCTACGACATCTACGTCGGCAGCTACGCGCAGGGGACGGTGGCGCCCTATCAGCTCGGCATCACGGAGCTCAACAACGTGGTGCCGGGCCGCAGCCAGATTCAGCCCAACATCCCGGCGCCTCAAAACGGTGGCGGTGGCGGCTCGCTGGGCAACCTCGACCCCTCGCTGCGCCCCGCGGGTCGCCCCATCAACGTGCCGGTCGTGCCGCGTCGCCCCATCGCCGTGATGGGTCGGACGGACGGGGTCTTCGACGCGTCGAGCGGCACCCGCGGCGACGGCACCTGCCGCGGCTGGATGCAGGCGGCGCCGTCGCACCTGATGATGGTCCGCGCGCCGCAGTCGTTCCTGTCGGTGTTCGTGCTGTCGGCGGCCGACACGACGCTGGTGATCCGTCGCCCCGACGGCTCGATCGTCTGCAACGACGACCGGTACCAGCTCAACCCGGGCATCCAGGGCACCTTCCCCGACGGCCTCTACCAGGTCTGGGTGGGCACCTACCGTCAGGGCGAGAACCGTCCGTATCGCATCACGGTCACCAGCGACCCGTCACAGCACCCGTAGGCCCCGTCGCATGCGGTAGTCTCCGAGCGTGCTTCCCCCGTCCCGACGCCTCGCTTCCCTCTCCCTCTCGCTCGCAGTCACCGCCTACGGCGTCGTCGCCGCCGGGCAGTCGGTTCGCCCGTACCACCCGCGGCTCTTCCTCAACGCCGCCGGTCAACGCGGCATCGCGCCCGCCACCGCGCGCGGCCGGTGCACCTCGGGGGCGGGGCCGTGGGCGCGCGCGTGCCGCATCGCCGCGCCGCTCCCGTCGAGCGTCCCCTTTCAGCGCAACCCGCCGCTGACGCTCATCAACAACGCGCTGCGGTACCTCCTCTACGGCGAAGACGCGGCGCTCAACGCCGTGCGCGACGAGGCCAACCGGGTGGGCCCTGCGGTCGATCGGGGCGACGAGTCGGGGCAGCACCTCGCCCACGCGCCGCGCGCGCTGCACCTCGCGGTGGCCTACGACTGGCTCTACGACGCGCTCCCGCCCGACGGCCGCGCGACGCTCCAGTCGTACCTGGAGTCGTACGCGGACTACGCCATCACCCACGAGCCGCGCGACGTCTTCTCGTCGGAGGCCTACGCGCAGGCCGCCACGGTGGGCCTGGTGGGCCTCGCCCTCGCGTCGGCCTCTGACACGCCCATGACGCCCGCGCAGCGCTACATCGCGTACGCCAACGCGCGCTGGCGGAGCGCGCTGCTCCCGGCCATGGGCTACACGCGTGGGTGGTGGCCCGAGGGCCCCGCGTGGATGAACGCCTACGTCGCCCGCTACGCCCTCTACTTCGCGGTCGCGTGGACGACGGCCACGGGTGAAGACCTCGTCGCCTGGGCGCGGGGCGCGGGCGATCCCTTCGGCGGGCTGGCGTCGTATTACGCCTACGGGCTCCGTCCCGACCTGCGCTTCCCAGCCTTCGGCGACGCCCCCGGGGAGACGCCGCCGGGCGCGACGGGCAACCGCCCCGTGCTCGACATGCTCGCGTGGGCGACGGGCCTCCCCGTGGCGCAGGCGCTGTCGAACGAGGTGACGCTGCGGCTCCCGCCGGGGCAGGACTACACGGGCGGGGAGGCGTGGCACCAGGTGGTGTTCTACGACCCGATGCGCACGGCCCGGCCCGCCCGCGCGGAGCTGCCGCTCGGGGCGCACCTCGCGCCGGGGACGAGCGACGTGGTGGTGATGCGCGGCGGGTGGGACGACCCGGGGGCGGCCCACGTGGTGCTGTCGTGCGGCGACTGGTTCACGCGGCGGCAGCACATCGAGGCGGGGAGTTTTCAGATCTACCGCGGCGCGCCCCTCGCGGCGCACACGGGGTCGTGGGACGGCTACGAGACGCGGCACTGGGTGAGCTGGTACGCGCAGCGCTCGGTGCACGCCAACACGCTCGCGATCGTGCGGCCGGGCGAG